>CAZHPE010000052.1:14054-16366 GCA_964534775.1 uncultured candidatus Brocadiaceae bacterium
CCGGATGGCGCCGATCGAGGCCATGCGCGCGCAGGCGTAACAACAGGGCAGCGGCACACGCGCCACGGAGAACGCGGAGAAAAGGACCATAAGACAGAGGTCAGGGAGCAGGGACCAGCACTCAGACGAAGACATTGACCGGATGACAGGATGACGGCTGATACGACCACGACAAGAGACAGGGCGAAGGCAAAGGCCGGTCTTTCAGCCCATTCCGTGAATCCTGTTGATCCTGCCAAAGGCCTTACCCAGCACTGAATTTCGGCCTCTGCGGCGGCTGGTTTTGCCTGGAAGCGATCTTATAGAGCGCACCCCAACGCGCGCGGACGAGAAGGAGACAGACTCTTGGCGACAACAACCTTACCTCGAACCGAGGCCGAAACCGTCGTGCGGACCAAGGACGTCACGAAGGTCTACACGATGGGCAAGGTGCAGGTGGCGGCGCTCAAAGGCGTCACGCTTGACATCCAGGTGGGCGAGTACATCAGCATCATGGGCCCCAGCGGCAGCGGCAAGACCACCCTGTTCAACATGATCGGCGGGCTGGACAAACCCACTGACGGCATCGTCTACATCGACGAGGTTGAACTGGCCCAGCTCGACGCCTACGAGCTGGCGTGGCTGCGCTGCCGCAAGATAGGCTACATCTTCCAGACCTTCAACCTCATCCCCGTCATGAGCGCTCTGGAGAACGTCACGCTGCCGATGACGTTCGCCGGCATGACCACCGATGAGTCGCGCGACAAGGGGATGGAGCTGCTCGGCAAAGTGGGGCTTGCGGAGCGCTACAATCACAAGCCGTCCGAACTCTCCGGCGGCCAGCAGCAGCGCGTGGCCATCGCACGCGCCATGGCCAACTCACCCAGCATCGTCTTGGCCGACGAGCCGACCGGCAACCTCGACCTGTCGACCGGCAAGGAGATTATCCGGCTCCTTGGCGAAATGAACAGGGAACAGAACGTCACCATCATCACCGCCACGCACGACATCAAGATGCTCAGCGCCTCGGACCGCATCGTGTGGATTCGCGACGGACGGCTCGCCAAGATCGAGAGGCGCGAGGATATCCACATCGAGGTCGGCAGCGTCGGCGGCGATGCCGAGGGCGGCGTTGAGGCCAGCCTGATGGGGGCCGGGGACGAAGGAGAAGAGTCGGACGAAGAGGGCGAACAGTAGCAGCGGGCCGTCTCTCCGTCCCGTCGATACCGTCGGGCCGCTCCCGGCCGGCATCGGCCTCCCTCAGCGCATGTCCATCGCAATGTCCAGCGCGGGTGCGCTGTGGGTCAGGGCCCCGATGGATATGCAGTCGGCGCCCGCCCCAGCGTAGGCGCGAACGTTTTCGAGGCCGATATTGCCGCTGGCCTCCAGCCTCGCGCCCCCGCCGGCCGGCCGCTCGCGCCGCACCAGTTCAGCCGCCTCGCACACCTTCTCGGGCGGCATGTTGTCAAGCATCACGATGTCCGCCCCCGCACGCAGCGCCTCGGCCAACCCTTCAAGGCCGCTGACCTCCACTTCGACCATCAGGCCCCCGGCCGCCTCTCTCGCGGCGCGCACGGCCTGCTCGATGGCGCCGGCGTTCGAGCCACCGGCCCCCGCACGCAGCCGCAGGTGGTTGTCCTTGATCAGCATCTGGTCGCTCAGGCTCATACGGTGGTTCCGGCCGCCGCCGCAGCGGACGGCGTACTTCTCCAGCGCGCGCCAGCCGGGCGTGGTCTTGCGCGTGTCAATGATCTGCGCGGCGGTTCCGGCCACGGCATCGCAGAACCGGCGAGTGATGCTCGCCACGCCGCTCAGGTGCTGGATGAAGTTCAGTATCGTTCGTTCCACCCTTAGCACATCCGCCGCGCTCCCGGCCAGGACCGCCACCACGTCGCCCGGCCCGACCTGCGCGCCGTCCTCGCGCAGCGCCTCCACGCTCAGCCCGCTGCCGGCTACGCCGACGACTCGTGGGATGAGCGGCAGGCCGCAGATCACGCCCTTGGCCTTGACCAGCACATCGGCTCGGCCTTCCACAGCCGGGTCGATGAGCGCATCGGTCGTCACGTCACGCCCGGCGCCGTCTTCGCCCAACGCCGCCTCGATCAGCCAGTCGAACTTCTCCCATCGCATCGCAGTCTCTCTCCGCTTCCGGGCAAGGTGTCAGTGGGACGCCGCAGCCGCCGTGTGGTAGTATAAGCGTCCGCAGCAAACGTGTCATTGGGATTTGCGCGGTTGCACCGATTCTGTTGGCGGCTGCGGCCATTCGACAAGGAGGCGCCGAGTGAGACGGGAAGTAGTCACGCTGCCCGGCGGCGCGCAGGCCGATCTCATAA
>CAZHPE010000052.1:16376-16920 GCA_964534775.1 uncultured candidatus Brocadiaceae bacterium
CGCACGCTCGTCATCGGCTCGGGCGCGGCCGCGATGAACTGCGCGGAGCACCTGTCCCAGCTAGGCGCGGGCGATGTGGTCATCGCCACCGACAGGCTCGGCAGCGGCGCGTCGAATTGCGCCGGCTCGGACAGGCAGACCTGCTGCAAAGGCGGCCTGCCCGGCGACACGCCCGACAGCCCCATCGCGTTCGCCCATAGCCTCTTCGACGGCGGCATGATGCACGGCGACATCGCCTGCCTCGAGGCCCTCGGCAACACGCCCGAGTTCTCCCATCTCGTGCGCAACGGCGTTCAGTTACCGCACAACCGCCAAGGCACCTTCGTCGGATATGAGACCGGCCATGATCCCCGCCAGAGAGCGGCGAGCGCCGGGCCGCAGACTTCGATGCAGATGTTCGCCAACTCCCTAGAGCACGTCCGCCGCAGCGGCGTCCCGATCCTTGATCGCCACGAGATCGTCGCGCTCCTAACCACCGGGAAGCGCGCCGAGAAGCGCGTGGTGGGCGCGGTGGCGCTGAACCTGGAGCGCCTGGAACGCGAGG
>CAZHPE010000053.1:0-16886 GCA_964534775.1 uncultured candidatus Brocadiaceae bacterium
CGTCGCGGCGCGTTCAAGAGCGTCTCGCAACTGATCGAGGTCATCATAGACTTCATCGAAGCGCACACCGCCGACCCGAAACCTTTCGTGTGGAGCGCGCCTGTCGAGCGCATCCTATCCAAAATTGCCAAATGCAAAGAAGCGTTAGGGACACTACACTAGCACGGCCCAATTGAAACCCTACCGGTGGCTGATATTGATGCTCATGAGAAACTCGGCGTTGTTCTGCGTCTTGCCCAGCCGGTCCTTGAGAAGCTCGATGCCCTCCATGGGGCTCAGATCGTGGAGCATCTTGTGCAACAGCCGCATGCGCCTTAGTTCGTCCGGGTCGAGGAGAAGCTCCTCGCGTCGGGTGCCGCTCCGCGTCACGTCGATAGCGGGGTATATGCGCCTGTCGGAGAGGTTGCGATCGAGGTGGAGTTCCATGTTGCCGGTGGCCTTGAACTCCTCGTAGATTACCTCGTCCATCTTGCTGCCCGTGTTGATCAGGGCGGTGCCGATGATGGTCAGGCTGCCGCCTTCCTCGATGTTGCGGGCGCTGCCGAGGAACTTCTTGGGCTTCTGGAGGGCGGTGGCTTCCATGCCGCCGCTCATGATCTTGCCGCTGTGGGGCACCTCGGCATTGTGGGCCCGGGCCAGGCGCGTGATGGAATCGAGGAAGATCACCACGTCCTTACCGTATTCGACCATGCGACGGGCCTTCTCCATCACCATGCGCGCCACCTGGATATGGCGGCTGGGCGGCTCGTCGAATGTGGAGCTGATCACCTCGGCCGCCGGGACCGTGCGCGTCATGTCGGTCACTTCCTCCGGCCGCTCGTCGATCAGCAGCATGATGACGTATATTTCCGGGTGGTTCTTCAGGATACCGTTGGCCATCAGCTGCAGCAGAACCGTCTTGCCGGCGCGCGGCGGTGACACGATCAGGGCGCGCTGTCCCCTGCCGATGGGCGTCACCAGATCGACGATGCGCGTCTCCGGCACGTCGGGCGAAGTCTCGAGCATGAATCGATCGTTCGGATGCAGCGGCGTCAGGTCCTCGAAAACTGCGATCTTTCCGACGGTATCGGGGCTTTCAAAATTCACCGCCTCCACCTTCAGCAGGGCGAAGTAATGCTCGTTGTCCTTGGGAGGGCGAATCTGGCCCGCGACGACGTTGCCGGTGCGCAGGCCGAAGCGGCGGATCTGGCTCGGCGAGACGTAGATATCGTCCGGGCTGGGCATGAAGCTGTAGTCCGAAGAGCGCAGAAAGCCGAACCCTTCCGGCAGGATTTCCAGCACGCCCTCGCCGTACATCGAACCGGCCTTGTTGACCTGCTCCTTCAGAATGCGGAACACCAACTCCTGCTTCTTGAGCCCCCGGTAACTATCCACGTTCTCACCTTGGGCGATCTCTTGCAACGCCTTTATCGTCATCTTCTGCAGGCGATCGATGTGGAACCCGCTGGCCGCATTGCGCGGTTGAACTTTTTCTCTCCTTGAGGGGTGTGTCTCTGACACGGTCTTCTCCTTTTCAATCTTGGCAGGGGCTTCGTGCGATGCTTTGCCGAGGCCGGTCGATGTGTGGAATCGTTTTCTACTGCAAGGGAGTGGAGAATCGTTCCCCAATCCTTTCTACCAGCTTGGATAGCCTGTTTTCAAGTTGTTTGTGCGAGCCGTCGTTGTGAATCACGTAATCCGAGTGCTCCCGTTTCGTCCGTGCGGACATCTGGGCGGCATCTCGCCGGTCGAGGCTTGCCGTGGTCCAGCCACGCTCCCTGAGCGCCCGTTCGCGACGCTGGGCATCGCCGGTTTCCACGAAAACAAGAACATCGCAGCAGGACTCCAGGCCCTTTTCCATCAACAACGCAGCGTCCAGCACCACCATTGGCACTTCAGGTCTGCGTTGCTCGCGCTTCAGGCTTTCAATGGCCGAAGCGAAGAGCCTGGGATGAACGATGGCGTTGAGCCTTTCAAGTTGTTCCCGAGCGCCGAACACCCGTTCTCCGAGCTTCTTGCGCTCGACAGAGCCATCCGGGCCTAGCACGTCTTCGCCGAACGCCTCCCGCACTTGCTCCTTGACCTCCGGTTCTTCCAGCACCTTGTGCCCGATCCTGTCGGCATCGACCACCACGGCCCCATGCCTCATCAGCAACGCTGCCACCGTGCTCTTGCCGCTTGCCACCGCGCCAAGCAGTCCGATCACGGGGGCCTGCAGGCTCTTGTGTGGCCGGTGATCGGTCACTTGGCTTCTTCCCAGTTCTTCCCGACGGCCACGTCCACCTTCAGTGGCACGGTCAGTTGCATGGCACCGCTCATCTTCTCCCTGACGAACTCGCCCATTTCCCTGACCTCGTCGTCCGGCACCTCGAAGAGCAGCTCGTCATGTATCTGAAGCAGCATTCGGCTGCGCGCGCTAACCAGCGGCAACCCGCGGCTGATGGCTGCCATGGCCATCTTGACCAAGTCCGCTGCGGACCCCTGGATCACCGTATTGACGGCTACCCGCTCGGCAGCGCTGCGCACCGGACCGCTGCTGCGGATGCCGGTGATGGCCCGGCGGCGACCCGCCAGGGTGTGAACGTAGCCATTATTCCGCGCCTCCTCGATCGTGCGGCCGATAAACTCCTTGACCCGGGGATAGCGCGCGAAATAGCCGTCAATGAACGCCTGCGCCTCCTCGAAAGACATGTCGATCTGCTGCGCCAACCCGTATGCGCTCTGCCCGTAGACGATGCCGAAGTTCACTGCTTTCGCGCGCTGACGCATCTCCGTCGTCACCTCGTCCTCGCTCGTGCCCGCTATCTGGGCCGCCACGAAACGGTGAATGTCGCGGTTCCGGCGGAACGCTTCCCGCAGCGTCTCATCCCCCGAGCAGTGGGCCAGCATGCGGAGCTCGACCTGAGAGTAGTCCGCGCTCACCAGCGACATATCGGCAGCGCCCGGCACGAAAGCGGATCGGATTCGCCTGCCCAGCGGGGTGCGCACGGGAATGTTCTGGAGGTTGGGTTTGCTGCTGGATAGGCGTCCCGTGGCCGTCCCAGTCTGGTTGAACGACGTGTGCAGCCGGCCCGTGTGCGGATTGACGAGCTCGATGAGCGCGTCGGCATACGTCCCCTTAAGCTTACTCAGTTCGCGCCACCGTAGCAAGTGCCTCGCGATCGAGTGGGACGGCGCCAGTTCGCCCAGCACGGCGCTGTCGGTCGCATAGCCGGTCGTGCGCACCTTGCCCCGGGGGCGCGGGAGCTTGAGCCGGTCGAAGAGGACTTCGCTGAGCTGCTTCGGCGAGTTGACGTTGAACTCCGTGCCGGCGTCCTGCCAGATGCGCGCTTTCAGCGCGTCAAGCTCCGTCTGGAACTCCTCGCTTATTTCCGCCAGCTTCGGACTGTCGATGCATATCCCGTCCCATTCCATCTGCGCCAGCACGGACAGGAGCGGCACCTCGACGTCCCGGAGCAGTGGCAACAACTGCTGCGCCTCCAGCAGCGGCCATAACTTCCCGTGGAGCCGAAACGTGATGTCCGCGTCCTCGCACGCATAGGGGGCCGCCTGATCCATTGCGACCTGGTCCATGGAAATCTGTTCGCGGCCTTCGCCGATCAGCTCCGTTATCTTGATCGTCCGATAGTTCAGGTGCCTTAAGGCGAGGGCGTCGAGGCCGTGGCCTCGTTCGCCGGGCTGGAGCAGGTAGCTCGCAAGCATCGTATCGCAGACGATGCCCGCGAGGGCGGCGCCGTAGCGCTTGAGCACCTGCGTGTCGTACTTGAGGTTCTGGCCGATCTTGCCGACCGCCCCGTCCTCCAAAACCGGCCGCAGCAGCTCCAGAGTCTCCTCAGCGGGGCAAACCTCTTCGCCCTCCGGGCCGGCGCAGGCGATATAGATGCCCTGATGCTCCCGCCAGCTCAGCGAGATTCCCACGAGCCGCGCTTCATGCGGATCGAGGCTCGTGGTTTCCAGGTCGATAGCGAACGGGGCATGTTCCGGCAGCTCTCCTGCCAGGCCCCGTACCTCGGCCGGTGAGCGCACCGTGCGGTAGTCGGTCTGGACATCTGCGAGCGTCACCACGGCCGCCGCATCGGCGCCTTCGCCGGAGTCGGTCTGCGGCGCTCCGTCGTCAGCGGTCTTGAAGAGCGTGGCTTGCCTGCGCGCTTTCGGAGGCGCCTCGCCAGGGGCGGAACGGCTCTCCTTTTCCATCAGCGACCTGAAACCCAGGGCGCGATAGAACTCGCCCAGTCCCGCCACGTCCCGCCGGTCTGTGCGACACGCTTCCAGATCGAGCTCAAGCGGGACGGTGCAATCTATCTCAACAAGACGCCGGCTCAGTTCCACTTGGTCGCGGTGCTCCGCCAGGCGTTCTCGAAGCTTGCGGCTCTTAACCTCGTCCAGGTTCTTGTAGAGCTTTTCCACGCTCCCGAACTGGCCTATCAGGTCAGTTGCCGTCTTTGGTCCGACGCCTGGGGCGCCGGGTATGTTGTCGCTCGAATCGCCACTGAGTGCCATCAACTCCACCACCTGCCACGGCTCCAGTCCTTTGGCTTCTTTGAGCCCCGCCGGATCGAGGAGCGTTGCCTTGTCCTTGCGGAGATGGAGCACGGATGTCGTCTCATCGATGAGCTGCTCGGCGTCCTTGTCCGTGGTGACCAGCACGCAGGCAACCCCGTCCTTCGCAGCCCGACGCGCCACGGTGCCCAGGACATCGTCTGCCTCAGACCCCTCGGCCGACAGCACAGGTGTGCCCGCGCGCTGAAGCATCTCCCGAATGAGTGGTATCTGGCGCTGGAGATCGACGGGCATGGGTTTTCGGGTGGCCTTGTACTCCGGGTACATGTCGTGGCGGAACACCTTGCCAGGCAAGTCGAAGGCCACAGCCAGATAATCGGGCTGATAGTCCTCGATGATCCTCTTGAGCATCCGTGCGAAACCGAAGACTGCGTTAACCGGCTCTCCGTCCGGCCCTGTGAGGCCCCTTATCGCGTAGAACGCCTGGTAGATGTGTGCGTAGCCGTCGATGAGAAAAAGTTTCTTCGGCATAGAACTGCAACGGTCGGGTTCCCTTGACGACGCACCATGCCAGAGTGCTGGGACGCACTGCAAAGTGTGCCAATACGAACCAGTCAGGCTTCAGGCGAATCGTGCAAGAGGCAGGGTAGTCGGGAACGAGAAATCGGTGCGGACCAGTTCTCGCCTATGATCGCCTCGCAGAGACGGCCATGAGCCATATCCATCCCGGACGTTGACCCGGGATACCCCTTTGAAGCAGGACTGTACTCTACCCGGTATTGTCGAGTGTGTCAAGGCAATTCGAACGTGCCCCTTCGGCCGGCACGGTGGCCCCATGCCAGGTCTTGAAGGGCGTGGTAGGGGAGAGGTATCGTAAACGCAGTCGTTGCAGGTCCGCTCACAGGGCGGGCGCCAACATGAAGGTGACCGGGACATTCCATGAACGGGAGGTGGACTACGCACGAGCGCGCGGGATCCAGGAAGAGCTGGCCGCTCGCGTGGTGCTCAAGCCCCTGCCGCGTCGCATTCGTTGGGTGGCGGGCGTCGACATGGTGTTCAGCAAGACCGACGGCGCCTTTGTGGCGGCAGTGGTCGTGTTGAGCTTTCCGGCCCTGGAGGTGGTGGAAGAGGTAATCGGCCGCGCGCCGGCGAGCTTCCCCTACATACCCGGGCTCCTGAGCTTCAGGGAGGCGCCTGTCGTCCTGGACGCGCTGCGCCGCGTGCAGCGGTGTCCGGACGTGATTCTTTTCGACGGCCAGGGGCTGGCGCATCCGCGCCGTCTGGGGCTGGCATCGCACGTGGGTCTGTGGCTGGGCCTGCCTGCGGTCGGTGCCGCCAAGAGCCGCCTGATAGGCGAACACCGCGAGCCCGGTGAGCACGGGGGCGATTGGACCCCGCTCCTGGACAGAGGAGAGCAGATCGGCAGCGTCCTGAGAACGAGGACCGGGGTCAAGCCCCTATACGTGAGTCCCGGGCACCTGTGCGACCACACTGGCGCGCGGCGCATCGTGCTCGAGTGCTGCACCAGCTATCGCCTGCCCGAACCCACCCGATGGCGCACAACGCCGTCAGCCGGGCCCGAGCCATATAGCCACCTCGCGGGGCCGTGAACGGGCTCACTGCGGTGCACTCTGCTCGAACTCTTCGTCCGTAAGCGGATGCAAGTCAGAAACCCCGCAGATAGGACATCGCGCGGGGGGCGCCCCAAACCTGCCGGCGACAACGTGGCCGCTGCTGCACATGAAGGCGGGCCCCGCGTTGTCGCCTCCGCAGGTCGGGCATCTCACCGGAAACGCGTCGGCCAGCTCCACCTCGCTGACAACCCCGCATCGGGTGCACTTGACGTAAATCTCGTCGCGAAGCACTGCGTTCAGCACGCCCCAGACCAGAAGGGCCAGCACCAGCACTCCGGCACCGATGGTCGCGCCGTATCGGATGCGTCGGCCGCTCAGTGGGATGCGCTTCAGCAGTTCGCGACCGTTTACCCTGGCTCCGGCGGTGCGGCGGCTGATGGCGTCCAGGGCGGTCTTCGGACAGCCCGTTTGTTCGCGCCTCTGGAACTTCAGCATGGCCTGGAGTTGTGCTTCGCTGATGACCCGTCGCTCCACGAGCAACTGACAGACCGGGGGAACCTCGTGGTATTGCCCGGCCGCCTTCCGCTGGAGGGCCTTAACCTCGTTTACCTTCCCCTCGGGAGCATCGGCCATTCGCGTGAGAAGTTCGAGGAACTCGGCGTCGTCCTCGTCGGGGCGGGGGAGGGTCATGAACTCCAGCAACCCGGTGGCCTGCCCCCCTGTGATCAGACCGTCGGAAACCATGATCTCGTGAATGGGCGGGACGGGTTCGTGGTTGCCGACGAGGCGGTTCTGTTTGAGAAGGGTCTTCTCGTACTGGGCCGGCGTGATCAATTCGAGCCACTTGGCCCACTGGGCGAACCGGATGTCTGCGTGGGCGAAGCCTCTGCTTCGGTCGGTCACGTAGTAATCCACCGCGCCGCCCGGTGCCGCGACAGGCTGGACGTTGCCGCTTCGGCACTTGGGACAGACCATGCCCTCGCGCCAGCTCTTCGCCCTGAAGCGGTGGCCGCAGCCCTCGCAAAGCACCGCCGTAACGTCCTCGTGCGGGGGCGCCTGCGCATCCTGCGGCTCGCCCCCGCCTGTCGCCTTGTCTTCGGCCATCGGTGCGTCTCCCACTCCATCCCCGGCGGTCGGGATCACCCGTTCTCCGCCAGCCTCGAACGCATATCCCTGTGCCAGAGCTCGTCGGCCGCCCGGTGCAGCGCCTCCAGGCCACCGGGGGCCAGGCGCATCCCGCGCCTGGCGGCCACCGTCTTCAGCAGCGAGGCCAGGTTGTGCAGCCGTTCCGTCAGGGGGGATTCGTCACCGCCCCAGCCGGCGGAGTTCTGCGTCACGAAGGTCAACGTCTTCACCGCGGCGCCCTCGGCCTCCATGCGGTCAAGGCGCGACTCGACGAGGCCATCGACGTAGGCGTTCAGGTCGGGCTCCTCGATGCGCAGATGGGGCGGCGTGTAGGTCTCCGCCGATGCGTTTCCCGTTGCCTCGAACGCGCTCGTAACCGGGGCCTCGTACAACTCCATCGTTCCCGCGGCCTTTCGGTCGAGCGGATCGGTATGATGGGGGAATGGGTAGGCCCCGTGCCAGATGCTGCACTGCTCCGGATCGATCCTGCCCGGCAACGAACAGCTTACCTGCTGGAAACCTTCGAGGCACAGAATCTGGAAGGTGTAGTCGTTGCAACTGAAGAACCCAGCCCGGAAGTTGAGCGGGTCCTCGCCGAGCCGATCCTGCCACATCTTCCTGTGCAACTGAATTATCTCGCGCTCCCTGTCGTAACCGTACGAGCCGAGGTAACTCTGGTAGTTTGACAGTTGGGGGTGAGAAAGCACGCCCAGCTCCATGCCGGCCTCACGCAGGCCCTTGACGGCCTCAGCGAGGCGGTTCAACCCCTCGGGAGCGACGAAGAACGTCCCGCTCAGACCTTCGGTCTGCAAGGCACCGGCGAAAGACCTGATGCCTTGCTCCGCCTCCTGCCAGTCGGGCGGGCCGAGGATCATGGGCGCCCCGTTCGGGGGGAGGCAGTCCATCGTAAACAGCACGTAGAGTGGTTCGGCGTCGGTGCCGTTCATCTGCCCTCTGGGTGCCGGCGGCATGGCGTCCGGGCGCAAGAACTCATCCTGCTACGACGGTGCCAGTCTACATGATCCAGGCTGCAAGCGCAACGCTTCCCAAGCGAGGGTGCAACGGGAACCCGCGCTTGCAAACTGCCGGGGTTGCCGGTCTAATGTCGCGCGTGTGGGTCCGTTCGGTGCTTCTCTGGTCCAAGGAGGCTTCTCGTGAGCAATTCCATCGCAGACGAAATCCCGGTCCTGTTCGGCCAGAACGGCCGAGGCGTCGGCCGGGTCGTGCTCCGATCCGATGCCGCTGAGTCGGAACAATACGCCGCCGACGAGATTCACCGCCACATCTGCGCCATGCTCGGCGTGCCGCCCGTGCGCAGTCGCCACGCCACGCCGACCATCTACGTGAACGACCGTGACGCGGCCGCCGATGCAGGCATCAACGTGGACGGGTTGGAGCTCGGGCCGGAGGCGTTCCACCTCGAGACCCGCGGCGGCAAGCTCTACATCCTTGGTGGCGGGCCGCGCGGCGTCCTCTATGGGGCCTACGAGCTGCTGGAGAGGCTGGGGTGCCGATGGTTCGCGCCGGAACTAAACCACATTCCGCGCGTGCGTCGGCTGGAATTGCCTCCCATCTCGACGACGCAGGCACCGGCCTTCGAGTACCGCGACCCATTCAACTTCGATGCGGCCGACCCCGTGTGGCGGGTGCGCAACCGGCTAAACGGCTACTATAGCAACGTCCCAGGTTATCAGATCCCAGGTTACATGGGCGGCCAGATCACCTACGGCCCGTTCGTGCACACGTTCCTGCTCTATGTGCCTTTGAAGGAGTTCTTCGCCGACCACCCGGAGTACTTCAGCCTCGTGGGAGGCGTGCGCCAGCGGGAGCAGACGCAGATCTGCCTGACGCATCCGGATGTGCTGCGCATCGTGACGGAGCGCGTGCTCAAGCTTATGTGCGATAGGCCGGAGGCGACGATCTTCTCTGTCTCACAGGACGACTGGGAGAACCCCTGCGAGTGCCCGGCGTGCTCGGCAGTGGTCGAGGAGGAGGGGAGCCAGTCCGGCCCCGTTCTGCGTTTCGTCAACGCCGTGGCGGAGCGCACCTCGCAGGTCTTCCCGGACAATCTGATCGACACGCTGGCCTACATGTACACCCTTGATCCCCCGCGCCGCACAGTCCCCCATCCGAACGTGCGCGTGCGTATGGCGCCGATGCGATGCTGCCACGTGCACCGGTTGGGCACTTGCGATCATCCCGAAAGCAAACGGTTCCATCGCGCTCTGGAGGGATGGGCCAGGATTACAAACCAGCTCCACGTCTGGCACTACTGCACGAACTTCCGGTACTATTGCGTGCCGGTTCCTGACTTCGACGCGCTGCACGACAACATAGCGCTCTATCGTCGCAGCGGCGTGTGCGGACTGTTTCTGCAGGGGATAGGCCAAGACGCCGCCACCGGCGAGTCGAACATGCTGCGCCTGTACTTCCAGAGCAAGCTGATGTGGAATCCCGAGCAGCCTGTCTGGCCGCTGGTCGATGAGTTCCTTCCTGCGTACTACGGGGCGGCTGCGCCCAAGGTCCGGGCGTATCTGGACGCTTTTCACGCCCGGGTGCGCGAGGATCGCACGCTGCATCCGAGCCTCTACGATCCGCCGAATCGCCGCCTGCTCGACGGCGACATCCTGCCGCGCACGGAGGCGCTGCTGGCCGACGGCGAGGCGGCGGTGCGGGGCGAGCAGCGGCAGAGGGTGAGGACGCTGCGCAACGGGCTGGCCCACGGACGCCTGTTCCGCGCCGCGGGGACCTTCCGCCGCGACGGAGACGTGTACAGTGGCAAGGCGACCGAGGAGGACCGGAAGGAGTTCGACTCGGTGGCGCGCGATTGGAAGCGGGCCGGCCTGGCGCGCGTCGACGAGCCGTGGCTCCTGGATTTGGCCGTGACGAAGTTCCGCAATCGTCTGAAAGCACACAAGGTCGAATGGCTCCGCGACGGGGAGCATGCCATCGCGGTTGTGCCGGGTCTGGGCGGGCGGCTGATCGAGTGGAACGCCTACGGCCATCAGTGGCTCTCGCCGCCTCAGCCGGAGTGGGATTTCTACAGCTATCCGATGCACGAGGGCTACGAGGAGGCCGTCACCTATCGGCCGCACTTCCGCCGGGGGTGGGCCGAGTCGTATCGGTGCAGACGCCGCGGCGAGGGGCTGTCGGTATCGGTCAGCCTTCCGGAGGGCCTGCGGATGTCGCGCACATACGCCCTGCGCGACGGCGTCCTGCACGTGACGAGCCGCGTGGCGAACCGCGGCGCGGACGAACTGAAGCTCGCCTGGAACGCGCAGCTTCACATTGTGCCGCCGGATGTCGGCAATGCTGCCTTGAGCGCCCCGACCGCTGGCGGCGATGATCTGGCAGTGGCATACCGCGACATCGCCAACCGGCCTCCCCACTGGCCGGCGGTGCTGATGCTGGAGGGCGCAAAGCTCCCTGCCGGCGAGTGGCAGGTGGCGGCCGGCGGTTTCCGCGTCACGCACGTCTTCGAGTGCGATGCGATCATCAGGTGCATCGTCGACAAGGTGCCCGCCTGGGGCATGGTCGGCCTCGAGGTGCACACCGATCAGATTGCCTTGAAGCCCGGCGAGCGGATCGACGTCGCCCAGCAAATCCGCATCAAGCGGACGTAGCGCGGCGTCACCTCGTTGCCCAAGGGGAGGAGCTGGGACGCGTGAGAGTGCTGTCCGGTCTGCTGGAGAGACTGAAGCGCGGGGACGTGTCGCCTGCGGGGATGATGGCGTGTCTGTCGGTCATCTGGCTGGGGCTTCTCGCCACTCAACTGAGCCCTTGTTTTGACATGAACCCGGATAGCGCCATCCACATCGAGCTGGCGCGCTCCATCGTGGAGGGACGTGGCTACACCCTTGAAGGCCGGTCCTGCCGGGGTTATCCGCCCGGCTTCTCCCTCATGTTAAGCGCCGTGACGTCTCCAGGGAGGCACAACTACCGGCCTGAGAAACTCATCGTCGCGCTGTGCGGTCTTGGGGCGATGCTGGGCGCCTACTGGCTCTTGTCGCAGCGTTACAAGGGCAGGGAATTGATGGTGCTGGCCGTGCTTGTGGCGGTGTCCCCGTCGTTCTTGCGCTACTGCGTCAAGCTGCGGTCGGACATACCATTCATGTTCTTTGCGATCGTCTTCCTGGCCGCGGGCAACCGCTATTGGCGGGCCGAGCGGCTCAGCTGGCCGATGGCGGCGCTCTCGGCTGTGGCCATGGCTCTGGGGGTGCTGACGCGCACCGCAGGTGTTGTCTTCTTTCCGGTCGCACTTATCTGGTTACTCAGGCCGAGCCCGTGGCGACGGGACGCCCGGCGCTGCATCGTGTTCGCCGCCGCCGTGCTGCTCATCGCATGTCCGGTCCTGGTCGGCTGGCTGGCGTGGCCGGAGACCGAATGCCAGGCGAGAACAGCGTCATACGGGGACTTCGTCAGGTGGAGGGTGATGGGGCGCCAACCGCGTGTATCGCTGCGAAGGTTGGCCCGGCTGGTGTCCATGGAGTCCAAGACGATGCCGCGGCAGGTTCGTAACGGCGCTTGGGCCGTCTTCCGGGTGGGAGGCCAAACGGGCGCGACCATGTGGGCGGTGGTCCTGGTGCCCTTGGGACTTCTGGGCCTCGTGCGGCGGCTGCGGAAGCCCGGTTTCACTGACTATTCTTTCTGCGGCTACAGCGCCATGGTGCTGCTCTGGCCGGCCTCTCAGGGGGCACGTTTCTGGGTGCCGGTTCTGCCGTTGATTCTGGGTTATCTCGCCGACGGGATTGATGGCCTCGGTCATATCAGTGAGGAGTTCCCGAGGCCCGGGCGATGGGGATGGTTCAGACGCATCGACCGGTGGGGCGGACGATTCCGCGGTCGCGTAGCTTGGGCTGGCACCGCGGTGCTTCTTTCGTGGGGGGTGGCCAGCGGGGTCGCAGAGGTGCCGGAGAGCTGGCAGATGTGCCGGGAGGCCATCGGCGGGGTCTACCTGACCGGGTCTCCGCGGGCTGTGGCCCGGTGGGCGGTCGCCCAAGACGAGGCTCCCGTTGTGATTGCGTTCTGGCGCTTCCGGGAGGTGGTCGTTGCCCTCTACGGGCGGCCTGCGAAGGTTGTGCCGGTCCCTTTCCCCGGGGGGCCCGACATGGAGGCTTTCCTGCGCGGTCTGCACGAGCGCGGGATAACTCACCTGGCCGTCAAACGGCGTATGCGCGAGTGGTCAAAGCTGGACAGGCGGCTCAATCGCGTCGCAGAAGACCTCACGGTGCGCGAGGGCGGGAAGTGCCTGGTGCATGAAACGAAGTACATCCGCATCTTCGAGCTTCCGGCCCCCGGGGAGGAATGACCGGCGCCCGGATTGTCACTCGTAGCGATATCGAAAGACGTGCCAGGACTCCATTGCCAGCAGCAGGGCAACTATGCCGAACACGCTCCACATGGTCGCTTCCTCGACGGCCAGGCGGGCCAGCAGCACGAGGGGCAGGATGCGAAGCACGGCGTAGGTCAGTCCCAAATACGTTGGGGGCAACTCCCGCAGGAGCGCCGAGGCCCTGTCGGGGCGCCGGCGGACGAGCCCTGCGTATTTCGCGACCGCAAGGGCCACCACCGCACCGGTCCCGGCGATGGGGTGTCGCAATGTGGGCACCGAGAGCGTCACGAAGGCGAGCACGCCAAGCATGCTCAAGGAGGCCAGTGCGGCGGCCCACTTGAGCGAGCGCCGCGCGCGGTCGGGGCCTGCCAGGGCGGCATACGTCCGCATGCCGCTGCTGCGGTCCGCTTCGCAGTCGATGACCTGGTGGAAATGCAGATTGACCCACTTGTCCAGCAGCACCGCGAGGGCCACCACTGCTAGGGCGGGCCACCCCGCCTCAAGCCATGCCCACGGTACTGCCACGAAGGCCAGCGTGACGGCGGAGCTGTATGCCAGCGGGCCGAGGAGCCCGCGGACTTTGAGGCGCACGGGCCGGAGCGAGTAGAGCACACCCAGGGCCGTTGCTGCCAGATAAGAGCCCAGGGCAAGCCGGCCCCCGCCACCGAGCCGGAGGCTCAGGACGCCCAGCCCGACTACTATAGTCACCGCCAAGACGCCTGCGCCGGCGGGCAGGCGTGATATCCAGCGTTGCTTGCCTACGGAGCGATCCGCTTCCCGGTCGGTCAGGTCGTTGGCCAGGATGCAGGCCAGGCACCAGCAGCCGACCGCTACGAACAACTCAAGGCACGCTATCCATGTTACCTGCCTGCCGCCGGGACGGTCGATTGAGAGCATCACCGCGAGCGGAAGCGAGAGGGTTATCGTCTTGACCACGCCCCGCTTGCCCCAGATGGTCTCGCTGACCATCTGGTCCCAGAGGGAACCCTGCTCAGGAACTGGCATGGGTATCAGCCTTCGAAGCTGCCGGTTCACGCTGCCTGATGGGGCATGAACCGTCCCGGCCATCGATGCGCCCTGTAAGCGCGTAAGCGGCAGCCCGACACCCGCCCCCGCACGTCGCAACTTTCGGGCAGTCCACGCATATCCCGTGCTCTTGCGGGCGGCGCATCATCTGGCAGATGGGCGCGTTGCGGAATACATCGAGCAGGTCATCTTGCCGAATGTTCCCCACGTAAGCCGCCGGCACGTCCAGACACACGCAAGAGGATATCCACCCCGTGGGGTTAACGGTGAGGCGGTCCCGCCCCGCGCGGCACCCCAGGTGAACGACCCTGATCTGCCCGGCCAGCCGCTTCATCACGGGGTGGTATTGCGCCCAGGGGATGTAGGTCTCGACCAGCCAGCGCTCCGGCAACATGGCGAAGTGATCGAAGGCGGGTTCCAGGATGGTGAGGACGTCCGCATCCTGGGCAAACGCGCTATCTGCCCGCCGCGTATGCACGGGGCAGTGGACGGTGACGGTAGCCCATCCTTCGGCGCACGCCCGGTCCAGGAGGTCGGGGATCCCGGGCAGCGTTTCGGGCGTGAGCCGGACGGAGACCGTCGTGTGGAAGCCGTGCTCCTGCGTCCGCCGCACCGCCTCGAGGGCGAAGGAGAGGCTATCGGCAGGCACGCCGTGGATTCGACCATAAAGGTCCGGGTCCAGGGTATCCAGGCTGATCTGAAACGATTTTGTCAGGCTTTCCTCACGCAACCGCCCCAGGAGTTCGTCGGTCAGCATGCTGCCGTTGGAGGCGATGCGCGCCGTGATGCCCAGCTGGCCCATGTGCGCGAGGATCTCGACCATGCCCTGGCGCATGAAGGGTTCGCCGCCCGAAATGATGATGTCCTGCACGCCAGCCCCGCGCGCGCGGCAGGCCATCTCTTTGGCTTCCTCGGTCGTGAGCTCGTCGGGATCGCTGGGCCCTGCATCGGCAAAGCACACGGCGCAGCGGTAGTTGCATGCGTAGGTCGAGTTCCAGAAAAGCTGACGCAGCGGCGAAGGCTCCAGCCAAGACCGTTCGCTGGTGTGCCCCGGCTTGAGTTTGAGCTTTATGTCAAGCATTCCCGTCCTTTCGCCCCAGGGTAAACCCGGGGGAAACCTCCCTCGCACGGAACCCCGCACTGGCAGAGCGCGCAGCCCAGCGAATAACCACTTGCCCGGCCCCCAACCGGGGCGGGCAGCATGTGGAGGGTGCGCGTGTAGGCCTCCAGGAACCGCCCGCGGACGGTCTGCCTCATCCCGTAGCACTTCGACTTGTCAAGGCCGGTCTCGGATATCGCGCCGACCGGGCACCTGTCAATACAGCGGCCGCAGGCCCGGCCGCCCGTCTGGAGACACAGCGCGCGATGATCCTCACAGGTTCTGCGCGTGGGTTCAATCAGCAGGTTCGTAACGACGCTGCCCAAGCGAACGCTCGCCCCCAGCGGCGTGATCAGGCACCCGTTCAGGCCGAACTGGCCCAGCCCGGCGGCATAAGCCACATGGCGCTCGGACCACGCCGAGCTGAAAGTATGCGCCGGGGAGCGATGCGCGTCATACTCTTCCGTCAGGACCGGTGCCACTGCGGCGTAGCCGTGCTCGTGCAACATTTCTGCGAGGCGACGGCGCACCTCGTGATTCAGCGCCCCGCCGTTGCAGCGCGCCAGAGAATAGAGTCTGGACGGCAGGCCCGAGCCCTGATTTGACCGGCGGATCACCTGCGTAAAAGGGAGGGCCCATGCGATCACCCGCACCTGTACAGGTGCTGCATCGGCGGGGGATTGGTGCCGCAGAACCACCCGAGGAAGCAGGTGGTCGGGGCCGACGACGCTCCGGAACGTCTCGAACAGGGGGTCGTCCCCGTCTGCTACGCCGACGAGCGGCGCGCCGAAGATGGGCTGTCCGTCGAAGTCGCGCAAGAGGTTCTCCGGAGCCCCCAGCACGAGCTCCGAGACAGTCTGCTCGATCCATGCAGTGAGATCTTTTCGACCGGCCGTCCTGACGTTTCCTCGATCCATTAACCCTCCTGATACCGAGATACTACCACGGTGCGGGCGGCGGTGCAATCGATGGCGGGCTCTCGTCTCAGGAACACCGTCAGACCCAGGGCTTGGCTCGACGGCAGGAGGCCCTTGCTTTGCCGCGTCTGAAGCGGTAGCATCTGCTCCTGCGGCGCGCAGAAACTCCTCGCACGTTCCAGCGGGAGATGTTGGCCCTCCCGAGCTATTTACGGGCAACGCAGATGACGTTTCTGAATGAACATTTCCCGTCGACCAACGGGTCGGCAAGTTCGATGTACAGAACTTTGTGATTGTATCATTCTAATCGGTCGGTTCGGGCATGGCGGGGGCTTTTTTTCGCACGTGTGCCGCCTGACGATGGGTCAGAGCGTCCCGCGCTTCATGACCCTTGCCCCCACGTTCAGGTGCCAGTGCAACTGCATCCATTGCTACGCACACGGACGTAGCGCAGGCCAGTGGGATGAGCTGACAACGCGGGAAATCAAGTCCGTGCTCGACCAAGCAAGGCGGTTGGGGGTGCTGCAGGTTGCTTTCTCCGGGGGTGAGCCGCCGCTGCGCGAGGACATAGTGGAACTCGTGCGGCATGCCCATGACATAGGGCTCCTGACCCGGATAAGCACGAACGGCCTGCTCCTGGACCGCGAACTCGTCTCGAGGCTGAAGAGGGCGGGCCTGACCCCGTGCGGCGTATCGATTGACGATGCCGACCCCGAGACCCATGACAGGCTCCGGGGCCTGCTTGGCGCGTAAGAAAAGACCTCGACGGCATCAGGAATCTCCGGGAATCCAGAATCCCCTGCGAGATCCTCACCTATGCATCCAAGCGGAACGTCACGGCCGGGCTGGAGAAGATCATCGCTCTGGGCAGGCGGCTTGGGGCGTGGTCGGTTTACATCATCTTCCCAGTTGCTGCGGGCCGTTGGGAAAACGCCTCCGAACAGTTGCTGACAGAAGAGGAAAAAGCCAGAGTGCGGGCACTGCAACATCCCACATTTGTCCACGCGGAGATACCGACACTTCGGGCGTCGTGCTGCTTGGTCAGAAAGTTGATCGTCTACGTCTCGCCGACGGGGGATGTGACTTCGTGTCCGTTCGTGCGGAGTTATAACCGAAAGTCGTGTTTAGGCAAGGAGGGGAAGGTGGCGTATCCTGGGTGATACTTCGCGGGTCACCCACCTTACGGTGGAGGAGTGGAAACGCCATGAGTGATGGTAAGGTTGTGGAGCTGCCGGGTCCAGCATCCGAGGCCTGGGACTCGTTGACGGAGGTGCTCAGGGACGGTGCGCTGGGCTTCTGGAAGGCGCTGCGCCAGGCCTGCGGCGAGACTCGAG
>CAZHPE010000054.1:0-16408 GCA_964534775.1 uncultured candidatus Brocadiaceae bacterium
GTTGAGCGTGCGCAGGGCTGCGGCGCAGTCGCTGCTGCCTCCGCCCAGACCCGCCGCGATGGGAATGCCCTTGCGCAGGGTCATCGACACGCCCAGCGCACATCCCGTCCGTTCCCTGAGCAGTCGGGCGGCCCGCACCACCAGGTTCTCATCCGGCCCCGGCAGGCCCTCGCCCTCCGCCTCGAGTGATATTTGACCATCCTCGCGCACGGTGAAGCTCAACTCGTCATAGAGGCTCACAGCCTGCATGATGGTGCGGACCTCGTGATAGCCGTCCGGGCGCCGCCCGAGCACCTCCAGGTAGAGGTTTACCTTCGCCGGGGCGCGCACATGCGCCACCGCAATCGGATCACCGCGTCCCATCGGCAGCGTCCTCAAGGACTTGAAAGAAACTTAGCTGACTCTTCCCGTAGACGCGGCGGTCCGTGCATTCCAGCACCCGCGTCGGCCATACCGCGTGGGGCATCGGCGCGTGATGCAGCACCATCAGTGCCCCGGGCTCGATCCATGAGCCCACAATCTCTTCCATTGCCGCAAACAGCGCGGCCCGGCGGTTGGGGTCTTCGACCATCGCGTAGGGTGGGTCGAAGAAAGCCAGTTGTGTCGGCACGCTGTCCTGTGGCGCAAAGAGTGCGGGCAGCGAGAAAAAATCCCCCCGCATGACGTCCGCCTGGTCTGTCACGTGGCATTTCGCCAGATTCTGCTCCAGGACCCGCACCAGTCTGGCGTCCCGCTCGACGAAGACGCACCGGGCCGCCCCGCGGCTCAGGGCCTCGATCCCGAGCGCCCCTATTCCGCCGAAGGCATCCAGCACCCGTGCCCCCTCGATCCGGTCCCGGATAATGTTGAACAGCGCCTCCTTCACCCTGTCCAGCATCGGCCGCAATTGCTCAAGCTCCAAGCTCCTGAGTTTCGTTCCCCGCGCTGTGCCGCTGATCACCCTCATACGTCCGACTCGCCTCCGAAAACATAGCGCCTAAATGGCCTCCGGTCGGTATAATAACGCAAACGGGGGCTCGACGCATCGAAGGCTCTTGGTCCGCTGCTGACCTGCATGAGCGAGTCGCTGCCGCCGACGGGGGCTGTGCCGTTTGGGTCGAAGGACAGGAGGTCAGCCATGTCGCCGCGCAGAATGGGTTTGCCGGTTTGTGTGCCGATCGTGTTCGTCCTCACTCTTGCTCTCAGGGCCGGGGGGATTCGTGGCGCTTCGCCGACGGCCGAAGTCGCATCAGTCGGCCAGGTCCCTGGCGTCACGGCCGAGAACTACCCGGGAGTGAATGGCTCCACGTCCACGCGGCCTCTGGGCCACCTGCTGGCTGCACGCACCATCGGCCTGCCTGCCGAGCTTCGCCGCCTGACGGACCCGGTCCACCGGGCAGTTAACATGGGGTTTAGCGCTCTTCGCACGGATGGGCAGAACCCGGTGTGCGTCGTTCCGCCTCTGGAAAGCGATGTCAGGCAAATCCCCCTGTACTATGATATTGCAAGGACGAAGGCCCGGCATTATGGCACGCACGGCGCATACGTGAGCCTCAGCAGTGGCAGCTCGGCGATGATCCTCGTGGCCCGCAAACCGTCCGAGGATGAACTGCAGGCAGCGCAAGGGAAGAGAGTGAAATCCGACGCACGGCCCGTTGCGCTGGGTGCGTTCGCCTTCCTGGTAAACGTCGACAACCCCGTCGAGGGGCTGACGCTGGAGCAGATCCGCGCCATCTACACCGGCAAGGTCAAGAACTGGAACGAGGTGGGAGGCCGCGACGTACCAATCGAAGCGTTCACACGCAATCCAAATTCCGGCAGCCAGGAACTGATGGAAGAGCTGGGCATGCAGGGGATCGAAATGATTGATACCCCCGACAGGATGCTGATGGGGATGGCTGGGCCCATCGACTTGGTTGCCAGCAGGCGCAATGCAATAGCCTATTCCGTGTATTACTACGAACACGTCATGAGCCCGCATCCCGGCAACAAGCTCATCGCCATAGACGGCATCATGCCCACCGCGGAGACCATCATCGCCAGCCGCAAGTGTCCGCTTGCCACCGAGGTGTATGTGGTCACGAGAAAGGGCGCGGCCACAGATAGCCCCGAGGTGAAGCTTCGCGACTGGCTCCTGAGTGAGGAGGGCCAGAAACTCGTGGTTGATAGCGGCTACGTGCCCATCCGAGGCCGAAAGAAGACAAAGCAACAAGAAGCAACAGTGGCCGTGGGCAGTGAGCACTCAGCATCGCAGACAGAGCCGGGCCGTCGCTGACGGCTGATTGCCGGCGGCTGCCGTCAGGACCGCAGTTGCCCGCTGCCAAGGATGGTCCACTTGTAGGTGGTCAGCTCCTCCAGCGCCATCGGGCCGCGGGCGTGCAGCTTGTTTGTGCTGATGCCGATTTCGGCCCCGAGGCCGAACTGCCCCCCGTCGGTGAACCGGGTCGAAGCGTTCACGTAGACGGCAGCCGAGTCCACGCGGCCAAGGAAGAGCTGGGCGTTGGAGTGATCGTTGGTGAGGATCGCGTCGCTGTGCCCCGATCCGTGGGTGTTGATGTGCTCGATCGCCTCGGCAACGTCTGCGACCACGCGGACCGAGAGGATCATGTCGAGGTACTCGGTGCGCCAGTCCTCCTCGGCAGCGGGGGCCATGTCGGGCGCGATATCGCGCCCGATCTCGCGCGTGCGCTCGCACCCCCGCAACTCCACGCCCCTCTCCATGAGAATGGGCACCATTCGCCCGAGGAACTCCTTCGCAACGCCCTCGTGCACCAGCATCGTCTCCATGGCGTTGCAGACGCCGGGACGCTGGCACTTGGCGTTCTCGCAGACCTGCACGGCCATCTCCAGGTCGCAGCGCGCGTCCACGAACGTGTGGCAGATGCCCTCGTAATGCTTGATTACGGGGATGGTCGAGGTTTCGACGACGGCCCGGATAAGGCCCTTGCCGCCCCGCGGGATGACCACGTCAATCCAGTCGTCGGCGTGCAGAAGCTCGGCGACCGCCTCCCGGTCTGTGGTCTCGACGAGCTGCACCACATTGCGGTCGAGTCCCTCGGCCTCGCACGCAGCGGCGAGCGCGCGATAGATGGCCAGATTGGACTGGAGGGCCTCTTTGCCGCCCCGCAGGATCAAGGCGTTGCCGCTCTTGACGCAGAGGGCCGCGGCGTCGGCCGTGACGTTCGGCCGGGACTCGTAGATGAAGCAGATCACGCCCAGCGGTACGCGGACCTTCTGGACCTTCAGCCCATTGGGCAGGACCCAACCGTCTATGATCTGTCCCACGGGGTCCTTGAGGCCTGCAATCATCTGCAGCCCCTGTGCCATATCGTCGATGCGTTCGTGGGTGAGTTCCAGGCGGTCCAGCATCGCCTTCGATAGACCGGCCTCCCTGGCGGCTTCGATGTCGAGGCGGTTCTTCTCTTTGAGTTCGTCCTCGGAGTCCCGGAGGATCTGCGCCATCCGCTCCAGAACGGAGTTCTTCTGCGCCGTGGTGGCCGGCGCGATGCTGAAAGCGGCCTTGCGCGCGGCGCGCGCCACGCCTTGCACGTATCTCTTTACGTCCATGGCTTCATCACCTCGGGCAGGGAGCAATTCGCCCAACGAGTGTCGCATGGCCGGGGGGGGAACGTCAAGCGCCGGCCCGCTGAGAACATCGCCCACCGGCACGCGGGGGGGAGTCGCTACGGTTGCTGCCGACGGCGGGCGCCGTTGTTCCCCGTCGTCCCCTCCAGGCACGCCAGCGCCCCCAGCACAAGGATGCTCGCGGCGAAGACCATCGCCGGAAGGCGCCAGGGATACTCGCCCTTGCCCAGCCAGGTGTCCCACCTGTCGCACGCCGCGGGAAGCGCCACGGACGGGGCGGGTTTCTCATGCGCGTCCACGAACGGGTAGGCTACCTCTCGCGGCGCAGCGAATCCGTACGAGTCCCGCGCCACGCGCTCCACGCCGGCATTGGTCAGCAGGCGGCGGCATTCAGCCTCGAGAGCGGCATTCCGGTCCTCGAGTGATTGGACGCCCGTCCAGAGCTCGGCCTGCCTGCGGCGCAGTTCCACGAGGATGGCGCGCCGATCCATGACCTCCAGGCTCAACAGCGCCGCTGCCAGGGTGGCCATGATCAAGGGCACCCAGAAGGATTTACGCACGAGTGTTTTCACGCTTTGTCGCCCTCCCGACAGCTTCATCCGCACCTCGCGACCCTGCACGGTCATGTATACACAGAACGCGCCCGCAAAGTCAACGCTTCACGCTCGCGCACGCCCGGAGCACGGAGGCGAGCCGCAGGGAATCCGCGAAACCGGGGAGATGAAGCGGCCATGGCTTGACATGCTGGAGGGGTTTCGGCGAGACTGCCCGCCATGAGGATTCCCCTGACCCGCTACGGCGCGCGCGAGATCGTGCTGGGTAGCCTGCTGTGCCTGGCGGCGGGGTTTGCGTGCACGTGGGTGCTATGGCCGCTGGCCCTCGTGCCGGCGGGGGCATGGGTGTTCCTACTCCGTTTCTTTCGCAATCCCGAACGCCCTTGCCAGGCTGGGCCCGGGGAGTTGCTCAGCCCGGCCGACGGCGCGGTCGCCGATATTGAAGAGGTCGACGCGCCGGTCTTCCTTGAGGGCAAGGCCCTTCGGGTCGGGGTGTTCATGTCGGTCTTCAACTGCCACGTCAATCGCGCGCCTGCTGGCGGTACGGTCGAGATGGTGCAACATTTCCCCGGTAAGTTTTTCGACGCCCGCGACGAGCGTTCGATGGCCGAGAACGAGCATAACTTCATCGGGCTCCGAATGCCGGACGGCCGGAGTATCCTTGTGAACCAGATCGCCGGGCTTCTCGCGCGGCGTATCGTGTGCGCGGCGAGTCCTGGTGACGCGCTTGTACGCGGCGAGCGGTTCGGGATGGTCAAGTTCGGAAGCCGCCTCGAACTGTTCGTTCCGCTCTCGGATGGACCCGAGGCGCGCGTGAAGGTTGGCGAGAAGGTAAAGGCCGGCCGCGACGTGCTCGTGGCCTATGCAGATCACTCGCCAGAGGCCGTCTGAGGCGGATCACCGGCTTTCTCGCGGTGGAAGGATGCGTACGCGAAGGCCCTCGACATTCAGGCGGCCCTCGGCGAAGAGGTTGACCGCCTCCGGCATCGCCTCCAGCTCCTTCTCGAACACGCGCGCCGCCAGCGTGTGCGGGTCGTCGCCCTCAAGCACCTCTACGGCCTTCTGCACGATGATGGGGCCGTGGTCGTAGACGTTGTCGACAAAGTGCACCGTGCAGCCACTTACCTTGCACCCCCGCTCGAGCACGGCCGTGTGCACGCGCTCGCCGAAAAACCCCTGGCCTCCGAACGAGGGCAGCAGCGCGGGATGAACGTTGATGACGCGGCCGGCGTAGCTCTCGGGGATCTGGCAGAAACACATGAACCCCGCCAGCACGACCAAGTCTGCCCGGCACCCGTCGAGCTCGCGCGTTATGGCGTCGCTGAACGACCCGGTGTCCGGGAAATCCCGGCGGCGAATCACCATGGCGGGAACGCCAGCGGCGCGCGCGCGCGCGAGGCCGTAGGCTTTCGACAGGCTGCCGATGACCTTGACCACGGTAGCGTTCAGGGAGCCGTCGCGCTCGCGGTCGATAAGATTCTGGAGCGTCCGGCCACCGCCGGACAGGAGCACCGCCAGTCGGATGGGCGTCTTCATGTGTTCCTCGCCGCTTTGCGCCGGCTTCTTCTCCGGGACTTGCCCGGTCGACGAGCCTCGGACTTGTCGCCCGCCTCACCTGTGGCCTCATCGGGCGGACTCTGTTCGTTTTCGAGATTGGAGAAGAACGCTTCAATGATCAAGAGCCCCACCCCGATGCAGATTGCGGAGTCCGCTATGTTGAAGGTGGGCCAGGGGTTGAAGATGGGCCAGGGGAGAAAAGGCACGTAGACGCTGATGAAGTCCCGCACTCCCGGCAGGAATACCCTGTCCACGAGGTTCCCCACCGCCCCGCCCGCCACGCAGCCCAGCGCTAGGTGGGCACGCAGCCGCTCCGGCGGGGTGGTCGCGAAGAACCAGCCGATCAGCCCCAGACCGAACGCCGTGAGGACGATGTACAGGGCGGGACTGTTCGGCCCAATGCCGAACGCCATTCGGCGGTTGAGCTGGCTGACGAACTCCAACAGGCCCGGCACCAAGACGATCTTGTCCTTCGCCCGGCCGACGGGCAGGACGAAGATGTACTTCGTGAGCTGGTCGAGGGACACCACAACCGCCACGGCCACCCAGAAGTAGCTCCGTCGCCCGCTCAGTATTTTTGAGCCCCGGCCTGAAGGCACCTGCCCACACCTCCTGTTTGCGCTGCGCAAATAAACCCCGGTGGGGACGAACGCGCCGGGGGCCCATCAGGCCTCCTGCGCCTTGCTCTCCTCTGCCTGCTTGCATTCTATGCACAGGCGGGCGAACGGAAGGGCTTTGAGCCTGCCCATGGCGATCTGCCCCGCGCACGTCTCGCACGCCCCGTAGGTGCCACCGTCGAGCTTTACGAGGGCGGTGTCGATGTCGTGGACCTCAGCCTCGCTATTCTGAAGGATGCTGATCATCAGGTCCTTGGCAAAGCTCTCGGACCCGCGGTCCGCCAAGTGCTCCAGTGGCGCGTCCGAGAGCTCGCCGACGGACTCGCCACCCGTGCGGAGGGCCTCCGTCTCAATGCGAGAGACGTTGTCGGCCAGCTTCCGCCGAAGTCCCACCAACATTTGTCGCAGAACCGGTAGTTCGTCCTGCTCCACCTTGTTGCCCCTCCCGCATCAAGCTCATTCAAACCCCAGAATATACCCTCAACACTCCCCGCCTGCAACTTCCTTGCCACGGCGACGCGCTTTCCGTGTTGACCTGAGCACGCGAGAGTGACATCTTCACGAGTGAAGAGAGACCGACCGCAGCCCTGCGGCGGGCAGGGTGCGGAATCTTACGTTGGCGGTTTCTTGTGGCCTTAGGGGAGGACGCCGCAGCCATGTTCGGAAAGCTTTCTTACACGTTCTCACTGATGAGCGCCTCGTGGCGCGTGCTCCGCAAGGACAAGGCGCTGCTGATCTTCCCCGTGCTGAGTGGCATATGCTGCCTCCTGGTGATAACCTCGTTTGCCGTGCCAATCTTTGCGGCCGGAGGGCTGGATGTTGCGGGGGGAGAGGAGGGCGCCGAGGCCACGGGCAACGCTCTTTACTACGTCGTGCTGGGCGCGTTTTACCTCTGCAACTACTTCGTCATCTTCTTCTTCAATTCCGCCGTGGTCGCCTGCGCTGTGATCCGCATGAAGGGCGGCGACCCAACTGTCGGGGATGGGATGAGGGCCGCGTTCTCGCGCATTCACCTGATCTTCGCCTGGGCCCTGGTGAGCGCGACGGTCGGGCTGGTCCTGCGCGTGATAGAGGACCGGTCCAGGGCGGTGGGCGCGATCATTGCCGGCCTTCTGGGCATGGCGTGGACGGTGGTGACGTTCCTGGCCGTGCCTGTCCTTGTGGTGGAGAAGGCGGGGCCGCTCACGGCCTTGAAGTGCTCCACCCAGATGCTGAAGCACACCTGGGGAGAGCAGCTCATCGGGAACTTCTCCTTCGGGATCATATTCCTGTTGCTCGGGATGCTATCCCTCGTGCCGGTGGCGCTGGGGGCGCTGGCGGGGTCGCAGGCGGCTCTAATTGCGGGGATTGCTCTGGCTGTCATCTACCTGGTCCTGCTGGGGCTCGTTCAGTCGGTGCTGCGCTGCATCTTCCAGGCGGCCCTCTACCTGTACGCCAGCGAGGGATCAGCGCCGGGCGGGTTCGACGCCGGCTTGCTGGGCGGTGCGATGGGCCGGAAGGCGTGAGCGATGGGCACGCGTTGTGCATCACAGGGGGGCGTGGAACCCCGGCAACACGGTCTACCAGGGGGGAAACCTTGCGATCGTCCCTGCGGCACGGCTTGGCGCTCCTATGCGTCCAGACTCTGGGATTCTTCGGCCGCCAGCAGCACGAGCTCGGGCTCAGCGCCGTCGTAGGGCCCGAAGCACACCAGCGTAAGGTCGTCGCTCTGACTTGCTCCGTCGACGTGCCGGGCTATCGATTTCTGGATTGCCTGGACGATCTCGTAGGCGTTGGCCGTTGCGCCCTCCACTGCACTGACCAGCCGCGTCTCGCCGTATTGCTCCTGGGCCGCGTTCATGGCCTCTGTCACGCCGTCGGTGAAGAGGCACAGCCTGTCGCCTGGTTCGATCCGCATGGAGTATTCCGGAAACTCGGCGTCATCCATTAGGCCGACGGGAAAGCCGCTTTCGAAGGTGATCGCCTCTACCGTGCCGTCGCCCCGGCGCAGCACTGGAAGCGGGTGCCCGGCATTGGCCATCACGACAGCGTTCGCCTCGCAGTCCACGCTCATCAGCAATACGGTTACGAACAATTTCGTCTCTGTTTCGGCCATGGACTTGTTAATCGCCTTCATGATTGCGCCAGGAGAGCGGCCGGTGGCGGCCTCGAACCGAACGAGGCTCGCCGTCTTGGCCATCATCAGGGCAGCCGGAATGCCCTTGCCGCTCACGTCCCCCACTACCACGCCGAGCTTGCCGTCCGGCATGTTGATAAAATCATAGAAATCCCCCCCAACCTCCAGCGCCGCACAGTACCAGTCGGCGAACTCATACCCCGGCACCAGCGGCGGGTTCTGGGGCAGGAAGCTGTGCTGGATGCGGCTGGCGTTTTGCAAGTCCTGATTGACGCGCTCCTGGGTGAGCAGTTCCGCGTGCATCCGGGCATTGGCGATGGCCAGGCTCGCCTGGTTAGCTATGCCAACCAGCAGCGCCAGCCCGTCCTCGTTGTAATTGGGGCTTATCTCCTGGGTATCGAGCGTGACGAAACCGAATACCTCCGCCTCGGTCATCAGCGGGGCGCACATCACGCTGCGCATCTGCATATTCACGATGCTTTCGCTCTCGCGGAAGCGCCCGTCGCTCATGGCATCCTTGGCCCAGACCGCAAGCTTCTGGTCCATCACGACCTCGAGGATCGTCTTGCTCATGCTCAGTTGGGTGTCGGACTCTGGGCCCCTCACACGCACCCCACAGGGGGCCAGTTCTCCTGTGTCGGCATCCCGCATGATGATGAAGGCTCTGTGCGTGCGTGGAAAGACCTCGAACAGCGTATCAACTATCTCATCCAGGAGCTCCGCCTTGTCGAGCTTCGTACCGAAGCTCCGGAACAGTTCGTTAAGGATCTGAAGGCTCCTGTTGGTAACGTTGAGTTCCGATATGGCGCTGTCGTCGGAGATATTGTGCCGGGCGTGAGCCGCTTCGACGTCCAGGGTCTTCATCGTCGAGCTGTCGCTGTCCTGCGCCTCCAGGGTTAGCGTGGCCATCCTCTGGACTCGCGCCTTGACGTCTGCGTCTTCGGATTGGAACGTCAGCACGCTTTCCC
This sequence comes from uncultured candidatus Brocadiaceae bacterium, assembly GCA_964534775.1. Lineage (GTDB taxonomy): Bacteria > Planctomycetota > Brocadiia > SM23-32 > SM23-32 > CAZHPE01. The sequence continues at coordinate 9,377 of CAZHPE010000054.1, forward strand.
CGATGGCGACGGTATCACCGTCCTGGAGGCGGGCGCTGGTGACCTTGACACCGTTGACGAACGTGCCGTTGCCGCTGCGCAGGTCCTCAAGGATTACCCCCCTGCTCTCGTCCTGGATGAGCCTGGCGTGCTCGCGCGAGACCGTTATTTCGTCGAGGCGGATGGTTGCTTCCATACCCCGGCCGATGGTGGAGACCTTGCTCAGAGTGAAACTGTGGCCCGCCAGCGGCCCTTTCACAGCGGCAAGCTTACTCATATCGCCCACGATCCTTCCCTCTTCTCCCAGGCGCCTGCCCCGACGCCCCAAACCGCCATCGCCTGCCCTGAGGGACGCTAATAGGACCGCCCCCGGGCGAGCTTCAGCCACTGCACATAGAGATTCTACCAGAGGATCCGAAAAACGCGCAAGCAAAATCCTTCCAGCGAGCGGGCCCCGAGATGGGGGTAGACACGGGCTGCCCGGGGCGCAGTCTTCCGCCGGTCACTGGAGGCGCAACCATTCGCCTCGCCGCAATAGCGGCTGACCCGCGGCGCCTCTCATGCACCCACACGCACGGTCCGTCCCCCGTCCGTTCTCAGGGGGATTGCGTCTTCATCTTCGTCCTGGGACGCGTTCCTCTGGGCATGGACATGACTCCGCTTGGCCGGTCGAGGTAGATCACCAAACCCTCCCAGGTGGCGCCGCTGCTGCGGACCCTGGCGGGGCTGCCTTTCAGCGTGTACTTCTCCTCCTTGGCGTTCCACATCAACTCCTCGCCGTCGGCCTCTATGTTCTTCTCGTCATAGCGGACGCTCACGTTGCCCGTGGCTACGGCCCGGTCGAGCTCAGGCTCCTTCCCGTCCGCGGGACTGGCGACATAAAGGACCAAAGTGTCGGTCAGAAGGGAGCGTTCCTGGTCCTTTACGTCGACCTGGCCGCGGGCAATGATATGGTCCAGCACGTTCTTGGCGGCGAAGATGGCCTCGGCCTCCTGGGCAAGGAGCTGCCAGGACTCCTCGCCGACGGTCTGGAGGCTCACACTGCCCTTCGCGTCGATGTGACGCAGTTCATGGGCCTCATTGAAGTCCAAGCGCAGCACCCGGTCGCAACTGATGGTCGACCCCGAGAACACGCCATCAACCTTGCCTTCGAACTGCGCGTACAGTTTGCCCAGGTCGATGGTCATGCGATCGGACCAGTGCAGGACGTCGCTCTCCGCCTCATCCCCCAGTACCTCCAGTTCTCCCGGCCCGGGGACCCGCAGGAGGTCCTTCGCCGGCTCTCCGACAATTTCATCTCCACTGAGGCGCCAATGCGTCGCGCCCCCACGGACGGTCGGCATCGCAAACAGAACGTCTGCTTCAGCCGGGCCTTTCGGCGCCTCGGCGGGTTCCTTCTCTTCGGCCTCGCCAGCCGGTATATCGGGCTGGCCGCGCACCTCCAGCACGGCATTGCCGGTCGCGGTGATCTTGGCGGCATTCATGTCAGCGTCGAAGCCCACGCGCATGCGGTCGGCGCTGATCTTCTCGCCCGGTCGGAAGGCCGTGACCTGGCCCTCGAACTCCGCATAGCGGTTCCCGGTTTCGCTGAACAGCATGGACCTGGACCAGCGCACCTCGATGGGCTCCGCGTCGGGCCTTTCATCGGTCCCGTCGTCTTCGGCCAGGGCCAGCGAGCCGGGGCCATCGCATTTGAGCATCTTGCCATCGGGTTGGAAGTCGGCCTTGGCCGCCACGAGCCTCATGCCCTTGGAGGAGACGGTTACCTCTTTCCCCTTATCAGCCCACAGGGACACCGCACCGGTGGGGGAGTTCCAGACGGCCCGGTCGCATTCGACAAAACGCTGCTCCCCCGCAATGGTCTGCACGCCTCGGACGTTGCCGACGGCCGAAACGGTACCGAGCACTTGGTCCCCCTGATCGTCCTTGTCGAAACGCAGTTCCAACTCTTTGCATCGCAGGTCGTCCTTGCCTCCCTGGGCCACCACCTCCCCGGAGAAGATCGCCTCACCTTCGACCGCGTCATAACGCATGCTCTTCTGCCACGTGACCTTGATCGACCCCCGAGCCGTGAGGGGTATTGGAGGGGCGGGTTCGCGATCCTCGGCTCCGACGCCTGCATTCGACGGCGAGGGTTCGGCTGCTCCCGGCAGCAGGTAGGTCAACTCGCCCGGCCCATTACCCTCGAAGCGCTTGTCCACCTTGAAGAAGGTCAGCTCTTTCGTCTCAATCCGGAATTGGGGCTGAATGATACGGGCCGGCCGGCCGGTCAGGATTCCCGCCTGATTCAGGTTCAGCCACACAAGTCGGTCGCCGTGCGCCTCTTGGTCCTTGTGACTGAAAACCACGTTCTCCTCGGCCGTGATCTTGTTCGCCTGGAGATCCTCCTCGGCCCCGGCCGCGTCCAACACTATCTCCATTGACTCGCACGCCAGCTTGCTCTCGCCGTAGGTGGACACCACCTTGTTCTCGAACCGGAGCTTCTGCGCCAGATGCTGGTAGGTCATGGGCCCTTCGGCCACGATGACCACTTCTTGCCCTTCAATACCCTCGTCGGGGGACCCGCTTGGGGCCTCGTCCGCACGGTCTAATTCCGGGCGGGTGGCCTGGAGAAAACCATCCGAAACCTGAAGCAGCCTAGCGACGGGTTCGTGAAGGATCTCGATGTCCCTGAGCGTGATGTCTGCGTCGAGCCCCCTGCCAGTGACGTGTATGGCCAGCCGCTCCAGACCATCCTGGCCTACGCGGAATTGCTTGAGTTCCACACCCGCATCCCCGCGGAGACTGCGGTCCGCGATGGCGTAGGTCACGCTGTCCGTAACGACCTCAAACTCCTCGCCTTCGAGCGTGACGGCATCGAACAGGCGCACAACGCCCTTGCTCTCGTCGAACTCCGCCCGCTCGGCGGTGAGGCGGGCATTGCGCATCGGTGTCCCCCCGAGGCCGTCCATCACGGGCACAAGGGAGATCACCTGGGGTTTCTTCATCAGGTAGACCCTGCGCCCCTCGGCCCTCTTGGCCACTGCCTCCTCGCCCTTGATCAATGCTTCAGGCTGGCCGTCTTCCCCCGCACCCACGGACTTTTCAAACCCCTCCTCCAGCACAACCACCGCTACGCTCTGCGACTCGGGCTCCGGGAGCACGGCTTCATCAGCGGCAGGAGCGGACGCTGTCGCTGAATTCTGCGTCGCTGGGTTCTCTGGCAGGCGACGAGCCCTCAGGGCCAGCACGATTACGCCGGCCACGACAATCGCCGCCAGCACGAGGGTTCCATGCCGCCTTATCCAGCTGTGGTGATGCGAATGCACTGCAGTCTCCCCTCCCAAGAGCCAGGTGGGATCATTCCGCTTACGGAGATGGTGACACGCTATGACATGCTCGCGACGCCCCCGGTGGGGCCGACTCGTAGATGCGGCCGGGCCAGAGGCGCCCGCGAGGACGGCGCACACCCAGTTTACGCGCAACGCGCGCAGATTTCCAGCCCATTGCGACAAGGCGCGGGCGCCGGCGGATGGCCTGCCGGCAACCCCATGCCCTCGTACACTGCCTTAGACGCCGGAAGCGGGCCCCAGGTTCGCGATCAACTGTCGCCCGGCCGGCTCATTCAGTGTCCCGGGAATCGCCCTCTTCGCGGCCCTCTTCCTTGTGCTCCTTTTCGGGGGACCCGAACAGCAAGTCCCGCAGGCTCCCCAGCGGATGCGCCAGCGGCGCCAGAATCATCGGAGTGAACTTGGGCGCATCGATCGTGCCGGTTACGCGAAGCTTCACCAGCTCCCGTTCAATGCCCCCCACCACCCAGCGAATGGGCTTGAACAGCAGGGAGATCAGCCAGATCGTCTTCTTTGGATTCGCCACCGTGCCGGCCACGATGACTAGGTCCAGCTCCCGGCCCGGACGCGGGCCGATCGTGCCGTAGCCGGTCAGTTCCAGGCCGTTGCTGGCCAGACGGAAGTCCTCGATCTGCGCCTTGTCACCTTCCAGACGGAAGTGCATCTGCCCCTCATCGAAGGCGCCCTTTCCGGGCGCGCTCAGGTGCAGCACGTCCAGCACGGCAATGAAGAAAGGCGCCGACCCCACCCGACCGTCCTTCAGCACCAGCACGCCGGAACCGCTACGGGACTCATCTTCTCCCGCGCGCCCCTTCAGCTCCATTACGCCCGAGAGGAGGCCGCCCAGCGCCTGCTCCTTGCCGGTCAGTTCCGACCAGAGGGTCTCGAGTCGGGCGTGGCGCAGCTCCACGGTGCCATTATAGCTCACGGTCTTCCCGTCCGGGTCGAAGTCGGCGACCGCCGCGGCATTGAACCAGCCGGAGGCCAGCCGACCGTCTACCGAACTCGTGACGGCCTGTCGCTCGGTGAGCAGGATGTGCCCACTCATCGCCTCCGCGTGCAAAGGCGGATCGCCGAACTCGATGGAGACGTTCTTGAGCTGGGCGTCGATGAAGAACGACAACGGGCGAGGCTTGGCCGCATCGTAGATCGCCCTCCCGCTCAGGCTCACCTCGCCCCGCGGCCGGGCGATCCGCCAAAGGGTCTTTCCGACGCTCGGGATGCTTTCGACGAGGCTGCGTGCGAGGTAGATGTTGGAGACTTCAACCTGAAAGGCACCCTTCTCGGACTCAAGGTCCATCGTCCCGCGCAAGGTCATGTAGCCAAACGAATCGGCCCCGCTCTCAGCGCCATCACCCTCGCTCACCAGGCGGCCGCTGAGTCCGTCGAATTGCAGCGTGCTCTCCGTAAGGTAGAAAGTGCCGGCCACGTTCTCCAGGGGTATTGGGAAGAAGGCGGGCAGGGCACTGCCGGAACGAATGCTCACTGCGCCGGAGGTGGCCAACTTGCGACCCTGGCCGCCCGCGCTGACGACTAGGGTGGCGTCCAAATAGCCCTGCGGGTGCAGCAGCGCCCAGATTCGCTCTCCGGACCCCGGCAGGGCTTTGACCAGCTCATCTTCCGCCTTGAGATTGCGCACCTCCACCTTCAGGCGCGTGCGCTCGCCGCTCGGATCGTACAGCCCGCTCAGTTCCAGGTGCCCTCCACCGCCGACGGCCCCACGCTGCGGGACAGTCCCGCGGACATTGCTAAATTGCACGCTTTCGTTGTCCACCGTCACTTCGCCGGTCAGGCCCTCCACCCCGAGGGGAAACTCTCGCATCAACACCTTCGCGCCGCGCAGGCTCAGCACACAGTGGTAGCGCACCGGCCCGCCGGACGGAACCGATGCGTGCGCCGAAAGGTCGCATCGCCCCGCCGGCTGCAACGCCTGCCACAGGTCTGGGCCAGCCTTGGGGAGCAGCTCCACGGTGCGCCGGCAAATGGGCATGCCGCGGACGTGGAAGTCAACCTCCAAGTGCCTAGCCCGAACGTCGTAGTAGCCGGACAGGTCCACACTGGCCGATACGTCCTCCTGCCCTGCCAGTCCCAGGGCTTTAACGTCCAGCATGCCGGCCATCTCCGTGAAGCTCGCCCGCCCGTCCCTCACCTCTATCATGCCCGTCAGGGACTTCAAAGGCAGCAGGTTCGAGGGCCGGATGGTGCCGTCCTTGAGCCGCACTGTCACGACGCTGCTCGTGTCACCCGGCCCGGGGGGGTTGCTGATGCGCATGGTCACGTCTGCGGTGCCGCCCGGCGCAAGCGCCTTCCAGATGCTCTCCCCTGCCCTGGGGACGGCCTCAAGCGTGCGCCGAGAGACCGGCAGGTCCCGAATCAGCACGGTCGTCTGGTTGCTTCCCTGCCCGAAGTCATAGGTTCCGCTCGCCGTCACCGTCGGCGCCACGCAACTGGCCGGGTCAATGCCCAGGTCGGTCGGCCGCACCATCCCCGTCAGATCGCGCAGGAATAGCTTGTTGTCCTGGAACTCCACCGTGCCGAACACTGTCGATATGGGCACGGGGGAAAACTTCTCGACCCACATCGTTACGCCTCCCAGACCCACGCGTCCCCGCATCCTCAGGGCGCCGTGCGTGCCGCCCGCCCGCAGGAAAGCATGCAGCGCCATCGGGCCGGATGGCTGAAAGTCCCGCCACAGGCTTCCTCCGACGACGGGTATGCTCTTGATAAACTCCTCATCGGCCCAGAGCTCGGGGCAGTCGATCTCCAGTTGCAAGCCCAGACCCGCCAGGGAGCTCATAACCTGCCCCGACAGCACGGTTCCCTCCAGGGTACCCTGGCTCACTTGGCCGCGCAGCACCCAGGCCCCCTCGACTGTTGGGTCCGGCCGCAGGTCCAGGTGCACCCCGTCGAGCTTGAACTCGCCCGCTCCCGGGCCGGCGGGGTCCATGCGGAGGCTGACCGATGCACTCTGAAGGATCAGGCCATCGCGAAGAAGCCCTTCGCCACCGCCAAACGCGGCACCACCGGGCCGGCGGAGGGTCTCCAGGTTCCATCGGCAGCCTCCATCGATGGCCTCGAGGCGCAACTCAACGTGCTGCAGCACAACGCGCCGCGGCACGGGGCGGCCGCGCAGAAGCTGGACCCGGTCCAGGTCGACGGCGATGCCCCCGCACCTTACTATGGGCTCCACGCCGCCGGGTGGAATTATCTCGACGTCCTCCGCCGTGATCCGGCCCCAGGGCGAGATGGACACGCCGCCTACATGGAGCTGCCCATGAAAGGCGTCGGCGAAACGGCGCTCGAACTCGCCCCTGAGGTAGGACGGATTGGTGTAGTGTTGCCATGCTTTGACGGCCACGCCCGTCCCAACCGCCACAAGCCCAAGGAGAACAACGAAGATACGCGTTCTGATTCTCATGCCGTTACTCCGGGAGGGATACTTCTATGCTATCATCGATCGGGCCGCGGAAACAAGCCCCAGATCTTCCGCGGCACACAGGCCCGGATTCCGCGGGACAGGGAGCGGGCCGTCCGGGAGACGGGCCACACTCCGCCCATACAGCTGTATTGTGGCGGGCGGCCGGCGCTGATAGACCCTTCGTCGGCAGGAAGTTTACCTATTGACCGAACCCATTGTGCGGGTACAATTGAGGTTTATTACCGTAAACTGACATTCTCTATTTTCCAATGTCGGTCAGGCCTTTCTGCCGACGGTTCGCAGTGT
>CAZHPE010000055.1:0-16240 GCA_964534775.1 uncultured candidatus Brocadiaceae bacterium
TCGGTCTCGCCGCCCGACGGCGAGGCGGGGGCCTCACGAGCCGTTTGGCCGTCAGCGTGCGCGGCGGCCTGGGGCGACGGAGTCTGCGTGACCTGCGTCGCGGCCTCCATGGCCGCGGCCCTCACTGGACACTCAGGCTGGGCGGTCGACTCGGCGCCAAGCGGCGGCTCTTCCTGCGTGCTGTCCTGATGCCCGTCGGCCTCGCCAGGCGCTGTCGCTTCCGTCGCCTCAGCGCCCGGAAGCGGGGGAGCGGCATCGTCCACGACCGCCGCGGGCGCCCTCACGCCCGCCATGGCGAGCACTTCGCGGGCCAGCGAACGGTAATCTTCCGTGCCGTAACATCTTCTGTCATAAGCTGTTATGGGGAGTCCGAAACTCGGCGCTTCCGCCAGCCGTACGTTCTTGCGTATGACCGTTGCAAACACCCTGTCGCCAAAGTGCGTCCGAATGTCCTGAAGCACCTCAGTGGCCAGGGACGTGCGCACATCGAACATGCATGCGATTATGCCCGTGATCTCCAGGGCCGGGTTGAGCCGGGAACGCACCAGCTCGACGGTGCTCGTAAGCCGTCCGAGCCCCTGGAGGGCGAAGAACTCCGTTTGCAGCGGGATGAAAAGCTCATCCACCGCGCACATCACGTTGAGCGTCAGCAGCCCTAGCGACGGCGGACAGTCCACCAGCATGTAGTCGAAGCCATCCGCGAGGCCCGCCAGAGCATCGCGCAGTCGGGTCTCCCTGCTGCCGGGCATGTCCGAAAGTTCCACCTCGAGCCCGGCCAAGTCGATGTGCGCCGCGATCGCGTGGAGGCCCTCCAGCGCGGTTGCCCGAACTACGTCCGACGGCCCATCCTCGCCCCGCAGGAACGTGTAGACGCTCGGCTCGCGCCCTTTAGCCTCCAGGCCCAAGTGCATGGACATGTTCGCCTGGGGGTCCATGTCCACAAGGAGCGCCCGATGCCCAAGTTCGGCCAGGCAAGCGCCCAGGTTCACGACCGTCGTCGTTTTCCCGACGCCGCCTTTCTGGTTCAGAACGGCGATTCTTCTCATGGTTTCCGCCAATATATTGAGCGGCGGCTTCGCACCCGGAGGTGCCAGATATGGTCGACCCAAGGAGGGTAGAGCAAATATATTGTAGGGTCAAGCGCAAAGGCGTTGAAACCGGCAGCGGCTTTTCGGTATCCTGAAGGCCTTGGCGTACTACGGTGCAACGCGGCGCAGGATCCCACTTGCGTTGCCGTAACGCGCGTGACACAAGAGAGTTAGTTGCTTCGGCACGGCCCATGGTAAAGAGAGATAGTAGCAGCGGCAAGGGCGGCAAATCCTCCGCTCAGGCTTCGCTTTGGCAGGAGAAAATCTCCGACGACGAGGGCGCTGATGCAGCACGCCGCCGCGACGCTTCCGCCCCCGCCCCGCCCGCCTCGTCGAGGGTCGTCCGCGCCCCCGCCGCGAAGCGCGGCGCGGCAAAGCCTGTGCGAGCCAAGGCTTCCGCCAGCGAGATGGCCAAAGACTTGCGCGAGATCAGCATCAGCGAGTTCTTCACCAAGAACCGCCATCTGCTCGGGTTTGACAACCCCAAGCGTGCCCTGTTGACCACGGTCAAGGAGGCGGTCGACAACGCGCTGGATGCCTGTGAGGAGGCGGGTGAGCTGCCGAGTGTCAGCGTGAAGGTCGAGCCCACCGAGCGCGAGGACCGGTTCCGCGTGATCGTGGAAGACAACGGGCCGGGCATCGTGCGGCGCCAGGTCGGCCGTATCTTCGGCAAGCTCCTATACGGCAGCAAGTTCCACCGCCTCAAGATGAGCCGCGGCCAGCAGGGAATCGGCATCAGCGCGGCGGGCATGTACGGGCACCTGACCACCGGGCAGCCGGTAGTCATAAAGTCGAAAACCCGCAAGGAAGGCAAGGCCCACTACTTCGAGGTCATCATCGACACCCGCAGCAACGAGCCGAAGATCCTCAAGGAGGACACGGTCGATTGGAACGAGCACACGGGCGCGTCCGTGCAGATCGAGCTTGAGGCCCAATACCAGCGGGGTAAGTGGAGCGTCGAGGAATACCTGCGACAGACCGCCATAGCCAACCCGCACGTGACCCTCATCTACCAGCCGCCCCAGGGAAAGGTCGAGCGATACGAGCGCGCCTCGGACCTGCTGCCGCACGACCCGAAGGAGATAAAACCGCACCCGCACGGGATCGAACTAGGCATGTTGATCCGGATGCTCCATGAGACCAAAGCACGCTCACTGCTCGCGTTTCTGCACGGTGATTTCTCCCGCGTCAGCGGGGCCAATGCGAGCGAGATATGCGAGGCCGCCGAGCTCCGGCCCAACGAGCGGCCGCGCGCCATAGCCCGGCGTGAGGCCGATGCGCTGCTTACGGCCATGCGCAAGACCCGGCTGCGCAACCCGCCGCTTGACTGCATCTCCCCCATCGGCGAGGAGCAGATACTGGCCGGGCTGAAGGCCAATGTCGAGGCGGACTTCTACCATTGCGTCACGCGCTCGCCTACCGTCTACCGGGGCATACCGTTCCTAGTCGAGGCGGGTCTCGCCTACGGAGGCAAGCTGCCAGCGGACAGGCCCGCGCGCCTGATGCGGTTTGCCAACCGGGTGCCACTGCTCTATCAGACCGGCGGGTGCGTCATCACCCAGAGCGTTCAGTCCCTCAACTGGCGGCAGTATAGCGTGGAGCAGCCCACCGGGGCGCTGCCGGTGGGGCCGCTGATGCTCCTCGTGCACGTGGCCAGCCCATGGGTGCCGTTCACCAGTGAGAGCAAGGAGGCCGTCGCGGACTACCCGGAGATCGCAAAGGAGACATCGCTAGCCCTGCAGGAATGCGCCCGGAAGCTGCGCGCCTTCTTGAGCCGGCGCCGGCGGCACGCCGATGAGATGCGCAAGCGCCAGTACATCGAGAAATACATCCCCCACATCGGCGACGCCCTCCAGGGCATCCTCAGCTTCAGCGACGCCGAAAAGCAGCGCCTCATCGCCCGCCTCACCGACACCCTCGAGCGCAGCCGCAGCGGGTGAGTCGACCCATGCCACAGACGGTCGCTGGGCGCGCCACGGGAGGGCCACCGCAAGGCCACGGTGGCCCCATGGCAGGGCGTTCGGGGTGCCAGTACTGGGCACCCCGATGACCATGGTCTCCGCGCACCCGGCGTGAGCTTGAAATGGGCGGACCGATGGGGTAGGCTTGTCGTCCGACGGCACGGGTCTGGCAGGCGAGCATTCGATCTCGCAAATCCCCACTCTGATAGCTGCGGACTGCTCCCATGGAAACGGATGCCATAATCGGGTGCGTCCTGATCGTGGGCGCGCTGGGCCTGATTACGTATCTGCTGGTGTGGAGCCGGAAGTCGGTCGCGCGGATAGCCCGGCGCGGCTTCGGTTCAGTCCGTGAGATCCGCAAGGAACCGCCCGGTGGCACATAAGCAGCCCCTCCCGTCGGAACTCTCCCGCGAACTCACCCTGTTCCAGATCACCATGATGGGCATAGGGATGATGATCGGTGCGGGAGTATTCCTCGGCATCGGCAACGCCATTTACGACGTCGGGCCCGGCGGTGTCGTCCTCACTTTCGCGCTCAACGGCGTAATAGCGCTCTTCACCGCAATGTCCTACGCGGAGCTATGCTCAGCCATTCCGCGCGCGGGCGGGGCATACAACTTCGCGCGGCTCGCGTTCGGTCGCGGCACGAGCTTCCTGGCAGGTTGGATCGAGTGGTTTGCCTCGACCGTCGCCGGGAGCATGTATGCGCTTACGCTTGCCATCTACACTCTGCGTTATCTGGAGCACCTGGGTCTTCTCGGTTTCGCCCAAGGCCACACGCAGCTCGCGGAAAAAATCGCGGCGGCGCTGGTAGCTGGCCTTTTCCTATACATCAACTACCACGGCGTGTCTGAAACCGGCAAAGTCGGCGCCTTCTTCACTCTCGGCCAGATAATATTCCTCGCCATCATCGGCATTGTCGGCATCTTTGTCGCCGCAAGAGATCCTTCCCGACTCCAGAACTTCAAACCGTTCCTGCCCTCCGGGTGGTCGCGACTCATCGTCACAATGGGCTTCACTTATGTGGCGTTCGAAGGGTTCGAGGTAATTGCCCAAGCCGGTGACGAGGCCATCGACCCGAAGAGGAACCTTCCGAAGGCGATGTTGTACTCCGTCTACGTCGTCACAGTTACCTACGTGATCGTTGCCTTTGCATCGGTGGTCGCCGTGAAGGCGGGGTCCCCCGGCGTGGAAGGCGCCCCGTGGGAATGGATTGGTCAGTTCAGGGAGAAGGGCTTCGGCGAAGCAGTTTCCCGCCTTATGCCCATGGGCGATCTGCTCTTGACCCTAGCCGTGATCTTTGCGGCGACTTCCGCGCTGAACGCCACAATATTCTCCGCCGTAAGGGTGTCCTACGCCCTCGGGCGAGACCGCCTCTTGCCCACAGCACTCGCGAAGACCTCCAGGAAACGCAAGACTCCCTGGATCGCATTGCTGGCGACCGGCGTAATGCTGCTGGTGGTGGCGTCGTTCCTTCCGACGATGGACGTGGCTTCGAGCGCAAGCATGATGTTCCTGCTGTTGTTCTTCCTGGTAAACGTGTGCGTGATAAAGATACGCCGACACATGGGAGACGAGTTGGAGTACGGTTTCCTGACGCCGTTGTTTCCCTTGTTCCCTTTGATAGCAATCTTCTTCCAGGCCTTGCTCGCGGCATGGCTGGTGCACATGAGCTGGGTGGCGTGGATCATCGCGCCGGGGTGGATATGCGCCGGCCTTGGGGTTTACTATTTCTATGGGAAGGCACGCGCCACAACGACGGAAGATGAAATACTGGTCTTGGAAGAAGCCAAGGCGCCTGAGGGCGATGAGCACCGCATAATGGTAGCAGTGGCAAACCCCGAGAACGCAATCGAGCTCGTGCGTAACACCTACAAGTTCGGGCGGGCGAAGAACGCAAGGGTCGAGCTGCTGCACATGGTGCCGGTTCCCGCCCAGGTTCCGCTGCGAGACGCTGGCAGGTACATGCAGGACGGTAAGGAAGGCATCGTGGAAGCCATGCTGTATCTTGCGCGTCCCTTCCCTATCAGTTCGAGCCTCAGATACTGCCGCAACATCGCGCGCGGTATCACCAGTGCGGTCCGCGAAAAGCACATAGACATGCTCATAATGGGATGGCATGGGAAACCAAGAACACATTTGTTCGACCTTGGCAGCACTGTCGATCCCGTTGTCGAGCGATCAGGGTGCGATGTTGTGATCCTTAAGGATTGCGGCGGCAACCGGGAGTTCAAGAGCGTTCTCGTACCCGTTGCCGGTGGGCCGAACGGCGCGCTCGCCCTGGAAGTTGCCAGCGTTCTTGCGGCCAAAGAGGACGGTAGATTGGTTGTGCTGACTGTAAGCACCAACAACAGGCAATTCGACGTCCAGAGATTCATAGATAGACATCAGCACCGGTTGCACGTTCCCATGGAGTGTGTGGAAGCTATCACAGTCAGCAGCCCCGGCGTGGCTCAGGCAATCCTTGACAAGACGGAAGAACACGACCTCGTGGTGCTTGGCTGCACGCGGAAGCCCCGTCTCTACCAGTTCACAAGGAGTTCCGTGCCGATAGCGGTGGCGCGCGCGTGTCAGAAGCCCCTCATCATGGTGAAAGCCTCGGGGAGCATCAGCTCCTGGATCGGGCGTTGGATATAGCACTGGAACAAGTCGGGGGCAGTACGCTGCCGGCGACGTGGGCTGAGGGAACTCCCCAAGAGAGAATGTTTCAGGCAGGGGCGTGGTCCGCGACGGCGGGGACGACATGCTGACATATTCCCGCGCTGAGCGGCGGGACACCGAACTGCCGCCGGGCGGACAGGGCAAACCGTCAGACTGACAGTGCCGCGCCGCGTTCCTCGACTGTCCTGCGCACCTCCTGCACGTCCAGCGCGCGGGGGTCGCAGCCTCGCCGCGCGGCCAGGGCTGCGGCTATCCCGGTTGCCTGGCCCATCATGGCGCACGTCGTCGCCACGCGCGCCGAGGAAAGTGCCAGCTGGTCCGCCGAGAAGCACCGGCCCGCCATCATCAGGTTCTCGCCGTCCCTGGCCACAAAAGATCGGTACGGAATCTGGTACGGCGGGACTTCCATCTGCTCCTTGGTCAGCACCATGGTCCGCTTGTCGTCGTCGGGCGCGTGCGCGTCAAGCACATAGCTGCCGCGCGCCACGGCGTCATCGAACGTCCGCCCCGCGCGAAGGTCCTCCACCGTCAGCACGTAGTCGCCCGCAATGCGGCGTCCCTCGCGGATGCCGATGATGGGGGAGCAATGATCGAATCGCCACGGCCGCTTCTCGATGCGCTGGTAGAAATCGAGAACCTCGAACATGCGCCTGCGGGCGCGAATCTCGGCGGCCGTCATGTTTTCCGTGTCGGCCGAATCAAACATCGGAATCTTGACCTTGATCGCCTTCTCACAGGGACCGTTGGGCCAGAGGCTGGTCATGGGCAAATCGTCCGCCTTGCTCACCGGCTCGAACCATCCGTCGGGCAGCTGCGGAACGACCGGATCGGTCATCTCGCGGACGAAGAACATCACGGACATCGGCAGTTGAAGGCCATCTTCGGGGCGGCCCTTCATCGTGCTGAACCCGGCGGCGTGCGCCACCTGTCCCTCGCCGGTGGTGTCTATGAACTGCGCTGCCCTCAGCGCCTCGAGGCCGGAAGCGCCGCATAACAGGCACTCAGCGATGCGGCGCCCTCTGAGGCGAACGTCCACGAAACGCGTGTGCAGGAGCAGCTTGACCCCGCGACGCAGCAGGAGTTCTTGTAACACGACGGCGAGGATCTCGTGGTCAAAGATCGTCTCGCCAGGTTCGGTCGCGTGGAACGCGAGGAGGGCAGCGATGATCTCATCGAACACCTCGCCCTGCCCCGTCATGTCGCCGCAGAAGTTGCCGACCCCCCCCGAGGTCATCACGCCGCCCGTCACCGCGAACCGCTCGACCAACACCACGGACGCGCCCGACGCGGCCGCAGCGCAAGCCGCGCAGGCGCCCGCAATGCCGCCGCCCAGCACGGCGACATCCGCCTCGTAGCGAACCGGCACCCGTCGAGTCCACGCCACCTCCTGCGGGACGGGAGTTGCAGTCATTGCCCTGCTCTCCTCAAAGAAGCAAGCCTATCTCTCTACCCAAACGGCCGGCATCGGGTCGCGCTGTGGCCGACCTGTCACGTGCCGTCTCATGTCGCTCACACCTGACTGTGGCCCCGCGATGATAGCGGAATCCAGGCGCCGGCGGCTGGTCAGAGGACCGGCGCCGGATCGTGCCGCGCAGAACGAAATGCGGGTGATCTCGCCACCAAGCACGCCGTCTCATAGTGAGCAACGGCAGAGAGAACTGCAATCTATCGAGCACTGATAGAAAAGGTCCAAACGGCCGTAAGGAATGCGCAACCTTCTCTTCACATTCGCGTGGCGCGTGGCGCCTTCCTCTTCATACACCGTCGCCTGGTAATCAATCGTCAGCACGTCCGTTTCGTCATCGGACGCAACGCGCAATACTTCACCGGGGGCTTCCCAGAAACGGCCAAGTCGAGCCACTCTATTCGTGCAACAAGCGCTTATGCACGCTAAGGCAACCGCCGCACAAGCAAGCCGGCCCCAACGCCGCACGCGGACTATTTCACTCATGCCCCGAGATTCCCCACATGACATCCCACCAACGAGATTCCTTCAGTTGAAGTGTGAGTCTATGCCTGCGACAACAGTCTGTCAATATTCTCCCGTCCCAAATCCTCCACGTCCTCACCCTCATACGGGACGGGTGAGGGTGGTTACGCCTCGTCCAACTCTTCGTCCCAGCGCATTCTCCGGCGCTCCTTGAGGGCGCGGCGGCTCGGGCGGCGCTTCTTCTTTACGATCTGCTCCTCGGGCCGGTCGACGTCGCTCTCGCGCGGGGCTTCCGGCGCTTCGATGGACTCCAGGATGCCCACGTAGCTCTCGTAGCGCATGAGCGGAAGCTCGCCCCGCTCCAGCGCCGCCTTCACCGCGCAGCCGGGCTCGTGCGTGTGGGCGCAGTCGGGCAGCCGGCACTCGTGAGACAGGTCCCAGATCGCCGGGAAGAACTGCGCCACGTCCGAGCGCTCGATGTCCCAGAGCGAGAACTCCCTGATGCCGGGCGTGTCGACCACGTAACCGCCACCGTCGAGCTTCAGGAGCGATACCCGCTCGGTGCAGTGCTGCCCCTTCCAGACCCCCACCGACCCCGTCTTGAGCTCGAGGCCAGGCTGGAGCGCGTTCAGAAGCGAAGACTTCCCCACGCCGCTGTGCCCGGCGAACACCGTGCTCTTGCCCGCGAGCAGGGCCCGGAGCTCCTGGATTCCCGAGCCGGCGACCGTGCTGGTGGCCACGACCGGGAAGTCGAGGCCGCGGTAGAGTGCCGCGATGTCTTCGTATTCCGCGGGAGCTTCGGCGAAGTCGATCTTGTTGATGCAGATGGCCGGCTCCAGGCCGCCCGCATCCCCGGCGATGATGTAGCGGTCGATGATGCCGACGGTGAACGGTGGTTCGCGGACGGAGCAGACTATCAGAAGTTGGTCGACGTTGGCGACTATGACGTGCTCGACGCGCCGGTCATCCGCCCCGCCGCGCACGCGGGCACGCGAGAGCCTGGTGCGGCGGGGCAGCACGCGGGTTACCACACCCTCGGCGGGGCCGGTGGGGTCGAACTCCACGTCATCGCCCACCGTCAGGGGCTTGCTCTCGCCGGTATCGCTGTCGATCAGCCGGCGCCGCGCATCGCACTCGTAGGCCCCCTGCTGCGTGTCGACGGTGCACTTCACGGACGCGATGGTAACGACTTTGCCCCTCATGCCTCACGCCCCTATAGGCGGACCATTCTCCAGAAAATGAACTGCCTCGGGAGTCATAGCGAGTCTAGCGCGGGCCGGCCAGACGGTGAACGTCGCGCGCCTTCGCCTTGCGGCGGCCCCAGCGCTGGAACACGGCCGCTACCGAGCAATATCGCCAGCAGCCCGATACCCGCCCCGCACCACACGCGCACCGGCATCTGCCAGATGGATTCGAGGCTGCCGGCGGCCCAGCGGATGTTGATGGCGAAGTCCGCCGCAAGCAGCGCCACAAGCAAGACCCCCGCCACGCGGTTGCCGAACGGAACGAGCAGGCCCAGCCCGGTCAAGGCCAGCCCGCCGACTACCAGGCATGAGGCCGGGAGGGCCGCTGCCTGCTCAATTGCCATGGCGTTGCCGGACAGGGCTAAGAGCCCCCCCAGGCCACACACCAGCCCGTAGATGGCCAAGACAGGGGCCCCGACCCTGGCCGTTGCAGGCGGGCGAAACCGTGCGCGCGGAAGGTACGTGGAATAGTAGCGTTTGTATAGCAGGAGGAGCATGGTCGCGACGACGACCAACACTCCCATCGCGAACACCACCTCGTATCGTGCGAGCACCCGGACGACATCCTCACGATTGACATCGGGCACGAACTGGTCGCCCTGAATCGGCGGGCGGATGGTCGGGGCCGCCGCAACGCCTGCCGCTGCGACCTGGGTCGCCAGCAAGACGAGCACGGCACCTATCCATGCCAGGGAGGAAGCCGCGTGTCTCTTCATCGCCTCTACACGTCCTTTCTTCAGCATATATCGAGTGCCGCGCGGCGGACGCGCTCATGCCTGCGGCGCCGTCGGCCGCGCCAGAGCGGCGAAGAGGTTGTCCAGGGCCAGCGTGATGTTGGCATTGCCGCCGATGCGGTCTATGGTATCCAGGACCCTGTCCGCGCAGTCGATCAATAAATCCGCCGAACACCGCGCGGCGAACGCTTCTATGGGTTCTCGAAGGCCGGTGTTGCACAACTCAACCTCGTCCCCCGCAACGGAGATGACGGCCGCATCGCGGTATAGCAGGACGAGGCCCTCCAGCAATTCCTGGACGAGCGGCCTCGAAGGTCGGCGCGCCTCCTCGCCCCTGCCCGCCTGCTCGCATAGCCGGTCCGTGAGCCGCATGACGCCATCCGGCCCCGGCTCGAGCACGGCCCCAGCCAGCTCATGGTTAAGGGCGGGCAGGCCCATCTGGGCGAAAGCGCGGGCAAGCCCTGGGCTTCCCCAAGTCCTGTGGGCCAGCCACCATGCGTCATCCTGCGACACGCCATCTGTACTAAGCAATTCCTGCACCAAGACCGCCGGCAAGCCGGCGAGTTTCACCACCTGGCAGCGGCTCACTATCGTCTCGGGCAGATCCCACAGGCTGGTAGTGATCAGGATGAAGCACGCCCCGCCGGGCGGCTCTTCGAGCGTCTTCAGGAAGCAGTTGGCCGCCTCGATACTCATCTTCTCGGCCCCGCAGACCACGAAGACGCGTCGCGGCGAAATCACGGGCTTGAGGGCGGCCTTGTCCTGTATGGCCGGAGGAGCCGAAGGCTTGACGGGAGGCCGCCGGATCTGGTCGATGCCGATCTTCTGGGCACCCTCCGGCACGCCCACCTCTTCGTAATCCGGATGCATGCCCGCGGCCAGGGCCCGGCAGCTTTCGCACCGGCCGCACTTGCCGGCTTCGCCCTCCCGGCACAGCAGCGCAGCGGCCAGCTCGCGCGCAAGGTCCAGCCGCCCCACACCCGCCGGCCCGACGAGCAAGTAGGCGTGGCTGGTCCTGCCGCAGCGCAGCGCCGCTTCGAGTCGCGCCACCGCACGTTCCTGACCGGGAATACGCATAAGCGCCATCCGCCCGCAAGCCCTCCACGCTAGCCTTCGATCACCACGATCCCCTGGCCGACCTTCACCTTCTCGCCCTCCTCGGCCAGCAACTCCTTCACGGTGCCCGCCACGGGGCTCGGTACGGTGAAGGCCGCTTTGTCCGTTATCATCTCCAGCAGGTCGGCCCCAGCCTCGACCTCTTCGCCGGGCGCCACGTACCAGAAAGAAACCTCCGCCTCATCGGGAGCGTCATCGCCCAACGGAGGCAATTCCACCCTATGTTCCATCTGTTCCTCCTCGTCCCTGGTTTCGGCGGGCACGGCATGCCGCGCCCCTACGTCCTCATTCTTGCCCCGCCAGCATCTCGGCCGTCATTCTGCCGGCCTGGTAGCTGCTGCGCGCAAACGGCTGACTGGCCACGCCGTCGAAACCCATCTCGCGGGCGGCCTGCTCGTAGTGTGCGAACTGCGCCGGCCGGATGAAATCCACGACCGGATGGTGCCGCGGCGAAGGCTGCAGGTACTGGCCCAGCGTCACGGCCGCGCACCCGACCCGGCGCAAGTCCTCCAGCACGCCCATCACCTCCTCCTGCGACTCGCCCAGCCCGAGCATCAGGCCGCTCTTGCCGATCGGCCCCCCGGCCGCCACGCGTTCCACCTGACCGAGCGAGCGGGCGTAATCGGCTTCGGGCCGCACCTCGGCATAAAGCCGCGGCACGGTCTCGACGTTGTGATTGTACACTTCCGGCCCGGCTGACACCACCCTATCTATGTCCTCGGAGCGGCCCCGGAAGTCCGGCGTCAGCACCTCGACGGTGGCGCCGCAGCACTCGTGAACGGCCCGAACGGTGCGCGCGAACTGCTCGCTGCCGCCGTCGGGCAGGTCGTCGCGCGTCACGCTCGTGACCACCACGTGCCGCAGCCCCAGCCGGTGGGCGGCCTCCGCCACCCGCCCCGGCTCCTCGCGGTCGGGCGGCGTCGGCAACCCTTTCTCTACCGCGCAGAACGTGCACCGGCGCGTGCACTGCCGGCCCAGTATCATAAATGTCGCCGTCCCGCGCGCGAAGCACTCGCACATGTTCGGGCAGTGGGCTTCCTGGCACACGGTGGCAAGGTCCAACTCGCGCAGGGCCCGCAGCACGGGCTCAGCCGCGCCCCGATCCCCGATCCTCTTCTTGATCCACGGGGGGAACTTCTTAGCGCTTGCCTTCATGCGATCCCCGCCTCCGCGCGAGCTTGCCGAACGACCCCTGCGAACCCGAACTCCTCGGCGAACAGCGCCGCCGCTCGCTCCGCAACCTCGGCAAACTCCGGTGCGGACCCCGCGACCTTCCCCGAACGAAAAAGTTCCGCCATGGAGGTCATCCGCACGCCCTCCAGCCCGCACGGGACGATCAACTCGAACAGCTCCAGATCCGTGCTCACGTTCAGGGCCACGCCGTGGTAGG
This sequence comes from uncultured candidatus Brocadiaceae bacterium, assembly GCA_964534775.1. Classification (GTDB taxonomy): domain Bacteria; phylum Planctomycetota; class Brocadiia; order SM23-32; family SM23-32; genus CAZHPE01. Next base: position 12,125 of record CAZHPE010000055.1, read on the forward strand.
CAACCCAGCGCCGCACGGCAATGCCGATCGACGCGATCTTTCCGCCGCCCGCCCACACGCCGGTGCGCGACGCCTCGACGTCGGCCCGGATTCCATAGCCTTCCAACAGGCGGACGAGCCACTTTTCCAACTCGCGCAAGTAGCGGTGCAGGTCGCTGCCCCTGGCCTTGAGGTCGATGACCGGATAGGCGACGAGCTGGCCGGGGCTGTGCAGGGTCGCCTTGCCGCCCCGGTTGGTCCTTACCACGGCAACTCCCTGTTCCCGCAGCAACTCGCCGTCGGCCAGGACCTGGGCCTCGCTGCCGGACCGGCCGATGGTGATGATCGCAGGATGCTCGATCAGGACGAGGAGATTTTCGCGGCCCTCGGAGGCCAGCACGCGCTCGACCAGACGCTTCTGCAGCGCGAAGGCATCGTTGTACGCCATGCGCACCGGGCCGATTACAGTCAGCATCCTGCGGGCCGGGCCGTTCATGTGCGCCTTCCGTTCCATATCCCGTGCGTGCACTCTCACCCCATCCAGTCGATCGGCATTCCGAGGATGCCTTCGGCGGCCTCGCGCATGCTCTCGGGCATGGTCGGGTGGGCGTGGATCGTCTCCGCAAGCTCCTCGGCCGTCATTTCCAGTTGCATGGCCAGGGCCGCCTCGGCTATCAGGTTGCTCGCCTCGGCGCTGGCGATCTGCACGCCGAGAACCTCGCCCGAATTGCCGTCGCAGACCAGCTTTACGAACCCTTCGGTCATGTCGCTCACGTGCGCCATACCGAGCGCGCGCATCGGAAACTTCTTCACGGTCACTTCGCCGACGGCCTCACGCGCCTGCTCCTCGGTCATACCGACCACGCCGATCTGCGGGAACGTGAACGCGCAGGCCGGCACCACCCGGTAGCTCACCTCAGCGCTGATATTGCCGGTGGCGTGAGCGGCCGCCGCCAGGCCCTCGTGGCTCGCCACGTGGGCCAGAAGGATGCCGCCGGCGACGTCGCCGATGGCGTAGATATGAGGTACTGATGTCTGCATGTGCCCGTTGACCACGATCTCGCCGCGGCCGCCGGTCTTTATGCCGATCCCTTCGATGTCCAGCCCTTCCCACATGGGGCGCCGCCCGACGCAGATGAGCGCCTTCTCGGCCTGCACCAGCTTCCCGCCGGAGAGCGAGGCCACCACGCCGCCGTCCTGTTTCTCGATCCCCTCGAGGGTCGTGCCCGTGAGTATCTTCGCTCCGGCCTTCTTGAGCTCGCGCGTAACCTCGCGGCTGCAATCGGCATCCATCTCGGGCAGCAGGCGGTCCTTGAGTTCCACGATCGTCAGATCGACGCCGAAGGCCGAGAAGATGCTGGCGAACTCGCACCCGATGTAGCCGCCGCCCACGATTATCAGAGAGCCGGGAAGCTCCCTCAGGCCGAGCGCGCCCCGGCTGCTGATGATGGCATCTTCGTCGAACGGGGCCACGGGGAGTTCCATCGGCATCGACCCGGTCGCGATCATTACCTTCTCGGCTATGACTGAGACTCTTTCGCTCCCGCCCCCGCCATCGACCGCGATCGTATGGGCGTCCTCGAAGGCAGCCGCGCCGCGTATGACCTCCACCTGGTTCGAGCCCAGCAGAAATTCAATGCCCCCGCGGAGCTTTTTCGTGACGGCCTCGCGGCACTCGACGAGCAGCGGGTAGTCCAACTCCACGCCGCCGAGCCGGACGCCCAATTCGCCCGCCCTCCGGGCCTCGCGCATGAAGCGCGCCGCGTGGGCCAGGACCTTCGTCGGAATGCATCCGACGTTCGTGCAAACGCCGCCGAGGTGCTCCTTCTCCACACAGGCCGCCCTGGCGCCGAGCTGCGAGGCGCGGATGGCGGCCGCATAACCGCCCGGTCCGCCGCCGATCACGACCACGTCATAGTCGTATGACTTTCCCATGAATGCGTCTTCCTCTCGCTGATGCGAAGCTCCAGGCAAACCCCGCAATACCAGTGTGCGCCCGGAGCCCCTATTCTACACGGGCCGGGGGCCGAGCGCCACATTGCGCATGCGGATGCGGCGGTGCAGAGCGCACGAACCAAGATCACCTGCGAACCGTCTCGATGCCCATGCACGTTCGCCGCGAAACCAGGCTTTCCCGGCCACCGGGATTTGGCCGCTTGGTGCTTCTCTGGTATGATTGGGTTTAAGGAAGACGTTCCGTTTGTGTACACAACTCGGTATTCAGGAGGGGAGCAAATGAGCCAGACCGATGAGAATCTGAAAGCTGCATTCGCGGGTGAAAGCCAGGCCAACCGCAAGTATCTCGCCTTCAGCAAGAAGGCCGACGCGGACAAGCTCCCAGGAATAGCCCGGCTCTTTCGGGCCGCTGCGGCAGCGGAGACCATCCACGCCCACAACCACCTGGACGTGATGGGCAGCGTGAAGACCACGAAGGAAAACCTGGAGGCGGCTGCGGCGGGCGAAGCGGCTGAGTTTGAGGAGATGTATCCGGAGTTCCTTGAGCAGGCCGGGAAGGACGGTGACAATGGCGCACGCGAGTCCTTCGACTACGCCAACCAGGTGGAGAAGATCCACCACGGGCTCTACCAGGAGGCCGGCCGGACCCTCGCGGAGGGCAGCGATCTGCCCGAGAACGAGATGAACGTCTGCCCGGTATGCGGCAATACCTTCGCGGGCGAGGCGCCCGAGCGCTGCCCAATCTGCCGCACGCCCAAATCTCGCTTTATCCTGATCGGGTAAGCCCGCGCGGGGACAACGTGGCGCCGTCGGCCCGGACTGCCCTGGGAAGGTGACGCCCCTACCGGGCTGGGGGGTGGTGATCCTATGCGCACTGCCGTCGTGATCGTGTGTTTTGCCGCCGTGCTGGCAGGCGCCGTGCGGTGTTGGGGTATCAGCGGCAAGAGGACGGTCGGTGAAGCCGCCGCCATCAGCTACCTCTGCGCCGCCGGCAACCAGACGCAATGGAAGGAGATCAAGCGTGGCGCGCCGCCGTTCGCCCGGTGGGTCGAGGCCAGGGAGTGGAAGGGCTTGCTGCGGACCGAACGGCCCTTTATCTTCCGCACAATCTCGCGCTCGCTCTCCAGTCACGACATCCATCCGCCGCTTTACTTCTGGCTGCTGAACGTGTGGGCGTGGCTGTGGGGAACCGGCCTTTGGACCGGCACAAGCCTCAACATCCTCGTCGCCATGGCGACGACGCTCCTCGTGTTCGGACTTGCCCGGACGGTGCTGGGCGATCCCTTTGAGGCCAGCGTGGTGGCTTTCCTGTGGGCCCTGAGCCCGATCGTCGTGCGGGTGTCGTTTCAGGCACGGCAGTACGACCTGCTGGCCCTGTGCACGGTGGCCTTCGTCTGGCAGGCGGTTCGGTACGCCGACGCATCCCGGCGCCTGCGCTGGTGGGACCACGCCCTGCTGGCAGCCAGCGCCGCAGCCGGCGCGCTGACGCACTACCATTTCGCGCTCGTGATTGCGAGCGCCGTCGTCTACGTGTTCGCTCGCCTGGTCCGCAGCGACCGGCGGCGGCTTGTGGCGGCCCTCTGCTGCATAGCGGGCGGCTCCCTGCTGTTTGCCGTGTTGCATCCGGGTTTCGTCGAATCCTTCAGGCACATCAAGAGGCACAATACCGCATGGAGCCTTGAGCAGTTCAACTTCAGGCTCGAGAAGACCGCAAGGGCGCTGGCCGCGTTCTTCGTCCTGGGGCGCAAGGCGCTGGCAATCCTGACGGCTCTGCTGGCGGCACTGGCGGTGTGTGCGGCGGTTGCCTGGCGCCGGAGCGGCAGGACTCTCCGGGCCTACCTGCAGGGTGTCGAGTGGTGCGGCGCGGCGGTGCTCTGGTTCTTCGGCTCCATCGCCGGCGTGGTGATTCTGCTCTACCTCATGGCCAAAAGTCCAAAGCACGCCATGGGGGCGAAGTACCTTGCCGCCGCGTGGCCTTTCCTCGCCTTCGTTCCCGTGTTCTTGCTGAGGCCCTGCGGCCCCCGCGCACGGAAGGCGCTCGCGATCGCCTGGTGCGGCGCAATGCTGCTGTTCGGCGCGATGCATGCCTACTACTCCGTCGAGGCCCTCCGCGGCGGGCCGGACCGTATAACCCACATCCGCGCCGCCCGGCGGATCGTCATCGACCACGTCCACCGCAGC
>CAZHPE010000056.1:0-15669 GCA_964534775.1 uncultured candidatus Brocadiaceae bacterium
CCTGCCTCTACAGACCTCCGGATTCTCTCACAACTACTGGATCAATTCTCGGGGAGGGGGTCAGTTTCCGTGTACCCCCCTGGGGGAGTCCGTCAAGCGCAATCTTTGCGGAAAGTGCCCCTGAAAACGAATTCTCGGGCGCCGCCGCTGGCTCGGTGAAGGGCGGGGCGTCCCCGCAGCTTACTGCACGTCGTCGCGGGCATTGGTGATGACGATGTGGCGGCGCCAGGCTTCGGAAGTTTCGGGGAAGTCGGAGCGGTAGTGGGCCCCGCGGGACTCCTCGCGCTCGCGCGCTGCGGTGACCATCAGGCGCGCCGCGGTGAGCATGTTCTGCAGCTCCCAACCCACCGGCCGACCGAACTCCCTGCCGGCCACGTAGCGGCACCAGAACGTGATCATCCCCATGACCTCGTCCATGCCGCGCCCGTCGCGCTCAACGCCCATGCTGCGCCACATCAGGCTGCGCAGGGAGCTCGCGACGTCCTCGATGTTCAGGTTGCCGTAGACGGGTTCGTAGGGCGCGCTGACGACCTCTGCGGGCGGCAGCTCTTCCAGCCCTGCGGCGCATTCCTGCGTCGCGGCCGCGCCGGACCGCCGCCCGAACACAAGGCCCTCCAGGAGCGAGTTGCTGCCCAGCCGGTTGGCCCCGTGCACGCCAGTGCAGGCAACCTCCCCGCAGGCCAGCAGGCCGGCGATGTTGCTGCGGCCCATCGCGTCCACCGTCACCCCGCCGATCTGGTAGTGCGCGGCCGGCCGCACGGGGATCAGGTCCTCGGCCACGTCCAGGTCGAACCGGTCGCATAGGCCCGCAATCGTCGGGAAGCGCCGCTCCAGATACGCGCGCGACCTGTCGGTGATGTCCACGTAAACGCAGGTGTGGCCGGTGCGTTTCATCTCCTGCACGATGCCGCGGCTGACCGTGTCACGCGGGGCCAGCTCGGCGTCGGGGTGGTAGCGTGTCATGAACCTCTCCCCGTTGCGGTTGCGAAGCACCGCGCCATCGCCCCGCAGTGCCTCGCTAATCAGGCACCGGGACGCCCCCGCCACGTAGAGGGCCGTGGGGTGGAACTGGAAGAACTCCAGGTCCCGCAGCGCCGCCCCGGCCCGGTAAGCCATGGCCAGGCCGTCGCCTGTGGCGACCTCCGGGTTGGTCGTCTCGCGGAAGAGCCGCCCGCTGCCCCCGTTGGCCAGGATCGTCTGCCTTGCCCGCACGATCGTCGCCCCTAGCGCCGCGTCTGAGACAAGCACCCCCTTGCAGACACCGTCGGAGGTCAGGAGGTCCATCGCAAAGCAGTGTTCCATGACCCGGATAGACGGATGCGCCAGAACCTTCGAGGCCAGCACGTCTTCGACGGCCACCCCCGTAGCATCTCCGTTGGCGTGCAGGATCCGCGCACGCCGGTGGCCGCCTTCGCGCGCGAAGGCAAGTTCCTCTCCGTCCCGGTCGAACCGCACGCCCAAGTCGATGAGCTGCGTGAGCCGCTGCGGGGCCTCGTCGGCCAGAATCTTCACCGCATCTTCGTCGCACAGCCCGGCACCCACGCTCACGGTATCCTCGAGGTGCTGCGCGGGCGTGTCGCCGGGGGCCAACGCGCCCGCTATGCCGCCTTGGGCCTGGCTCGTGCAGCCGGCCTTCAGATCGGCCTTGGTCACCACGATAACGTCGCAGTGCTCCGCCGCCTCCAGCGCGGCGCTCAACCCCGCCACGCCGCTCCCCACCACCGCCACGTCAGCGAACACCTGCGGGAGGTTGTGGCTCTGGAAATGCGTCAGGTAACGGCGCAGCTTAAGCGGTTCCTTCATTCGCCCCTCGAAAGCCTCTCGTAGTATGCGTTTACCGCCTCGCGGTAACGCGGGTTTGCCCGGCCCGAGGCGTCCTCGAACCGGCTCTTAAGTTCGTCCTTGTCCGCCTTTCCGGCGGCGTCCTGCACGCTCATATCCTCGTCGGCTCCACTCCCTGGCCCCAACACCCGACCGGGGTCGGCGCGCCCCCGGGAGACGTCCCGGACTCACCGCCCTCAGCGGGCCGGCGTTCGGCCAGAAGTTCCAGTTGCTCGGCGAGGTTCCGCTTCAGCTCCTCGCGGCTCATCGCCAGATCGGTTGGTATCTCCTCGGGCAGGGAGCCATCATCGAGCCGCTGCGCCATCGCTTCGAGAAGCTCCTTCAGGTCGGCCTCGCTCAAGGCCATTTCGCCCTCATCCGCGCGACCGTGTGCGCCGGTCTGGTCTTGTGCGGCCGTTCCGATTACGGACTCGTAAGACGCGCCCACGGCCCCGCCATTCCCGGCCGCCTCACCCCTCTCTCCACCGTCTGCGCCCTCGCCCGCTTTGCTGCCCCCCCCGCCGTCTGAACCCTCGCCCGTTTTGTCGCCTTCGCCGCCGTCCTTTGGAAACTCACGCTGATAGGCGCGGGCGATGCGCTCGGCAAAGGAAAGTTTCTTCTTTTCGGCTCCCTTGTCAGAAGCGTCCGCGGGCGGCTCCCCGGTCTTGCCGCCTGCGCCGTCCCGGTCGCCGGTATCACCATCCCGTTTCGCCTCGCCGGGCGCCGGCTCCTGAGCCTTCGGGGCCTGCCCGGACGGCTGACCCTGATCCCCCGCCTGTGCCTTCCCGCCCGGTTCCCCGGGCCCGACCAGAAACCTGTGTGGCGGCGTCGAGGTCCCCACGTGCGGCCCGTCCGGCCAGTTGTCCGTGGCCTCCACGTGGTACTCCACCACGTTGCCCGCCCGCAGGCTCAGGCCTTCCAGCTCCCACCGGAGGCTGGCCGCCGCCTTGCGCGCACCGGCCTCGACCGGCAGTGGGATTCGGCCTCCCCCCGCGCCATCGACCTTGTGGCGCAGCGCCAGCGCGACCAACCCATAATCGTCCCCCGCCTCGTAGGCCACATCCAGGATCGCATCGGGCTCGACCCGCAGCACGTTCGCGGGCTCAAGGATCCGCGCCTCCGGCACACCGTCCGCCCGGCACACGATGCGGTAGGTCACGGGGGCCTCGGTGCGGAACGAGAACCGTTGCGGATCGGGCGTCCTGTCGTAGCAATTCGTCTCGAAGAGAATCTGGTAGGAATCGGACCGGGTGGCCTCGAACTCGGCGCTGAGCGCGTTTGCGGAGGCCAGACTCTTCATCCAGATCCGCCCCCCCGAGGCCCTCTCCAGATAGCCTTCCCTTGCGGGAAGGGACGTCATCGCGGTTAGCTCGATCCTCGTGCGCGCTGGCACGTCGAGGTTCCCGTCGTCAATCGTCCTCACCGGCAAGCCGGTATATGCGGGCGGGCTGAGCCTGCATCGCACGGCGGTCACTGCGGGCCTGGGGTTGACGTCGATGCGATAGCGCTTGCTGCAGGCATCCCCGGCCACGACCCGGTACGTGCCGCTTTCGAGCACGGCCGGCAGCTCGGCGACCCACCAGTCGTCCTTGCCTTCGGCGAGCACGACGGTCCGGTCGCTGAACGTCAGCCCGTCCCACAGCAGCGCCACCCGCTCCGGGGTCTCTCCCTTTGCACGCAGGCCGCCGATCCGGGCGCGCACGGCAAGCGGCTGGCCCCGCAGCATGGTAACGTCCCCGGGCTCCACCTCTACGATGCGCGTGCGGGTCGGGGCGAGGATATCGGCCGCCGGCGCGAAGAGCCGGGCCACGCTCGCAATGGCGCTCTTGGGCGAGAGCACGCCGTAGAGCGTGAAGGCCATCACCGCCGCCACGACCGCCCATGAGAGCCTGACGGCGAGGCCCCGCCATGACAGCAAGTGCGGGTCCACCGAGCGCACGAGCGGGTAGGCCCTCCGGCGCAGCAGGCTCCTGACCTTGGCAGGGGTGTCGCGTCGGCACTGCACGTAACTTATCAACGAGTTCTTCAGCTCCGGGACGGCCCTCTCTATCTCACGTGCCACGAACAGCACGCTCAGGCGCGCCGTGCGCCTGAGCCGGTCGATCACGATGAAGATCGGGTCCCGCCGGACGATCTTTTTGGTTTGACGCTTCATTTCCCGAAAACCGAAGCAAAAACGTCCCTCCCATATTATATCCCACCCCGGAGCCGAGCGAACGGGTCCGCACATTCGGCGCGAGGAACCGGTTGACTTCGGCCCAGCGCTCAGGTAGCATCGGTGCAGGGCCTTGCGGGCGGGTCCGCAATCCCCCGAGGACTTATGCAGATACTGCTCACCAACGACGACGGCGTTCAGGCCCCCGGGCTACGGATGCTGCGCGAGGCCCTTGAGGCCGCAATCTGTGGAGTCAGGTCGGTGGCGGCATCCTGCCAGCCTGAGAACTTCGAGCATCTGGGCCTCACGGCCGGGCAGGCGCTACGCGCCCTGAGGGCCATTCTGCAAACCCCCGGCCCTGGGTCGGCGGCCTACAACGCGAACCTGCCCCTCCTGAACGGCGTTGACCCGGAAATCCGGTTCACCCATCCGTGTGAGGCGCCGCTTCCGGAACGCTACCACCGCCAGGATGGCCCCGAAGGCGCGAAGGAAGGTTTTCTTCTCGATTACGACCATGACGCCGACCAGCCCCGGCTGCCGACCGGCTGCGACGTGGCAGCCGTGACGGAGGGGATAGTCTCGGTGACCCCGCTGAGGGTCAACCTGACGGATGTGGACTGCCAGCGCCGGCGGCTGTGCGGCCCGCAGGCCGAGCAATGAGAAGGCAGGAGGCACTTGTGGGAGGTAAAAGCGCTGTGAAAACCTTGCGAATCATATTCCTGGCGGCGTTCGTGGCCGCGCTGACACTCGCGGTCGGGTGCAACAAAGAGGACGAGGGGCCGGCTCCAGTGCGCCGCGAGGAGGTGAAGCCGCCCGACGAAGTGCCGGCTGTGGTACCGCAGGCTCCCAAGGATCCGGGCGACGCGCAGGGAGAGACCAAACCCCCATCCTACAAGCCCGCAAGGGAGGTGCGGGGCCGCAGCCTTCTGAAGGCGCCGAGCGATTACTTCGGCGCCGTCTTCGATGCGCGCAAGAGAATCCTGTTCCAGAGCGCCGTGGCGCAGATGAAGCGGGACATGCCCCTGTTCAAAGAGGAGCATGAGCGTCACCCTGAGTCGCTCGAAGAGTTCAAGAAGTGGCGAGGTGGCAGGTTGCCGGAGCTGCCAAACGGGATCGAACACTGGTACGACCCCGAGACCGGCGAGTGGGACATCGTGGACCCGCGCTTTCAGGACTGAGTCGCCGGGGGCCGGAGAACGCCCCTCAGACCAGATCCCGCAGATGCCGGCGCGCCGCCGACAAGATCACGACGCTTGCCAGCACCGCCAGCCCGACCTTCCAGAACGTTTGGTCGGGTCCCTTTCATGGCGATGCCCAGCGCAGTCCTGGCAGCGGGCGGGTGCTCACCGTTCTCGGCGATGAGCGGTCAGTGCTCCCCGTCGCGGGCCGTGCGAATCATGACGCGAACTGGCGCATGATGTCCTTCTCGCGCTCGAACATCTCGTCCACCATCGCCCTGATCTCCTCCAGCGACAGGACGGCCGCCGTCAGTGGGTCGTAAGCGACGGCCCAGTAGAGCAGGTCGCGGTCGCCCTCCAGCGCGGCGTCCACGGCCATCTCGAGCGAGCGGGTGCTCATGCTGTTGAGGGCCGCAAGCTGCGGGGGCAGATCGCCCACGTAGCAGGTATGGACCCCGGCGCCGTCGGCATAGCACGGCACCTCGACGCTGACCTCCGGCGGCAGGTTCGTAATCAGCCCGTCGTTGGCCACTGTGGCGTTGAAGCGGAACGGTTCCCCGGTGACCAGGGCGTTCATGATGTAGGCGCCGTACTCGTATCCGCGGGTGAGATCGAAGGGTTCCTCGCTCTCGGCGATCTCTCGCAGCGTCCCCATGTACTCCGCGCGGTCGGTGGTGTACATACTCTTAATGAATCCCGTGCCGCCGTTCCAGCGGCCGCCGGGGGTGTATTTCTCCTTCAGGTCGGGCCGCTTGCGGAACCAGGGGTTGTATTCGGAGTTGTGGCCGCTGGACTCGGTGACGTAGTAGTCAAGGCGGCGCAGCATCTCCACGCGCGTCGTGTTGCCCTGCCACCACTCCTCGTTCTCCCGGCCGGCCTTGCGGATGCGCGGGTAGGCATCTTCGCCGCGGCAGGTGTAGGAGAGCACCCAGGCCTGGTGATTGATCCCCGCCATCCAGGAGGCGCACTCGGCCGGGTCCTCGCCGATGATGCCGGCCAGCTCGGTGTGGGCGCTCTGGACGCTGTGGCACAGGCCCAGTACCCGCGTGCCGGTCGCCTTGCGCATCGCCCGGCAGACCATCGACATGGGGTTGGTGTGGTTGAGCATGAGCGCATTTGGGCACAGATCCTCCATGTCCCGCGCGATGTTCACCAGCACGGGGGCCGTGCGCATCGTGCGGAATATCCCGCCCGGGCCCATCGTATCGGCGATGCACTGGTCCACGCCGTACTTCAGCGGGATGTCGACCTCCCTGTGGATCAGCTCGCGCCCGCCGACCAAGATAACCACGAAGACGAAGTCGGCCCCTTTGAGCGCCTTACGGCGGTCCGTGGTCGTCTCGACACGCGCCGGATAGCCGCCCTGCTCGACCATCCTGCGGGCGACGGTCTCGGTGTATCCGAGCGGCTCGGGGTCAATGTCCACCAGGACGATTGTGGAGTCCTCGAGCGCGGGGAACGAGAGGGTGTCGCGGACGAGCGTGCGGGCGAAAATGGCGCTTCCGGCCCCGATGATAACAATGCGCGACATGGGTCGGCCTCCAGAAAGGCAGTCAGCGGTCGGCGATCAGCAGCGTGAAATCGAAGAATCGGCAATCGAAAATCGGCAACTCCCTCACCCGCCTATGGACTGCATGTAACGCCTGATGTTGTCGAAGAAGAAGACGAGGGCTGCGCAGCAGGCGGCGTCCGTCAGGAGTGACCCGGCCAACGTCATGATCTCGCTGCGCCGGTCCTCCTTCTCGCCGAGGCAGGCCACGACGAAGACCGCCACGACGGTGAACAGAACGCCAGCACCCAGATGGCCGAACCGCACCGTCTCGTAGAACTCCTCGGGCATCACCAGCCCCCCCAGCGTCCAGCCGGCCACGAACGCTATGAGCGGACAGAGGCTCAGCGCGATGATCCAGATGGGGTATGTCTGACGATCCTGCAGGAGGAAGTATCTCTCCAGCAGCGTGGCCCCCGCGAGGCTCAGGAAGGTGAGGATGCCCGCGCCGACCACGTAGCAAGCGAACCATACGAGAAGGGCAGCCAGAGCGAAGAATACCTCTTTCACGGGGCGTCCTTCCCCATCTTGCCGATTGGTGGGCTGCCCGGATGTTCGGAGCCGCCGAAGGCCTCTGTCTTGCCGTTTGAATGTCCGGAGCTGCCGACTGCGGCCACAAGCCCCTTCAAGTCGAACATGCCCAGGAACCGGCTGGCAAGCTCACCGTCCGCAGCATCCGCCCCTATCTGCAGCATCAGCGCGTTGCCCACTGCCATGAGGGCCACCGACGGAGCCTTGCCGCCCTGCACCTTCGTAAGGACGCTCCAGCCGTCTTTCTCCTCCAGGCGGACCTTCATGTTCGGGTCCGCGTTCATCGCCGCCAGAGCCTGCGGGTTTTTGTAAGCATCAACCATGTGCTGCATGAACCGCGCACGTTGAGGCGTGTGACTGAGCGCCACCTTCATCTGCATTTTATCCGCCGTGCGGGTGTACCTGCGGGTCAGGTGGGTCATTCTCATGCCCTGGGACATCATTGAGTCGGCCTTTGTCTCGGTCGCGGTCCAGTCCTCCGGGGAATTCGGGAAGAACGCCCCGAGCGACCCGCTTGTACCCTGCACGCACCGGCAAGTCAAGTCGCCATGCAGCACGCGGCGTTGAGCGATGCCGGGCCCGCCCGTATAATGGGCGGGCCCGGCAAGGCGAAACATTCTCCAGGAGCTGGCATGGACATGCTCACGGTAATCCTGTCGCGGCCGGACCCGGACGGCGTGACGTCGGCGGCTATCGCGGCGCGCGCAGCGCGCCCATCGGGGGGCGCGGTCGAGATGCTGTTCGCACCGGCGCAGCGCTTGGCTGAGTTCTTCGGCGAGGCGGCCCAGCGCAAGCTGCCCGCCTCATGCCGCCTCGTAATCTGCGGGGTGGGCGTGGCGCACGTGAACTGGGACGGCGACCTGATCCGCCCCCGGCTGGTGGAGACGCTGCGAACGTTTGTACGGCCGGTCCAGTGGTTCAGCGCGGAGTTCTGGGAGCCGGAGGACCGTGCCGTGGTCGCGCACATCCTGGGCGAGGGTCGGCTGCACGTGTCGGCGGCCGCCTCGCCGGGGGCACGCGTGCCGGGGGCGAGGATTCCTACGCGGATTCGCTGGTGGCCCTGGCGGAGGGACGCCTCGCGCCGGAGGCGCAGGAAGCGTGGGGCGGCGTGTGGTCGCGCGTGATTCCGTGGCTCCGGGACGACCCGGAGGCCCTGGCGCAGGCGGCGGGCCTGCTGGCGGCCGAGCGGCCCGGGGAGCTGGCGCCGTCGCTCGTGGAGCGGGCGGACCGACTGGAGTCCGACGCGCGCAAAATGGTCGCCGCGCGGGTCGGGGAGCCGGTCAGCTTCGCGGAGCGGCACCTGGAGCGGCACCTAGTGACCCTTGAAGTGCCGGCGCAGTGGCACCCGTTCTGGGCGGAGGTGGGCGAGGCGGCCTTGGACGAGGCGGGTGCGGAGTTCTGCCTCTGCGCCCTGACGGACCGGCCGGTGCTCGCGCTGAGCCGCCGCGAGGGCGTGCGCGGGGACCTTTCGGGCTGGGCGCGCTATGTCACCGACCTGCTGCCCGGATCGGCGGTCGTTGACCAGACGGCGGACGCTGTGGTCCTGTGCGTGCCGGGCCTCAGCGACCAGCCGGCGTTTAAAGACGATATCGTCCGGCTGCTGATCGAAGGCGCCCATCTGCTTGAAAGTTGATCGGGGCCGGGCTCTCTATTCGGCAATCCACCGTGCGCAGGCCAAAGGGAAGGCGGAGAATGGCTAAAACGACGCATCGAAGGCGCATAGGCGTTCTGACCGGCGGCGGCGACTGCCCGGGGCTGAACGCGGTGATCCGCGCAGTGGTCAAGACGGGCGTGAAAGACCACGGGATCGAGGTCTACGGGATCGAGGATGGCTACGACGGGCTGGTTGCCGACCGCATGCGGCCGCTGTCCTACGACGACGCCAGCGGCATCCTCACCCGCGGCGGCACCATCCTCGGCAGCTCCAACAAAGCCAATCCGTTCAAATACTTTGAAGATGAAGCCGAGCATGATGGCGGCGAGGACCGCTCCGAGGAGGCGATAGATAACGCGCGCCACGCGGGTCTGGAGGCGCTGATCTGCATCGGCGGCGACGGCACGCAGAGCATCGCCTACGCCCTGGCGGCGAAGGGAATGCCGGTGGTCGGCGTGCCGAAGACCATCGACAACGACGTGTGCGAGACGGACGTGACGTTCGGTTTCGACACGGCCTCACAGATCGTGGCGGACGCCGTGGACCGGCTCCACACGACCGCCCAGTCCCACCATCGCGTGATGGTGGTGGAGACGATGGGGCGCTACGTCGGGTGGCTCGCACTGGTGGGCGGGATGGCCGGCGGCGGCGACGTCATACTCATCCCGGAGATTCCCTACACTCTGGAGAGCGTGTGCAAGGTCTTTGAAGAGCGCCGCGACAAAGGCCGCCGGTTCAGCATCGTGGTGGTGGCCGAGGGCGTGAAGCCTCCCGGCGGCGACCACGTCGTGCGCGGCCTCGTCAAGGATAGCCACGACCCCGTGCGGCTGGGCGGCATCGGGCCGTGTCTTGCCCGAACGCTGGAGGACATGACGGGCATCGAGAGCCGCGCGACGGTCCTCGGACACCTTCAGCGCGGCGGCACGCCCACGGCGCGCGACCGCGTGCTGGCCACGTTGTTCGGCCGCGAGGCGATGGCCGCGGCGGCGCGCGGGGAGTCGAACGTGATGGTCGCCCTGCACAGCGAGGAGGTCGTCACGGTGAACCTCGACAAGGTGGCGGACCGCCAGAGGTCCGTCGACCCGAACTCGGCCCTCGTAGCCACCGCGCGCAGCGTCGGCACCAGCTTCGGCGACGGGTAGCACGGCAATCCGGGGGGGGGTCTGGACCAGGTACCCCGTTCGATCTTGCCACAGGCGGCGGAAATCCGCATAATTGCATATAGTGGCATTCGGAGTCATTGCCTTGCCGGATGGCCGGCTGGGGAGTCGGCGGCAGGTTTCTTGCTTTCCCATGGGAGCGGACGATGACTAAGATCGTGTTCCTGGTAGAAGAAGATCCCGACGGTGGGTTCACGGCTCGGGCCCTGGGCGAGCCGATCTTCACCGAGGCGGAAGACATGGAAGAACCCAGGGGGAAGGTTCGAGATGCTGTTCGCTGCCACTTTCCCGAAGACAGCGTCCAACGCCGGGCCTCCCCGCCCGAGCGTGATCCGCCGGCATTGGGTTCGGGATGAGGTGCTGGTCCTGTGAAGCTTCCCCCCGACCTTTCGGGGCGGGAGTTGGCGCAAGCTCTGGCGCGGCTCGGCCACGATCCCATCGCATGGGACATCAAAGTCGGCACGCTCAGCGCGATCCTGCACGAAGTCGCCGTCCACGCCGGTCTGACTCGCGAAGAGCTTCTCAGAGAGCTGCCCCGGTAGCCCTCTCGCATTCCTAGCCGCACATGGTTTCCCCGGTCTTGCCGTACCTATGGCCATCTGCCCCGCAGGAAATGCCGGGGCGCCTACGCCATAAACTGCTCTTTGAACCGGGTGAGCTGGAGCAGGTGCTGACGCTCCTCGCCCATGATCGCTCGAAGGGCGAAGCGCTCCGCCTCGGGCACGAACTGCATCAGCTCCCCGTAGAGCAGGAGCGTGTTCTTCTCCATCCCGGCCGCCGTTTCGACCGCCTCGAGGTCGGACTCCTGCCGTCCGGCCAGCTCCGCCCCGTCCGCGCCCATGGAGAAGATACGCCCCCCGACTAGGTAGGCCAGGTAGTCGCCGTACTCGCCGTCGTAGTCCTCGGGCGGCGTCTTCTGTCCGCTCAACTCGCCCAGGAGCCGGCGGAACTGGTCGGCGTGCTCGTCCTCCATGCGTGCCACCCGGGTGGCGAACGCCTTCAGGTCGCTGGACTCAGCCCTCTCGGCGACGGCGCGGTAGTAGGTGGCGCCGGTCACTTCCTCACGGATGGCAATGTTTACAAGTTCTTCTACAGAAAAGAGTTCCGGCATTGTCCATCTCCTTCGGAGTTCCCGCCTCGATCTGTCATGCCCACTTGTACCCATGTTACTTGCCACGCACAGCCCCTGCAACCGGCAGGTTCAAGGGCCCTTGCCCAACTTCTCGGCGAGGTCCGGGGCTGGCATGAACACCAATCGCCGCCCCACCGTGCCCTGTCCCAACAGGCCCGACCGACCCAGCGTCAGAAGGTCCACCCTTGCCGTGGCGTACGCGACCCGGTGGCAGTTCCGGTGGTACTCAATAGTGTACCTTGCGTTCGGGTGCCGGAGAGCGTGCGCCAGCAACTCACGCTGGCGGTGGCTGAGCCCTTCGACCGTATCAAGGGCTGCTTCGCTTTCCTTCAAGGCCTCCTGCTTGCGTCCCAGATCCTTGTGAAGGTCCTCAACGGCCTGGCGCAACTTGCGAAGGTGGAACATCACGAAGTACGTGGCATCCCGATCGTCCCGCTCCGACCAGATAAAGGCCCGTCGATACTGAACCGGCGCACGAAGAATCGCGCGGGATATGGAGAGAAATTCCACCAGCCCGTACTCTTTCCGCAGCAGATACCAGTAAAACAGGGCTCTGGCCGTTCGACCGTTGCCGTCAACGAAGGGATGGTCATAGGCGAGCCAGAAATGCAGAAGCATGGCCCTTACGATCGGGTGCATGAACCCGACATCCTCCTCGTCGTTCGCGAACCGGTACAGCGCATCCATCCTGGCAGGAAGCTCGCCGGCCGGGGGCAGCGTATGAAGCACGTCACCGGTCAACGGGTCCCCTACGACGACATGGTTTTCAGCAGTGCGGAAACGGCCGCACATCTCAGGGTCATCCAAAGTGTCATGTGTGATTGATGCGTGCAGCCCTATAAGAAGGGCAGGGCTCAACGGCTGGCGGGCCACCTCCTTGATGCGCTCAACCGTCCGGTAGTTGTTGAGAACCATCGTTTCTGCGCGGTCCCTGGGTGCGCGCCCGGTGCGAAGCATTTCTTTGGCCTTCGGCCGGGTCGTCGCGGCTCCCTCCAGGAGGCTTGACGCAATGGCCTCTTCCATCAGAGAGCGGACCAAGTAGCTCTCCGTATGCCAGCGCAGAGCCCCGGGGTGTTCGACCGGGCGCACGCCGCCGAGGAAGCGGTCGAGGTAATGCAGGTGTTCCTGGCCACTGGGGGGTGTCCAGTACTGGAACGGGCGTCCTTCCACGTCGCGCAGGGAAAACGGCTGCCCGACGGACCGACTGCTCTTGACGAGCAACCAGACGATCTC
Organism: uncultured candidatus Brocadiaceae bacterium; assembly: GCA_964534775.1. Taxonomy (GTDB): domain Bacteria; phylum Planctomycetota; class Brocadiia; order SM23-32; family SM23-32; genus CAZHPE01. The sequence goes on from CAZHPE010000056.1 coordinate 12,414, forward strand.
TGGCGTGATGCCGTCTGGCATGGCCTTGTACTTGAGCACGTGCCAGGGCCAGTATTCGTCATTGGCCCTTGCCACGATCTGCTTTACGTTCTCGCGTCCGCGGGGCTCCAGCACCCGCTTCAAGTGCTCCAGCGCCGTCCCGATGGTCTCCTGTACATGGTCGAGATCGCGAGTGCCGGCAGCCTCTTGGGAACGCTTCGCGAGTTCGCCCAAGCGCTGGGACCAGTTCCAGTCCGGCGGGCTCTCCCAATCCTTCCTCACGGCCCACGCCCTCCGGAAGCGAAAACGCGTATTATCAATTCAGCCCATATTGATAGAATAGCCGCTCAAACACGGTGCTTCAGCCCAATTATCAATGTGATACGAGTTGATATTTAGTTGATAGTTCAGATGACAGTGCTCAGACGTCATGGCGACCCCAGATGTTACGACTCATGCGTTGTTGTACATTCGTGAGGCGGAAGCGGGGAGTGGCCAAGAACTATCAATGCGATAGGTATTGATAATTACATTGATACTTCGGAGTGGACCCCAGCCCTGCCGCAACGGTTGCCGCCGGGGGCTCGCTCGGCGTTTCCCATGGGCTGGAAGGGCTTTCTCGGGGTGCAATCCCTTGCAGCAAAGGTGAGCGAGCGCGCCGGAAAACGGCGGCCGAGCGGAACCTTTTGCGGTCCTCGCCGTCTAAACTTCATGGTCGGCCGGCCTGCCCGCACCGGACGTGGTCGGCGAGTGCGAACCGGAAACCAACACGGGAGGCGGGAAAGATGAAGGCGAGACGCATGGGCATGGCGGCGGCGGTAGTGGCGGTGTCGGTTCTGTGTCGGGCGGCCGGGACGAGCAGCATCCTGATCCCCAAGGACCAGGACCTGCCGCCCCTGGGCATCAAGAGCCACCGCGTGGAGACGACGCTGAAGGACGGCGTGGCCACCAGCAGGATCACACAGGCCTTCTTCAACAGCATCAAGCGGCGGCTGGAGGCCACCTACATCTTCCCCATCCCGAAGGAGGCCGCTCTGACCGACTTCGCCATGTACATCAACGGCAAGCGCCAGAGCGGCCAGATCGTCGAGGCCAGGAAGGCCCGCAAGATATACCAGGACATCGTGCGCCGCATGCGCGACCCGGGGCTGCTCGAATACATGGACGCGCAGCTCCTGAAGCTCAGCATCTTCCCCATCGAGCCGGAAAGCACACAGAAGATCGAGATCACCTACGCCTACCCCCTCCCGTTCGAGAACGGCGTCTACCGCTACACGTTCCCGCTCAAGACCGGCGAGAAGGCATCGCGCGTGATCGAAGATTCCACATTCAGCGTTGAGATCACCGACCGTCGGCCCGTCGTGAACGTCTACTCGCCCAGCCACAAGATCGGCGTCTCCCACAAGGGCGAGCACCGGGCCATCGCGGGCTTCGAGGAAGAGGGCGCAATGCTGAGCAAGGACTTCGTCCTCTACTACACCGTAGGCCAGAAGGACTTCGGCCTGAACCTCATCACTCACCGCGTGAAGGGAGAGGACGGCTTCTTCGCCCTGATGCTGGCACCGCGCGTCGCGCTCAAGGACGACAAGGTCATGCCGAAGGACGTATGTTTTCTTGTGGACGTGAGCGGCAGCATGCAGGCGGAGAACCGCATCGAGAGCGCGCGGGAAGCCGTCAAGCACTGCCTGAAATCGCTCAACAAGAAGGACCGATTCGCGCTGGCAACCTTCAGCACGAGCTTGGACGTCTACGGCGGGGGCCTCACCGACGCCACGGCGAAGAACGTGGACGAAGCCGTGGCCTACGTGGACAAGCTAGCGGCCATGGGCGGCACATTGTTCTGCGACGCCGTGCTCGAAGGGCTGAAGATGGCGCCGGAGGGCAAGCGGCCCTACATAGTGGTGCTCCTCACCGACGGCAAGCCCACCCTCGGCATCGTGGAACTGGACGAGATCATCGAGGCCGTCAAGGGAGCGAACCGGGAGAACGTCCGCGTCTTCACCTTCGGCATAGCGGAGCGGCTGAACGTGCCGCTGCTGGACCGGATCGCGGAGACCACGAGGGGCTACAGCCAGTACGTCGCACCGGGGCGCGAGATCGAGGCGGAGGTTTCCGCGTTCTTCCGCAAGGTGAGCCACCCGGTGCTCTCGGGCCTGGAGCTGTCATTCGGCAAAGTGAAGGTGCGCGACATGTATCCGCAGGATCTGCCGGACCTTTTCCGCGGGAGCCAGATCGTGGCCTTCGGGCGCTACTCGCGCGGCGGCGAGGTGGCAGTCGAGCTTTCGGGCGCGCTGAAGGGCAAGGAGAAGACGTTTGCCTACGACGCCGACTTCCCGAAGGAGTCGGGCGAGAACGACTTCATCCCTTACCTGTGGGCGCAGCGCAAGATCGCGTACCTGCTCGACGAGATACGCCTGCACGGTGAGTCCGGCGAGCTCAAGGACGAGGTCGTGCGCCTGAGCAAGGCGTACGGCATCGCCACGCCTTACTCCTCTTACCTCGTGCTGGAGAACGCGGACGAATACTCCCGCCACGGCATCGTGGACAGACGGAATGCCAGGGCCGCCCAGATGGCGGCCGGGCGCATTGCGGGCAAGAAAGCGCGCACTCGAGGCGGCCGGGGGGGCTACGGAGGCTTCGGCAGACGCGAAGGAGCAGGGCCTGCTGCCGAAGCGGAAAAGAGCGTTGAGCTGCTGGAACGGGGATCCTTGGCGATGCGGCGTGGCCGGTATGACGAAGCGGAGCGCCTCGTTGAGGAGACTCTGCGCCTTGACCCCTCGGATACGGCGGCTGCTTTCCTTACGGACGACGACGACGGCAAGGGCGCCGTGGCCCTGAGCAAGGCGCTGCGCCGATACAAGGAGGCCGCCGCCGGCGAAGGGATCATCACCGATGATGAGGCCGTCATCCGCAAGATCGGCGAGCGGACCTTCCTGCGCGTTTACGGCGTCTATGTGGACACCGAGTTCGATGCCGACATGAAGACGCTCGAGATCGCGTGGGGCAGCGACGCTTACTTCGCCCTGCTCGACGCCATGCCCGAGCTGGTGGATAGCCTCATGCTCGGAGAGAACGTGATCGTGGTCATCAAGGGCAAGGCCATCATCATCTCCGACGAAGGCAAGGAAGAACTGTCCGAAGAGGACATCGAGGCCTTCTTCGAATAGGGTCTGTCGGGAAACACGAGCCGGACAGGGAGGTGCATCATGAAACTGAGAATGAACATTGGGGTCGCGGTGCTGGCTGCCATGCTGGTAGCAGGCGGCCTGCTTCAGGC
>CAZHPE010000057.1:0-15645 GCA_964534775.1 uncultured candidatus Brocadiaceae bacterium
CTGACATATCAGGCAAGTACCAATCAGGACAAAACGTGACTTTCACCACGGGCTGCTAAGCGGGAGAACCCGCGAAGTCGGCCCCCTCCAGGATTCCTCTGACGCGCTGGAGAAACCGCACGGCCGTAGCCCCGTCCACAACGCGATGGTCGTAGGAGAGCGAGAGGAACATGCGCTTCCGAACGCAGATACCGCCTTCTATGACGGCCGGCACGTCACCAATCCGTCCCATCGCCAGGATGGCCGACTGCGGCTGGTGAATGATGGGGGTTGAAATGACAGTTCCGAAGACGCCCGGGTTGGTGATGGTGAACGTCCCGCCGGCCACGTTGGCAGCGGCGACCTTGCCCTGACGCGTCTTTTCGGCAAGGGCCTGCACGGCTCGCGCAAGGTCCGGCAGGGACAACCGGTCGGCGTCGCGAATGACCGGCACCACAAGCCCGCCCTCCACTGCGACGGCAATCCCCAGCCCGATCCTGTACTTGACAAGAACGCCCTTCTCACCCCAGGTCGCATTGAGTTCTGGATGCTCCGTTAGCGACCGGGCCACGGCGTTCAGCACGAAAGCCATGTAGGTCAACTTGACGCCCTGCCGGGCGAACCGGTCCCGCCACTTCTCCCGCAGCGCGGCCACTTCGGTCATGTCCACTTCCGCGACCGTCGTGACGTGAGGCGCCTCGCGCACGCTGCGCACCATGTGCTCGGCGATGGCCCTGCGCATCGGCGTCAGGGGGATCAGCTCATCGTCAACCTCCGGCGGGCGCTTGCCCGGTGCGGCGGGCTCAGGCTCGGCGGCTTCGGCGGACTCCCGCCGCACATGCGCCTCCACGTCATCCCTGGTTATCCGGCCACCGCGCCCGGTCCCCTTTACCGCGCCCAGGTCGACCCCCTGGCCGCGCGCCAGACGGCGCACCGTGGGCGAGGCGAGCGCCGCCAGCGTTCCGGGTTCCACAGGGCCAGTGCCGGCCAAGACGCCCGGCGTATGCGCAGGAGGCGGAACCGGCGCGGCGCCAGGTCCAGGCACTGCTTCTGCAACCGGCTCTGCCGGCTCCTGCTCTTCGGCGGCCACCACGGTCGGCCCTTTCGCCGCGGGGACGGCAGCTGCCTCGGGGACAGAGGCTGCCTCGGCAGCCTCTTCCTCGACCGGGGCTTCAAGCACCTCGGGCCCCGCGGGGGATTCAGTTCTTTCGTCGCCTGGCTCGCCGATCACGGCGATGGTATCTTCCACCAACACGGTCGCCCCCTCCTCCGCGAGCACTTTCAACAGCACGCCCTTGGCCGGCGCCGGGACTTCGACGTTGATCTTGTCGGTCTCGATTTCCACCAGCGGCTCGTCTTCTTCGACCCTGTCACCCGGCTTCTTGAGCCAAGCCACGACGGTCCCTTCAATGACCGACTCGCCCATGTGCGGCATGATCACGTTGACGGCCATCTCTTCCCCTTCTGACTCGCGAATCGAAGTCGGTCAACTCTCCAGCGCCCGCCGGGCGGCCTCGATTACCCTGTCGGCGCTGGGTAGGTGCGCATCCTCAAGCGACGCACTGAAAGGGATCGGGGCATCGTGACTCGCCACGCGGATGATCGGCCCGGCCAAGCAGTCCATGGCCTCTTCCGCGAGGATCGCTGCAATCTCGGCGCCGAACCCCCCGCGGCGCCAGTCCTCGTGGACGATAACCGCGTGCCCGGTCTTCCGCACCGTAGCCAGCAGCGCTTCCTCATCCAGGGGCACGAGCGTGCGAAGGTCCATCACCTCGGCGTCGACCCCCTCCTGCTCCAGACTCTGGGCGGCGGTGATACAATGATGCACGGCGGAACCGTAGGCAATGATGCTTATGTCTGAGCCCTCGCGATGGATGCGTGCCTTGCCCAACGGCGTCACGTGGTCCCCCTCCGGCACTTCGCCCTTAACCCGCCGGTAAAGGTACTTGTTCTCGAAATAGATCACGGGGTCATCGTCGCGGATCGCCGCTTTCAGCAGCCCCTTGGCATCGTCCGCCATGGCGGGCACCACCACCTTGAGCCCCGGGCAGTGGCAGAACCAACCCTCCGGATTCTGCGAGTGGTAAAGGCCGCCGTGAACCGCCCCGCCGGAGGGGGCGCGCACAACGATCGGGCAGCCCTGCCGCCCGCCGTAGCGGTAGCGCAGACTGCCGGCCTGATTCGCAAGCTGGTCGAACGCGCAGGAGATGAAGTCCGCAAACTGCATCTCGGCCACCGGGCGCATGCCGATCATTGCCGCACCGACCGCCGCGCCGACGATCAGGCTCTCGCTGATGGGCGTGTCCAGCACGCGGTAGAACCCGAACTTCTCCTGCAGTCCCGCCGTGACGCCGAAAGCCCCTCCATAGACACCGACATCCTCTCCGAGAACGAACACGTTCTCGTCGCGTTCCATCTCTTCAAGGAGCGCCAGCGAGATCGCCTCGACGTAGCTCATCTCAGCCATGTGGAATGTCCGATGCACAAAGGATTGGGGCCTCGCTCAGGAAGCGTAAACATCGGTGGTCGCCTCCGCCGGGTCCGGCTCGGGACTGTTCTGCGCAAACTCCACCGCAGCGGCAACGACCCCGGCCGCTTGCCCGGCGACGTCTTCCTTGACCGCCTCGGTGAGTATCTTCTTCTCCCCAAGGTAACGTTCAAACAGTGGGATCGGGTCGCGGCTCTTCCACTCGATGAGTTCCTCCTCACTGCGGTACATGGCCCTGTCATGCTCGGAGTGGCCGTGCCAGCGGTACGTCATACACTCGATGAGAGTCGGCCCGGCTCCCGTGCGCGCCCGGTAGAGCGCCTCGCGCATCGTCTGCCACACTTCGAGCAGATCGTTTCCGTTGCACGTCTTGCCTGCAAAGCCGTACGCCGTAGCCCTCTCGGCTATGCGGTCGATGGCCATCTGGAGATTCAGCGGAGTGGAGTAGGCGTAGCGGTTATTCTCGCAGACAAAGATGACGGGCAACCGGTGCACGCCCGCGAAGTTGAGGCCTTCATGGAAGTCGCCCCGGGAGCAGGCGCCATCCCCGAAATAGCAGACCGCCACACGGGGCTCGCCGCGCATCTTGAACGCCAGCCCCGCGCCGGTCGCCACACAGATCTGCGACCCCACCATGCTGGTGCTGCCGAACACGTTCAGCTCCGGATCTCCCGAATGCAGGGCGGAGTCCTTTCCCTTCGACAGGCCGCCAATGCGGGCGAAAAGCTGGGCCATGAGGGCATTCGGGGAGACTCCTTTGACCAGGAACACACCGATGTCGCGGTGGGCCGGGGCGACGAAATCCTCCTCTTCCAGACCGTAACAGGTTCCGACCGTAATCGCCTCCTGTCCGACCCCGGAGAAGATGCCTGCCTGCACGCGCCCCTGCTTGTAGAGCGTGGAGACGCGCTCCTCGAAGCTCCGGCTCAACAGCATCATGTAGTACATGTCGAGCAGTTCGCCGAGACCGAGTATCAAGGTTCAGCCCTCCTTCGGGGGTTCCCCGGATGCCTGCGGCCCGGGTTCTGTCTCGCGGAACACCTCGATGTGAGCATCACGCGGCAGCGCCAGCCCGGCCACCACTTCCAACGCCTTGCATATACCCGCGGGCACCGGACAGGCCACGTGGGGCAGTCGGCTGCAGATTCGCATGATGCGCGTATCGTGCAAGCTCCCCGACTGCCTGCAAGGGCCGATCTCATTAAAAGCATCGAAGGTCGCGCCGCTGAGCTCCTTCGCGATGCGAATGACATCGGGACAATCGCTCTCCACGTGCAGCGTGACATGTTGCCGGTCCTCGCTGGCGGACTTGACCTCCGTCGTGAAACCGCAAATACCGGCATCGATCTTCACTCGCGCCATATCATGTTTCTCCGAACTGAAAAAAGTTGCACTCCATTCTCATCGGACCGCGCCCGTTCGGCGCGGACAATGACACTCCCGCAAACACACTCGGCCCCGCACCTGAGTGCATGCTACTTTGCATTCTCGCCACCCCGCTCTCCGTTGTCCACGCAGAGACCCTCCCGCCGGGCCCGCCTGTCGAGCAGGATGATGGCACTCATCGGCCGGCACTTCTTCGGACATACTCTATTGCATTGCGAGTGGCGCTCGCAGTCAAATACCCCGCCCGGTTCACTCGCTTTCCGCAGGCGCCCCGCCGGGTCCAGAGCCTGCGGATGGTGCGTGCGCTTGAACATGGAAAGACACGTCGCCGGCCCCAGGAATCCCGCATCCTCATTGCGTTTCGGGCAGTCCGAAAAGCAGCATTGGCACATAATGCAGTCCGTCGAGCGAAGGAACTGATCCTGGCTCGGCGCGTCCATCGCCTCATCCAGCGTGAACTCCTCGCGGGGGTCGCGCCCTCCCTCTTCAAGCCAGGGCATGATGGTGCGCAGAGAGGCGAAGAATGGTTCCTGGTCGACGACCAGATCCTTGACCACGTCCATGTTCAACAGGGGTTCGAGCACGACCGGACTGCCGGTCTCCAGGGAGGACAACTGCACCTTGCAGGCGAGGGCCGCCACACCGTTGATCCTCATGGCGCAGGACCCGCAAATGGCGCCGCGGCAGCTATAGCGGTAGGCCAGCGTGGCATCCTGGTTCTCGTGAATGTCGTGCAAGGCATAGAGCACCACTTCGCCCGGTTCCCAGTCGATCTCGTAGTCCTGCCAGTACGGCTGCGAGGAGGTTTCCTGATCGAAGCGACGGATGCTCAGGGTGGCGCGCATCAGTACTTGATCTCCGCTTCGGGCTCGATGTCCTCTATGGTGACATCGCTGCTGCTCAATTCCAGCCCTCCGTCAGGCCCGCGCAAATACATCGTGTGCCGCAGGAAATTCTCGTTGTCCAGCTTTGGATAATCTGTGCGATAGTGGCCTCCGCGGCTCTCCAGGCGAGCGAGGGAGCCTTCGGCACTCATCCACGCCACGTCCAGCATACTCTCCAGTTCCAGCACGTGAATCAGCTCATGATTGAACACCCGGCCCTTGTCCCTGACGATCACGTTCCGGTATCGCTCTGTCAGTCGGCGGATCTTCTCCAGGCCGCTGCGCATGCCGGCGTCGTCCTTGAAAAGCTGGAAATGATCGCGCATCGCGGCTTCCATGGTGTTTCGGATCGGCACCGAAGGCTCGCCCTTTCCCCTCGCCACCAACGCATTGATTCGCTCGCATTCGTCCTGCGCCGCCGCAGCCGATGGCGCCGCGCCTCTCGCCCCCATACCCGCGGCGTTACGACCTGCGCGCCGGCCGTACACCACGGCTTCCAACAGGGAGTTGCCTCCCAGGCGATTGGCGCCGTGCGTGCTCACGCACGCGCACTCTCCGGCGGCCAGGATGCCGTCTGCATCCGTCCGGCACTCCAGGTCCGTGTTGATTCCGCCCATCATGTAGTGCACGGTAGGCCTGATCGGCAAGGGCTCCTCGACCGGATCAACGCCCCCGAAGCAGATGGCGATCTCCCGCACTTGCGGAAGGCGGGCGTCTATCGTCTCCTTGCCAAGATGGCGCATCTCCAGATGCACGTAGTCGCCGGGGAAGCCGCGCCCTTCGTCGATCTCGGCCTGTATGGCGCGGGCAACCCGATCCCTCGGCGCCAGCTCCATGAACTCGGGCTCGTAGCGTCCCATGAAGCGCTCGCCCAGGGAGTTTATGAGATAAGCCCCCTCGCCCCGACAGCCCTCGGTGATGAGAATGCCGTTGAGCAGGCCCGTGGGATGGGTCTGGAAAAACTCCATGTCCTCCACCCGCAGCCCGGCCCGCCACGCATGGGCGACCCCGTCCCCCGTGTTGATCAGCGCGTTGCTGCTCTGGCCGAACGCGCGCGAGCCGCCGCCCGTCGCGAGCACGATGGCGGGAGCGGCGAACATGCGGACCTCGCCGCGACAGACGTCCAGCGCCACCAGGCCCGGCCAGGCGCCCCCTCCCGGGGCCAAGCGCGTGACGTAGAACTCCTCGTAGGTCTTGACGCCCCTGCTCAACAACTGCTCGTAGAGCGTGTGGAGCAAATTGTGCCCGGTCTTGTCGGCGCAGAAGCACGTCCGGTCACGCCTCTGGCCGCCAAAGGCCCGCTGGGCGATCCTGCCATCCTCGACGCGCGTAAAGGAGGCCCCGAATCCGGCCAGCCACCAGATCGCGTCCGGCGCCTCGCGGCACAGGACCGTCACGGCGTCCTGATCGGCCAGATAGGCCGATCCCTTCACCGTGTCGAAGCGATGGTCGCGCCAGTCGTCCTCGAGACGAATGGCGGCGTTGATGCCGCCCTGGGCGGCCTGGGAGTGGGAGCGCAGCGGATGGACCTTGGAGATGACGGCCACGTCTGCGCCGCTCTCGTGCGCCTCGATAGCCGCCGCCATCCCGGCCAAACCCCCGCCGACCACGATCACGTCATGGGAGGCGACTTCGTCGTTGAGGATCACCGAAGTGTCTCCCTGCCTCTAAGGCGTTGCCGCAAGGACGTCCCGAGTGACTTCGCCGATGCGGGCGGGGTTCTCCGCCACGTGCGCGCCCGCTTCCTGGAGGGCCGCGACCTTGGCTTCTGCCGTGCCGGATGAGTCGCCTACGATGGCGCCGGCGTGGCCCATGCGCTTGCCGCGCAGTGCACCCCGCCCGGCGATAAACGCGACGACGGGCTTTGTCATCCGCTCCCAGATGAACGAAGCCGCCTGCTCCTCGGCGCGGCCGCCGATCTCACCGATCAGTACGACGGCGCGTGTCCCCACGTCGTGCTCGAACAACTGCAGTATGTCAGAAAAGCTGCTCCCGATCACGGGATCTCCACCGACTCCCACCGCCGTGGACTGCCCGATCCCAAGCCGGGTCAATTGCCATATCGCCTCGTAGGTCAAGGTGCCGCTGCGCGAGACGACGCCGACGCGGCCCTCGCGGTGAATAGGCCCCGGCATGATCCCGACCTTGCACTTCCCCGGGCTTATGACGCCCGGACAGTTCGGCCCGATCAGGCGCGCCCCACGCTCCTTTACGTATGCATGTGCGCGCGCGACCTGCAGGGCGGGGATGCCCTCGGTGATGCACACGATCAATCCCACGCCGGCATCCGCCGCCTCCATCACGGCGTCGGCCGCAAATGGCGGCGGCACGAATATGACGGAGGCATTCGCATCGGTCTCGGCCACTGCCTGGGCGACGGTGTCCAGCACCGGCACGTTCATGACCCTCGTCCCGCCCTTTCCCGGGGTCACGCCCGCCACTACCTGCGTGCCGTATTCAATCATCAGCCCCGTGTGGAAGGCGCCGGCATGGCCCGTGATGCCCTGCACGACGAGCCGTGTCGATGAGTGAACGAGTATGCTCATTGTTTTGCCAGTGCGACCGCTTTCGCGGCACCTTCCTGAAGCGTGTCGGCAGTGACGATCTCCCGGCGCGACTCGGCGAGCGCCCTGCGACCTTCTCGAGCCTTCGTCCCCTCCAGCCGCACCACCAGCGGAACGCCGATGCCGGCCTGCGCGACGGCTTCCAGGATGCCTTGCGCGATCATGTCGCAGCGGACAATGCCGCCGAAGATGTTCACCAGAATCGAGCGCACGTGCGCATCCCGACAGATGAGTCGGAACGCGGCTGCAACCTTATCGGCCGTGGCCGAGCCGCCTACGTCGAGGAAGTTGGCCGGCTCCCCGCCCTGCAGTCGGATCAGGTCCATCGTGGCCATCGCCAGCCCCGCCCCGTTCACCATGCAGCCGATGTCTCCCTGGAGGCCGACGTAGCTCAGGTCAAAACGTTCCGCTTCCACCTCGCGCGCGTCTTCCTGCGTGGTGTCGCGCAGGTCGGCCAGCTCCAGATGCTGCCGCCTCGCATTATCGTCGAACGACATTTTCACGTCCGCCGCAACCATCCGATCATCTGCGCACAGGGCGACCGGATTGATCTCGATAAGAGAGCAGTCAAGCTCGACAAAGGCCTTTCCCAGCCCCGTAACCAGTCTGGCCATGGGTTGCATCAGGAGATGCGGCAAGTCGAGTGCGCCGGCGAGCTTGCGCGCCTGGAAAGGCTCCAATCCGGTGAAAGGATTCCCACGCTCGATGCAGATCGCCTGCGGCTCCTCGCTGCTAAGCTCTTCGATGTCCACGCCCCCCCGCGACGAGGCCATAACGATCGGACAGGCGGATTCGCGATCGAGCGAGACGCTCAGGTACAGCTCGGCCCTTACGTCGAGGGATTCCTCGACCAAGACCTTGCTGACCGGCAGGCCGGCCGGACCCGTCTGGCTGGTCGCCAACACGCTGCCGATAAGCTTTCGGGCGGCCAGCTCCGCCTCCCTCCGACTGCTGACCGGGACAACACCCCCGCACTTCCCTCGGCCGCCGGCATGGATCTGGGCCTTGACGAGCGCGTCTGCCACGCCCAACTCATCGTAAGCCCCGCCGGCCTCGACCGCACTCGCGGCCACCCGCCCAGCAGGCACGGTCGCCCCATAGCTGCGAAGCAGCAACTTCGCCTGATACTCGTGGATGTGCACAGGCCCCGCCTAAAATCCGGACAGTGTTTTGTCTATACATAGAGCTTACGGTACAATCGAAGAATCGTCAACTCCAACATTCATCGAGGCACACTGGAGTTCCACTTGCCAGGAGCGAGGGCAAAGCCATGGGAAAAGCCGGACTGGAAGGAGTTGTAGCGGCGGAGTCGGGAATCTCCCGGGTGGATGGCCAGGAGGGCAGGCTCATCTATCGCGGTTACGACGTCTCGGACCTCACCGAGCACTGCTGCTTCGAGGAGGTCGCTTACCTGCTTTGGGTAGGAGAGTTGCCTGCCGCGTCGCAGTTCGACGAACTCAAGCGCACGCTCTCTGCGCATCGGCCGCTTTCGGAGGAGTTGGGCCACACGCTCCGTGAGATGCCGGCGTCCGCCCCGCCGATGTCGATGCTGCGGAGCGCCGTGTCGGCCATGGGGCTGGCGGACCCGCGAGCGGAGAGTGCCGCGGCCGGGACAAACCTGGAGATGGTGCAGGAGATGGCGGCGCAATTGGCGAGCGTGATCGCTTGTGTCCATCGGATGCGGCTCGGCCATGGTCCGCTGAACCCGGAACCCGGCCTGTCCCACGCGGGCAATTTCCTGTACATGCTTACGGGAAAGCGCCCCGGTGATCTGGCCGAACGTGTGTTCGACAATTGTCTTGTTCTGCACGCCGACCACGGATTCAACGCATCTACCTTCACGGCCCGCGTGATCGCTTCGACGCTGTCCGACATCTATTCCGCCGTAGTAGGCGGGATCGGCGCCCTGCGCGGCCCCCTCCATGGCGGGGCCAACCAGAAGGTGATGGCCATGCTCGAGGAGATCGCCACCCCATCTGCGGCTGCGGGCACCATCAAGAAGCTGCTGGCCGCCAAGCAGAAGGTGATGGGATTCGGCCATCGCGTCTACAGGACCGAGGACCCGCGCGCGACCGTCCTGCGCCGATGGTGCCGGGAACTCGGCGAAAGGGTGGGCCAGCCCCAGTGGGCCGATATCTCCGAGGTCGTCGAGAACGTGATGCTGGAAGAGAAGGGCCTCCACTGCAATGTCGATTTCTACTCGGCGGGCGTGTATCACATGCTGGGTATACCTACGGACCTGTTCACGTCCGTGTTCGCCATGGCCCGGGTTGCCGGCTGGACCGCTCACATCCTGGAGCAATACTCGAACAACCGGATCATCCGCCCCCTCTGCAACTATATCGGACCCGCCGCGCGAAAGGTGACGCCAATACAGGACCGGCGCCCCACCGCCGGTTAGGGGGGCGGAGATAGACTGAGCCCGGGATGGACCAGGGTCAGCCCCCTGCCCTCCCCCGGAGCATCCGCGGCAGAAAGACTATTGCCAGCCAGATGGCGACAGCGCTGCTCGCAATGAGGAACACGGGCCACGGGCCGACCGTGGCCAGCAAGGGGATCGCCATCGCCGTCCACAGCCCCCCGCCCATGAACGGTTCGTGCAGCAGTTGTTTCGAGGCGAACGCGTCGACCGCCGGCGATTCGTAGTCGGGGTCCACCACCCGAAGCAAAAGCAGGCCTGTTGCCGTCACTCCCATGGACTGGCCCATCTCGGCAATGGCGCGCTCGAACCACGCATCCGGCAGCATACGGCGGGCCAGCACCACGAGGCAGAAGACGTTCCACGCGATTGCGGCTGCTATGACGATGAGGAAGGGACCAAGCGAAGAAACCACGGAGTTGACGTTGATCGTGGCGATCGCGGCAACGACCAGAAAATCCAATGCGGAGTTCTGGATGCGGCGCGTGAGCCCGTGGTCGATAAGGCGCCACCTGTCAAACCGATCGTCGAGGACCTGCACGATGATCCCGCCCAGCATGCACAGCGGGAACAGCGGGAACGCGCCCATTATCTCCCGGAACGTGGCGTTGCCAACCATCGTGCCCAGCGCCACGAGGCCCTGTTTCATGCCGAACCCCACCAGTATCGCCAGCCCGACGACGGCGACGTGCAGGCTCAGCGCGTCCACGGCGGCGGATGAGACGGTGAGCTTCCCGGCCGGGGGACGCCGGCCCGCCAGTATGGCGCCGCATGATCCATTCTCGGAGACGTCATCCGGGTTCGGGCGGCGGACGGTGTAGCCTTTGCGGGCGGCCCAGTTGATGAGGATCGTTCCGACGATGACGGCCCCAAGGATGCCGGCCGTGGCACTGGCCAGCGCCAGGTCTTTGCCTTCCAACCACCCGTTCGCCTTGAAGGTCTCCGCCATGCCCGCCGCCGTGCCGTGGCCGCCTTCAAAGCCCACTGCAATGATGCCGCCGAACATGTCGTTGACGCCGAAGACAGGCGACAGGAGCACCAGCAGCAGTCCGACGCCCACCACGTACTGGCCCCATGCGGTCACTTGTCCGTAGGCCAGTTGAGGGCCGGCCCGGCGCCAGAGCGTGGACAGCTTTGGGATCGCGACGCCGAGGAACAGGCACGCGAACACGATGTTGATGAGGAACCCTGGCAACCTGCGCCAGCCGGCGGTCCACGCCGGCGACAGCGGGACGTCGCCGGACCGGCAGGCCTGAATGAGTATCAGGCCCAGGATGCCGCCAATCAGCGACGAGGGCAGATACAGGCGGCGGAGCAGCGCAACCCTCATCCGCAGCAAGTGCCCCGCAAGCAGAAGCACGCAGAGCCCGACGAACGACATCACGATGGACATTGCACAACCCTTTCGAGATCGGGTCTCGGCGGCCTCTGCGTCATGTGCGCTCCTTCTGCCCCGTTCGATCGCGTTCGGCCGACGGGGTTTCAATCACCACTGCCGCCCGGACGACATCCTTCAGGTATTCGTAACTCGTGCCTATCGCCCGGACCCAGTATGCGGAATCCCCCATCGGCATGGTGTAAGTCCGAACGTTCTCTTCCGGCCGCTGCGCGCCGGGCGTGTACTCGGGCCAGATGCTCAGGCCGGGCCCGGCCAGGCAGACCTGCATCGTGGTCGCATCCAGCTCGAGCCTGATGGCGCGCTCGTCGAAGCAGCGATCGGTCAGGCGCGCCTGGAACGTGGCAGCGCTCGTAGTGTCGCGGCACTCGAAGACCCAGGCTTCAATATCAGTCCCGGGCATTGGGATCGTCTCCCAGCGCCTCGCGCCGTAGAGAAAGCGCGAGTCGTACACGGTCATCTCGAACCGCATCTTCGGCGGCTTCTTCAGCCCCAGCTCCTCGGCAAAGGCCCCGGAGTAGCCGCAGGCGCACCCCTGGAAGGTCTCGCCCCAAATCTCCGAGGTCGCGGTGGCGGGGTCAAACTCGAGGTTGAACTTCTCCATGTGATCTCGGATGCATTGGACCGTCATGCGGATGCGCGTCTGCCTGCGGCCGTCTGCGGGGGGATCCGCGTAGACGTAGCAGGCGTTCGCTTCGCCCAGGCTCTCCTTTGCGGCCTCCAGGAGGTAGAGGGGCCCGCAGTGCTCCAGGAAGAGCGTCGAGCTATCCAACCGGCGCAGCGCATCCAGCCACTTCTGCCGAACCTCCCTTTCGCGGCGCACGTAGAGTCCCAGATTGTCCCTCTGGATGAGGTCGGCAGAAACCGACTCGTACACCCCCGGATGAATCAAGAATATCAGGTGCTCGATCCTCATCGCTGCTCCTTGCGCCCGCTGCTCGACCACCCTGTTCGGCATTCCCAGGCGGGGGCCGATCTGCCCGAACTCACGCCGCGCGCCACGAAGCATAGCACCGAGACCAGCACCCGTCAACTCTCCCTCGCGCGCCTCCTTTGCCGCGGCCTCGCGGTGCACCGGCACTTGAGAAATGAGGCCCCTCGGGGCCCTAATGGGCGCAGTCGTCCCTATATGTCCCTATATGTCCCTATATGTCCCTATATGTCCCTACACGAACACTACACAAACCCCGCACAAACCCGACGCGAACCCCACGCGAACCCGACATGAACGCCACACGCGCGCGCGTTCCAACTCGCCTTCACCTCGCCACTCTCGGTCCCTGTGTGCCTTACACGTCCCATCTGTCCGCTCCGATACGCGAGCTTCCGGCGAATCCAAATTTCCCCGCGGAGACCCCCGCGAGGCCGCGCACCTGTAGCATAGCCGTTTCGCGTCGGTGGAGTGTCCGATATGGGCGCATGTTCTTCCGGAGAGATCGGGCGGCCTGACATAGCACGCGCCTGAGAGCAACGGACGACGGGCATGAGAACGCGGTTCCAGGCCTTGACAACACCCGAATGAGGACATACACCCGCGGCCCGGCGGTGCAACCGCTCTTGGGCAAAGAAGGCGGTGCAACCGCGGCTTGGACGAAGAAAGCGGTGCAACCGCTCTTGTTGCGCTTGCGGTCTTGAATGTGAAGGGGGTCGTGGTGGGGACGAGGATCAGCAAGAAACGTGCAGCCCTGTGGATAGTGGCAACCATGGCGGGGCCATTGCTGTCCACTTGGTTTGCATCCGGCTGGTACATCGGCATGTGGTACGCCCGCACCAAACATCAAGGCCCGCCAACATCCGACATCCTGATCCAAGGCATGTTCATCGGCATCCCGCCGGCGCTGTGGGCGGCGGTCGCTCTCTGGTGGTGGATTCACAGGAATAAGCAACGTTCGGGGAGCTGTACTCGACGCGCAGCAATGCCATAGGCTTGGATATCGGCATCGGAATTGGCCTTGGCGCCCTGTGGGTAGCGGCGTACGGCATGCTTGATGTTGTCCCGTGGGCGAAATGTTCACATTCGATATCGCCAAACTGGCATCCCTGCCGGCGACGCTCAGCGCCGGGTTCTGCGAGGAGTTTCTGTATCGTGGTTTCCTCTTCTGGATAGTCGCCGCTGCCGGGGCCGCAATGCGTCCCGGCTCATCATCGCCTCACTCGCGTTCGGTCTGGCCCACTGTCTCTGGGGTCCCTGGGGCATGCTATGGACGGCGGCCTTCGGCTTCACCTTCGGCGCGGCCGTTCTGTGGCGCGGCAACGTCTGGCCCGCGGTAGTCGCGCACACACTCCTGAACCTTTGCATCGAACCCGGCCTTATTGAGAAGGCGCTTGCTGGCAGCTTCAGCAGATGAGACGACGCCACCAAGCCGGATGTGGGCGGCTGCAAGTGGCCATGGCTGATCCACGACGTTAGAATGCCCTGAAGGCTCAAGTCCGCTGAAGTATGCCGGCGGGCGTTGAATGATATAGTCCATCGAAGCCCCGGAGGCCAGCCCGACCGGCAGCCGCAAACGGATCGGCCATCCTCAGATCATGCGAAGCTTAGCCGCTCTCGGAATCCCCGGCTATGCGGAAAGAGTAGAGGCTGCAGTGCCGGCTGTAGAAGCGCAGCCTTGCGCCCCCGGCGAGGGTATCGCGGGGGAGGTGTGATTTGCCGCGCCACGTCACGACATGCCGCGTCGAATCGCCGGTGAACGTGTCGCAGGCCTCCCGCTCGTAGCCCGCGACCGCCCGGTCGCTTGCGTCCGTCAGTTCGACATCCAGGCAGCCCTTCGGGCCGCACTCCACGTTGACCACGAGCCGCGAGCCATCGCTCGTGAACACCCTCGTCAGCAGAAGGGCCGGGCGCACGGTCGAGTCCATCGAGAAGAACCCTTCCGGCCGCAGCGTCGCCAGCCCGAGCGCCGTCTTGCACACGCCCGGCTCGTCCGGCATGTCCAGACCCTCCTCCTCGCCCACCATCCACCAATCGTGGTGGCACGCCGAGCCGCCGTAATAGATGCGGATCGCGTCGTCGCCGAGCACGACCGTGTTGCCGACCTCCACCAGGTTCCGTTCCCACGGGTCCGCGTCGGCGCTGCCGACGTCCAGGAACGTCCGGCCCCGCTCGGCCCGCTCCCAGTGAAAGCCGTCCCGGCTGTAGACGAGTTGCACGTTCATCGTGTTGTCCGTGCAGTGGAGGATGTTGAGGAACCCGATGAACAGGTCGCCGATGCGGATGATGGGCAGGGAGTAAAACTGCTCGTCGATGTTGTCCTCCTCGTTGTCGGGCGTCAGCAGCGTGCGCAGCGTCGGCCACCCCCAGAGGCTGTTGCTGTTGGTGACGAAGACCCGGCGCTTGCAGATCAGCAGCGGCTCATGGAGGAACTGCGGACGCTCCCAGTTCTTCTCGATGTGCCTGGGCAAGTCCTTGAACATCAGCCGGTCGCCCATCCCACGCTTGCGGGCGTTCAGTATGTACTGGCCCGTGACGGGGTCCGGAAGAATCATCATCTCGTCGCCGAATCGCCGATCGCCGCTCTGCCCCACGACCACGGTTCGTTCGCTCGTCGTCCAGACGCGGCCGTCGGCCGAATGCGCCACGCTGACAGCGGCGTGGTCGCTTCGCCTCGGGTCTGGCCCCCGCTGGCGGTAATGGAATGCTTTGAACCTCTTGTCCGGATCGCTTTCAAGCGCGTCGAGAAAGAAGGACGACACGTGGACCTGTCCGTAATCCTCCCGGCCGAGGCAGATATTCGTCTTGCGACCGTCGATCTCGCGATAATCCAGCTCCGGCTTGACCCAGTGGGTCCCGTCCTCGGACTCGGCGTAGAGCCACCTGTTATCGGTGGTACTGAACCAGGTCACGGCGTCGTCCTCCTTTTTGCCGCTGCGGTATCGTTCGAAATCCCATGCGTAATCGCAGTACCAGCACTTGTAGAGCCGCTCATCGGGGTCGAACGCCACGCAGACGGTCCCTGTTCGGAAATAGGTGGTCACCTCCCAGGGCCGATCCTGCCTGATGAGGGGGTTCTCGGGGCACTTCTCGGGCAGGTGCATCCTTCGGGTCAGCGACTGCGTCATTTCGACGGCGTAGTTGTCGAAGAACAATTGCGGCACCTGTCCGATGTTCAGTTGTGCTGCCATGTTCAGACCTCCTTCGCTGCGCTGCGCCAGCGGGAACCATCCTGGTAGCGCTGAGTGTACGCTGCGGGCGGGAACCCGTCAACAATCTCCCGGCCCGGGCGGTTTGCCGCCTTGTTTGCCAACGGCTGGCCGGCCTGCCGGCTTGTGCGCGAACGCCCGGCCGGCCTGCCACAAGGAGGATAGGCCGAAACGTCCGCATGCCTGATGATCTTCTCCGAAAACCTGGGAGTCCCTTGCGCTGGCTCGGGCTGCCACTGATAATGGCGCAGTACGCTGGAAGGATGTGCGCAGGCGCGCGGCCGGCCGGATGATGCGGGTGCCCCGTAGGGCGCAATTATTGCAGGTTGTTTGCGCTTCTCACAACGGAAGGAAAGCAGATGGGTCTGACGCGGATTGGCGAACAGGAG
>CAZHPE010000058.1:0-15632 GCA_964534775.1 uncultured candidatus Brocadiaceae bacterium
TCTCCTGCGCCAGGGGCCGCCAGTCCCGGTAAAGGAACCGCACACCCACCGCCGCGCACTCATCGCCCGCGCTTCGGACCAGCTCATGATTCTGATGCGCGCTGGCCAAGAGAGTGGTCGTCACGGCCTCGAACCCGCGCTCCCCGGCGACGACCGCGGCCCGCTCCAGGCGCAGCCGGTAGCAGTCGGCGCACCGCCCCGGGCCTCGCCAGTCCACCCGATCCAGGAACTCCCGCAGCCCGTAGTTCTCCTCGCATGACGTCCCCAGCTTCACCCGCTCGGCCAGGAGCTTCTGCGCCTTCAGGCGCCGCCGGAACTCCAGTAAGGGGTGGATGTTGGGGTTGTAGAAGTAGCCGGTCACATCGTGCCCCTCGGCACGCAAATCATCGAGGGGCCCTATCGTGCAGGCCCCGCAGCATGTATGCAGCAGTACCCTCACGGAACGTTTCCTGAACTCGCGTCCTTCGTGTTCACCGGTCGTAATCGCTTCGCATTGAGTCCGAGGACGACCAGGGCGATTCCCCGTCGGGCCGCACTCAGAACAGCCTAGCCTGCGCGCCGTCGGGCGGCTCTTCGTCGGGCTCGCGGCCCAGATACTGCCACCCCCGCCGGGTGAGCATCCGGCCGCGGGGCGTCTTTTCCAACAGGCCCAGCCGGATCAGGAATGGCTCGTAAACCTCCTCGATGGTGTCCTCTTCCTCGCCGACCGCCACCGAGACGGTCTTCAGGCCCACGGCCTTGCCGCCGCCCTGGGCCAGGTAGTTCAGGATCCGCCGATCCATCTCGCACAGGCCCTCGGCGTCCACGCCCAGCCGGCGGAGGGTCTCAGCGGCGATATCGCGCGTGATGCGGTCAGAGTTCGAGGCGTGCGCCACATCCCGCACCCGCCGCAGGTAACGGTTGGCCACACGGGGCGTCCCGCGCGAGCACCGCGCCAGCAACCGGGATGCGTCCGCGTCCAGCTCTACGGCCAGCTTGGCGGCGCTGTTCTGGATGATGACCTCCAGCTCCTCGGGCGGATAGAAGTCGAGCCTCTCGGCAATCTGAAATCGCGAGCGCAGCGGCGCCGTCAAGAGTCCCTCGCGCGTTGTGGCGCCCACGAGCGTGAAACGCTTCAGCGGCAGGATGACCGAGCGGCTGTGCGGCCCGGGGTCGATGAGGATCGGAATTCTGAAGTCCTCCATCGCCGTGTAGAGATACTCCTCCACCGGGGGGGCGATGCGATGGATCTCGTCGATGAACAGGATATCACCGTCCTGGAGGCTGGTGAGTATGCCCACCATGTCGCGCGGGCGACTGAGGGCCGGGCCGCTGGTGGCGCGGATGGCAACGCCCATCTCCTCGGCCAGAATGTAAGCGAGCGTGGTCTTGCCCAGCCCCGGGGGTCCGCTGAACAGCGCATGGTCCAGGGCTTCATGACGGCTGCGCGCGGCCTGAATCCAGGTGAGCAGGTTCTCAACGGCGCCGCCCTGGCCCACGAACTCGTTCAGCTTCGCGGGCCGCAGGGACGGCTCGACGACGCGGTCCTCCTCCTGCCGGTAGCCCGAGTATATGGCCTCATCGTCCATCGCACGCCCATCCTGCCGGGTCTGAGTTTCTTGCGTGTCCAGACGGCCATCATAACCGATGCCTCCGGCAAAAGTCACGCCGCCACCGGGCAATTGACAGGCACATGGGCACGTCATGGCGGACCCTTTCTCCCGCCATTACCCAGGCTATGGGCACGCCATGGCGCACCCATAGAGTTCCATTCTTAATCGGAACATCAATGGGAGTCTTACGCAGGCCTTTCCCCTGCACAGGGGGTCGTCGCGGCCGGGCGAAGCGGCTCATGGACTTTGCGCGGGCGCGGCAATCGTGGTAGGATCACTCCCGGATTTCGGCGCGATGCTCCAGAGGCCGCACGTGAACTTCCAGGAACTCATCCTCAATCTCCAGGATTATTGGACGAAGCGCGGCTGCGTGCTTTGCCAGCCGTGGGACGTCGAGGTCGGCGCGGGCACATTCAACCCCGCGACTTTCCTGCGCGCCCTGGGCCCCGAGCCTTGGAAGGTCGCCTACGTGGAACCATCGCGCCGCCCCTCCGATGGCCGCTATGGTCAAAACCCGTACCGGTTCGGCACATTCCACCAGTTTCAGGTCGTGCTGAAGCCGGCGCCCGCGGATTCGCAGCAGATATACCTGGACAGCATCGCCAGCCTCGGCATCGACCTGGTTGTGCACGACGTTCGATTCGTCGAGGACGACTGGGAATCCCCCACGCTCGGCGCTTCGGGCCTGGGCTGGGAGGTCTGGCTCGACGGGATGGAGATCACGCAGTTTACCTATTTCCAGCGCGTGGGCGGGATCGACGTGGACCCGGTGTGCGTGGAGCTGACCTATGGGCTGGAGCGCGTCGCCATGTTCATCCAGCGCGTCGAGAGCGTCTTGGACCTCGAATGGGCCGACGGGATCACGTACGGGGAGATCCGGCACGAAGAAGAGGTGGAATGGTCGCGCTACAACTTCGAGCTTGCGCACGTGGAGGCGCACCGCCAGTGGTTCGATTCCTTTGAGGCCGAGTGCCGAAGGTGCCTGGAGGCTGAGCTTCCGCTGCCGGCGTGCGATTACGTGCTGAAATGCTCGCATATCTTCAACGTCCTCGATGCGCGCGGGGCCATCAGCGTCGCCGAGCGCACGAACTACATCGCCCGCGTCCGCCGGCTCGCCCGCGCCGTGGCCGAGGGTTACCTCGCAGTGCGCCAGCGCCTGGGCTTCCCGTTGCTTGAGAGGGCGTCTTTGCGGGCTTAGCCTCAATCCGCCGGGCGCGAAAGAGCGCTGCGCGAGTAACGAATGAACATACGTCAACGTCCACGCGACGAACACTCATCTCGGCGTAAAGGGGCACGACAGTTCCTTACCGTGCTCTTGGCCGACGGGCGAATCTCAAGTGAAGTGTCACATCAGGAAAGGGGAAGGAACATGAAAGGGCGCCGGATACTTTTGATTCCGCTTATCCTTGCGGCGATCTGTCTCGCCGTGTGGCTCGTCCCTCCGTTCAGGATCGTCTTGTGGGTTCTGCCGCCATTCCAAGGGGACATTCATGCGGCGGCGAGGGCCGGCCAGACCGTGCAGGTACGCCGCATCCTCATAGCGAGGCCCTGGCTTCTGGAGAAGAGCGGCTGGCAACTCATAACGCCGCTGCAGGTTGCGTCCAAAGCAGGCCGCACGGACGTCGTCGCGCTGCTGCTGGAAAAGGACGCGGATGTCAATGCGAACGCCGGCGCGCAAGGCTTCACCCCGCTGCATCTGGCCGCCATGGAAGGCCGCGCCGACGTCGTCAATCTCCTGATGGCCGCGGGCGCGGAAGCGAACGCCAGAGCCTCATCTGATTACACCCCCCTCCATTACGCGGTCACGAAGGAGGTGGTGGTGAGCCTGCTGGCGAATGGCGCAGACATCGACGCCCAGACGGAAGACGGCCAGACGTCGCTCCTCTTGGCTGTGCGGAGTGAGCGGCGAGCGGTCCTCCGCGCGCTCGCCGAGGGCGGTGCAAGCTGGAGCACCCGTGATGAGGCCGGCGTCTCGCCGATCCAGGCGGCCGCAATGAAAGGGATGGTGGAGCCTATCGAGATATACCTCCAGGCCGGCGGCGACGTGGATGCGCTGGTCAAGGAACGGGACTCGGCCATGCTGCACAGGGCCTCAGGACGGGGTTTCGCGGC
The DNA here is from genome assembly GCA_964534775.1 of uncultured candidatus Brocadiaceae bacterium. Classification (GTDB taxonomy): domain Bacteria; phylum Planctomycetota; class Brocadiia; order SM23-32; family SM23-32; genus CAZHPE01. The sequence goes on from CAZHPE010000058.1 coordinate 3,705, forward strand.
CGTGGTGAAACTTCTTGTCGAGAGCGGAGTCGACGTCGATACTTTCGATGAGGCCGGCCGTACGCCCCTGCTCGTCGCTGCGCAAACCGGACGCGCAGGAGTCGCGCACCTGCTCCTCGCCAAAGGGGCGCGCGTCGACATCCGGGACAGCATGGGCCTCACTCCCCTGCACTATGCTGCCAGGGGGGATCACGAGCAGGTCGTCGCTCTCCTGCTCGACAAGGGGGCTGATCCCAACGCAAGGGGCAACAACGAGGAGACTCCTCTGCATGCCGCGGCAGTTTCCGGCGATGAGCACGTAGCGGCGTTTCTGCTGGCGAAAGGCGCCGACGTAGACGCCAGGGATAAGGATGGCTCTACTCCACTGCACTTTGTAGCGTATGTGGGCCGTCCAGAGGTGGCTAAAGTGCTGCTGGACGCGGGCGCGGATGTTTCCGTCAAGCGTCCCAACGGCACGACGGCCTTGAGCCTGTCCACTCACAGAGGCACAGTCAAGGTGATGGAACTGTTGCGGGAGTACGGGGCCAAGGAATGACTCTGAGGACTGCTCACGCGCCGCGGAACGCGCCGCGTGAATCCCTTGTCCTTAGGGGTACGCCCTTCTCTTGGCGTGGCCGGACTGCTTGCGCGCTGGGGGGGCGTGGCGTAGAGTAGTGACCGCGCATCAAGGTTCTAACGTACATTCCACAGGGAGACTGCACGTGTCCTCGCGGGACGACAAGAGAACGTGCCTCGTGTTCGGGGCGGGGGCGCTCGGGCTAGGGTTCCTGGGGCCGGAGCTGGGCGAAGCCTACGAGAGGGTCTACGCCGATGTCCCGCAGAGGTCCGAACTGCTCGATCGCCTCGAACGGTGCGGCGAATACACGTTCAACGAAACAGGGCTTGTCGCGCGCGCTGTGACGGTGCGGGGCGTGCGGGGGATTCTCGTCACGGACTCGGACGCCTTGGCCGCAGCCCTCGACGCGGCGGAGCTGGTATTCACCGCCGTCGGCGAAGCAAACCTCCGGAACATAGCGCCGGCACTGGCGGCCGCGACAAAGCGCCGCAGCCCGGCGCGCCCACTGCGGGTGCTGTGCAGCGAGAACGGCTTCGAGATCGCCGCCCGCCTGACGCGAGACGTCCAGCAAGCACTTGGCGGGGATACGGCCGGCCGACTCCGCATCGGCGATACCGTTATGGGCCGCATGTGCCAGCTCGCCAGCCCGCCCCCGGACGGTTTCACGCCCGTGGCGCCCGGCTTGGACTGGGCCGTGGTGGCCGAGCCGTTCTTTGGCATACCCGTGAGCGCCCGGGTCATAGAGGGGATCGAGCGGCCCGCCCCCGCGCTGCGCCCGATGAACGATGCCGAGTTCGCCGCCCAGGAGGACGTCAAGATGTGGGCCCACAACGGCCCGCACGCCTTCCTGGCATTTTGGGGGCACCTTCAGGGCAGGGAGCGTTTCTGCGACCTGGCCGACGACACCAGGCTGATGGGCATGGCCTCGAAGATGATGCGCGATGAGGTGGGGCCGGCGCTTCTGCGCAAGCACGGCGCGGCGCTGGACAGGAACTTCTGGCACAACTACGCATCCACGATCCTTCGGCGTATCGTCTGTACGTGTTTCCGAGACACCATCGCGCGCGGGACCCGCAGCCCGATGCGCAAGCTCGACCCCCTCGAGCGGCTGGTTACGGGGGTGCGGGGGATTGCGGGGGGCGGCATCGTGCCCGAGCTTTATGCCACGACGCTGGCCGCGGCCATCACGGTGGCGCGCTCGATGGGCGAGACCGACATGGACTTCCGCCGGGTCCTCACCAACCACTGCGGCTTCGACCCCGAGGGCGAGGCCGACCTGATCGGGCTGATCGAAACGCGACGCGACTGGCTGGAGCGGGAGTTCGCGAGCCAGTAGGCAGGCTCTTCCCTCCCGTCGCGACAACTTCTGCGCGCTCAGACCTCCAGCTCCCGGCACAGGGCCAGGAGGAAGTCGCGGTTGTCGGCGCAGGCGTAGCGCAGCTCCCCGCCCATGCGGTGGAAGGTCTTGTGGCAGCGCAGGTAGTAGTCGGGGTGGCCTTCCGGCGGCTCGCCTTCGGCCCAATCCCACGTTGATTCCTGCACGTCGACCACCACCATGTAGTGGTCGTCAATGCGCGAGCCGGCCTGGATGGCGAGGTTCCGCGCCATGCTCATCGACTTCTCAAAGATCATCGGCGACATGACCGCCGAGCCGACCGACATGTAGACGCCGCCGCCGATCCGGCTCACCCCTTGCGCGTAGACCAGGAAGTCGCGCACCGCCGCCCGCCCTATTGCGCCGCCGTGGTTGAGGGGGTGGGTGTAGATGATGTCGTGCCCGATCATCGGGTGAGCGGTGAACGGGATGCCGAGCCGGTGGGCGGCCGCCTGCACGCTGAAGCGCTTGCTGGGGTGGGGAATCGCCACGCGGCCGGAGCCGAGGTCGAGCCGGTCCATCGCCCATAGCAGGTCGCATGCGCCGGCTGCCGACTCGGGGAACGGCTTCTGCCCCGCGGCGGCGGTGAGCTCGCTCAGAAGCAGGGCGCGCTCCGGAATCTTCAGGGCCTCCTCCGCGATCATGGTGCCCACGCTCTCCCCGTAACCCAGGCCCCGCCAGGCCCCCACCAGGAGCGCGAGGTTGAGGTAGTGGTTGGTCTCATCCCAGAGGCCGAACTGCCCGGCCTCGAGGTTCGCCGCCACGTGCTCGCTCGACTCGCCGGTGAACGCGAACTCCCAGTCGTGGATTATGCCCGCGCCGTTGGTCGCCAGGTGCGTGAGCCATCCCCCTTCCATCATGTGAATGAGCACCGGACCGAGGCAGTTCTTGATCGTGTGGGCGCCGAAGGCGAGCATTACGGATCGGCCGGCCCGGCGCGCGCGGCGGATGCGCCCGGCGGTGAGTGCGACGACCTCGCGCACCTCGTCCCTCGGCTCCGGCGGCCGGCGGCCGGGGTAGATGGCTTCGCGCTCGATGTTCCGCCGGTTCACGCGTTCGGCCAGCGGCCTGGTTTTCAGGCGGCTGCGGTCAAGCATCTCGAAGGGCATGGCCTGCTCCTGCGCTAACGCGGGGTTGCTCTCGCGCCGGATTGTACCCCGGCGCCCGTCCCGACGGCAAGGCGAATGCTGCCGGGGCGCGGCCTGACTTCGGGGCTCGCGGTCCTGCAATTGACTGATGGTGATGTTGGGTTCCGCGGCAGATGCCGCAAGGCGCCGAGGCTTGAAGGGGGTCGGGCCATGGACGCAAGGTTCAGGTCGTCACACCGCTCGAACGGGGGAAGCGGCGCGCGGCCGGCCCGCACGTTCGTATGGGCATGGACGGTTGCGCTGGTGCTTGTGGCGCTCACGCAGTCCTCCTGCACCTGGAATGGGTCGGTTCCCTCGGAGCCCGGGCGCAGGTCGACGCCGGTCTTGGCAAAGCAGCAGGAGTGGGCCGCACAGCGCATTCCGAACCTCCGGGAGCAGATCATTGTCGCCCGGCGCGCCTACGAGACCGTGGAGCTGGCGGTGGACTTCGCGGCGACCCTCGGCGGTATCAGCGCCGCGTTCCACGACCTGGAAGCAGAGCTGCCAGAGCTGATCGTGTTCGACGTGCCGATTGCAGAGCTGACCGCGCCGGGGATCGGGCCCTGAAGGCAGACGCCGGCCCAGCCCCATGCATAGGGAGCGCTGAGGCGTCCGTGCCGGATCAATGTGGCCGGGGCTCGTCCTACGCTTCGTAGACGGCCGCCGCGTTCTCCTCCGTGACGTCCACGCCCCACTGGCATTGCGCGATCACGCCGCCCCGCCCGCAGTCGAGCGCCCGGCGCACGCGCCGCACCCCTTCCCGGACCTCCTCGGGCGTGCAGAAGGGGAGCAGTCCCTGCCGGTCGATATCTCCCCCCAGAACGTGACTCGCCCCTTGTAGAGACGCCCCAGCTCCTCGATGTCCATGCAGAAGAGCTGCGAGTTGATGGCGTCGACGCGGACCTCGATCAGGTCCGGATAGATGGCCTCGATCTGGCCGTCGGAATGGAAGAAGGCGAACTTGCCCTGCGCGTGGATGGCCTCGCAGTAGTCGCGGCAGAGGGGCTTGAATACCTCGCGCCACTGACGGGGCGAGATGAGCAGGCTTTCCTGCGTGCCCTTGTCGTCCATGAACTCGATGGCATCGCACCTGCGGTCTTCCCAGAGTTCGATCTCGCGCAGGAAGAACTCGTGCAGCATCTTGATCAGGCGCTCGAGCTCCGGCGCGCCGGTGGCAAGGTCGATGAACAGGTTCTCGGTCCCGCGCAGGAACTGAAGTCGCTCGAAGGGCCGCACCGCCGGGAAGAAGATGGAGAACCGGTCGCTCCGGCCGTACCTCTCGCCCACCTCGCTCAGGTCGGTCGTCTCGACCAGCTCCCAGAGCGGCCCGAAACCGTCCAGCGCCTTCCAGTCCGCCAGGACCGGCTCTTTAACCTCGCCGACGACGCCCGGCTCGTAGACGTGCCAAACCGAACCCCATTCGTCGACGTACGTGCCGACCACCCCTTCCTCCCCCCGCGCTCTCCTGCTCACACGGCCCTTCACCGGCGGCGCCTCGAACCGTATCGCCTTCACCACCCGTTCGCATGAGGTCATACCTGCCTCCCCATGTACTGAACCTACTCGCGCGCGCGCTGCACCCCCTTGCGCCGGACCACCTGCCCCGGTAATCCATGCGGCGGCACTATCTCTCACTCCTCGGCCGCGACGGCGGCCAGGGCGGCCGCGTCGATGAAGCCGCGGCCGACGGCCTTCCACCTCCCCCACCAGAAGGTCGCCGCGATCAGCACCCCGTGGATGATGGTGTAGGTCATGATGGCCACCCACACGCCGGTGACGCTATTCCACGCCCGCGCCAGCCCGAACGCCAGCGGAAGGCCCAACCCAAGCATGGTGACGGCCGTGACGAGCATAGGCAAGAACGTATCCCCCGCACCGCTCATCGCCCTGCTGAGCACCACCGAGACGGTCAGGAACGCCATGGCGGCGGCCAGCCATCGCAAGAACTCCGATCCTGCCGCGACGACCGCCGGCTCGGAGTTGAAGACCCGCACAAGCTGCTCGTTCCAAACCAGGAACGCTGCGGCTACCAAGAGCGACAGCGCCGCGGCCAGACCCGCCGTCACCCAGCCGGCGCGCGCGGCCCGGTCGGGTTTGTGCGCCCCAAGGTTCTGCCCCACCATCGTGGCCGCCGCGATGCCGAAGGCGATGCCGATCATTAGCACCAGCATCCAGAGCCGCAGGCCGATTGTGAAGGCTGCCATCGTGCTCTTGCCGAACTTGGCCACGATCCACACGAGCGCCACGGAGGCCAGGCTGCGAATCAGGCCCTGCCCCGAGCTGAACACCCCGATGCGGAACACCTGCTTGATGATGTCCAGGCGCGGCCTGAGGTGGCCCAGGTTCAGATAGAAGTGCTCGTGCCCCTTCACAAAGAACAGCCAGGCCAGCCAGCACATGGCCAGGAGCTGACTCAGCGCTGTCGCCACCGCCGACCCCGTCACCCCCATCGCGGGCAGCCACGGCAGCCAAGGGTGACCGAAGATCATCATCGGGTCCAGGGCGATGTTCAGGACGGCCGCCGCGCCCATTACCTTCAGCGGCGTCTTTGCGTCGCCGGCCCCGCGGATGGCCGAGGAAAAGGTGATGCTCAGGATGATGGCAAAGGAGAAGCCCGACAGTATCCGCAGATACGGCGTTCCAGCCGCCACCACCGCGGTCTCGGCGCCCAGGGCCTCCAGGAAACGCCCGGCGAGCGGCACGCCGAACGCGGCGACCGTCAGCGAGAGCACCCCCGCTGTCAGCAGGCTCTGCCCGGCCACGTACTGCGCTCGCTCCCGCACCCCCGATCCCATGGCCTGGGCCACGAGTGCCGTGCAGCCGGTCGTAACGCCCATGACGACCACATAGACGAGGTTCAGGGCCGGGCCGCTCATGCCGACCGCCGCCACGGCCGTGGAGCCCAGGATGCCGAGGAAGTACATGTCGACCAGGTGGAAGAGGTTGTGCAGAAGCATCGTGCCAAGAGTAGGAATGGCAAGGCGCAGCGTCGCCCTGCATAGACCGCCGTCGGTGATCCAGTGAGGCACGGCCACCGCGCTGCTGACCGCCCCGCTCCGTCCCTCTTGGATCGACTGCGTCATGGGGCGTTACTTCCCTCTCGGCCCTCGTCCAGCACATCCGCGAGCGGTGGGAAGAGCGTGATGAGGACGACCTCCGGCCGCGCAAGCACCCTCAGGGGCGCGCCCCACGTGCCGGCTCCCCGGCTCACGTTGATGGCCGATCCCTGCTCCAGCCGGTAGAAGCCGTGCGGATGATCCCAGAACATCTGCGCGACAAGCGTGAAGGGGAATACCTGGCCGCCGTGCGTGTGGCCGGAGAGCTGAAGGTCGAAACGCCCCGGCGAGCGAGGGTCCACGGTGGGCCGGTGCTTGAGCAGCATGGTCGCCTCGCGGTCCTCGGCGGCGGGCAGCGCGACGTCCTCGTCGGTCCGCCCGGGCGTGCCCATCCGGCTTCCGGCCAGGTCGTCCCCGCCCGCGATGCGCAGGCGCCCGCCGACCAGCACGGATTCCCCGCGCAGCACGCGGAAGCCGGCGGCCTCGAGGGACGCGAGGCTCTGCTCCAGGCCGTGGTAGAACTCGTGGTTGCCCGCGACGGCGAACTTGCCCATCGGCGCCCTGACGGCGGCCATGATCTCGACCAGAGAGCCCAGATTGCTGGAGCCAACGTCCACCATGTCGCCGGTGGAGACCAGCACATCGGGCCGGGCCTGCTCAACGACGGACATGATCTCCCTGAGCCGCCGCTCGCCTACGCCTCCGCCCGCGTGGATATCGCTCACGTGAACGATTCTGATGGGCTCGGACCCAGCGGGCAGCCGGGGGCATTCGAGGCGGACTTGCTTCAGCGTTATCCCCCAGGCCTCCGCCACGCCCCAGATGCCCAGCGCGCCCACGATGACGTAGAGCGCGAGCATGGTTGTGCGCGGGCTCAGGGCAAGCCTCGCCGCCTCGGGCACCCTCCGCCCGAGCCCTTTGCGGGCCAGATTCCAGATGTCGAAGCAAAGGCCGAAGAAAAGGATCCACATGGCTATGACCATCCAGACGTAACCCATGAAACCGCAGATGGAAGCCAGCCGCGCGAGGCCTGCGCGGTCCAGCGCGCGCGCCAAGACCGGTGCAGCGACCATGAGCGCCAGCGCCGCAGCCACTGCCAGGCGCAGCTACACGCGCGCGGGCAGCGCAGAGGTGATCTTCCAGCAACAGTAGGCGTTCAGGGTGCCGTAGACGGCGAAAAACACCAGCAGAAAAACAATCATCTTACGAGCGCTCCTGCCTGCGCCGGCCGCTTGAGGCCGGCGAGTTAACGAAGCATCTATTGTAAGAGATCGGGCCTATGGGCCACCAGTCGGCTGGGCGCGGCCAGCCCCTCCACTTGCACAGGATGCGCGGCGCTATACAATGGGCGCTCGCACGAGGCTGGTGCAGGCGCCGCCCACTTACCGAAGCCGCGGGAGAACGATATGGCCAACGCATTGAAGGAGAAGCTCGACCGGGACGAGGTCGCTTTAGGTTTCACGGTCGTCTACCCCAGCGCCAGCATCATCGAATGCATAGGCACGGAGTGGGACTGGTTGTGGCTCGACTGGCAGCACTCCGAGCACGACTATCGCAGCCTCCTGGAGTGCGTGCGCGTGGCCGAGGCGCGCGGCATGCCGCCGATAGTGCGGGTGCCGGGGCACGAGTACGGGATCGTTGGTCCCGCGAATGACATGTGCCCGGCGGGGCTGATGGTCCCAATGGTAGACACGCCGGAGCAGGCGGGCGCGGTGGTCGAGGCCACGCGATTTCCTCCGCTGGGCCGCCGCAGCATCGGGAGCCTCCGCGCCGTAACCCTCCAGGGCCTGGGCTACGCCTACGAGGCCAATGAGAACGTGCTGCTCGTCGCGCAGATCGAGACCAAGCTCGGAGTGTCGAACGTCGAGGCCATCGCCGCCACCGAAGGCGTGAGCGGGGTGCTGGTGGGGTCGGTCGATCTGAAGCTCGACATGGGCATTCCCCTGGAGACCCCGGACGTTGAGGCCGACGAGATCATGAAGGCGATGGAGACCGTCGCGCGCGCTGCCCGCAACGCCGGCAAGTTCGCCGGCTGCCTCGCCTTTACGCCCGAGGCCGCGAAGCGGACGGTTGAGATGGGCTACCGCCTGCTCGGCTGCGGCGTAGATTCCTGGCTCATGCAGGCGGCAGCCGCGACGAGGCTGGAGGAACTTCGCGCCGCGCTCGGCGCGTAACCGCCCGGAGCGGGCGCGCACCGAACTGGAACACATGCCCTCCGATCTCGACGTCAAATCGACTTGCGGGAGGACGTATGCCGAACGCATTGAAGGAAAAACTCGACCGGGATGAAGTGGTTGTGGGCGCCGCCATCGTCCATCCCATCCCCAGCGCCATCGAGAACATGGGCGACGGATGGGACTGGGTGTGGATTGATCGGCAGCACGGCCAGCAGGACTACCGCACCATGCTCGAGTGCACAAGGGTGGCGGATTCGTTCGGGGTCGCGCCCATCGTGCGCACCCCCGGGCACGAGTACTGCCTCCTCGGCCCGATCATGGACGCACGCCCTGCCGGCATCCTGATCCCCATGGTGGACACGCCCGAGCAGGCGCGCGCCCTTGTCGAGGCGACCCGCTTCCCGCCGCTGGGGCACCGCAGCATCGGGAGCCGCCGCGCCATCGCCCTTCAGGGCCGGGACTACGCCGGCAGCGCCAACGAGGACCTGCTGCTCATCGTGCAGATAGAGACTGCCGTGGGCGTTGCCAATGCCGAAGCCATCGCGGCGACCGAGGGCGTGAACGGTATGCTGATGGGCGCCGTGGACCTCAAACTCAGCATGGACATACCGCTGAGCACGCCCAACCAGGAGTGCAAGGAGCTGCAAGAGGCGAAGGAGGCCGTAGTGCGCGCGGCACGCAATGCGGGGAAGTTCGCTGGCGACATTGCCGCAGGCCCCGTGGAACAGGTGAAACAGGCAGTGGAAATGGGGTTCCGGATGCTGCTCACGTGCAGCGACACCTCGCTTCTCATGCCCGCCGCGCAGAAACGCTTCGAGGAGCTTAGCGAGGCGCTGGGCAAGTAGGCTCGCCGCGCGAAAGTCGTCTGGAGGAACTGATGGAACCGGAGCTTATCGCCGACTATCAGTGCGACACGGGCGAGGGGCCCATGTGGCACCAGCAGGAGAAGCGCCTGTACTGGACGGACATCCCCGCCGGCCGCATGTTCCGCTACAACCCAACGCCGGGCGAGCACGAGCCGTTCTACGACGGCGACGTGGTGGGCGGCTTCACCATCCAGGCCGACGGCGCGCTCCTGCTGTTCATGGAGCGGGGGGCCGTGAAGATATGGCGTGAGGGCGAGCTGACCGGCGTGGTGGACGAGATCCCCGGCGAGCTCGACTCGCGTTTCAACGACGTCATCGCGGACCCGGCCGGGCGTGTCTTCTGCGGCACCATGTCTAGCCCCGACCATGCCGGGCGCCTGTATCGGCTGGAGACCGACGGCTCGCTCTCTGTTGTCATCGAGGGCATCGGGACATCCAACGGCATGGGCTTCACGCTCGATCGCAGGCGCTTCTATCACACCGACTCTCGCACGTGCGAGATCCGCATCTACGATTATGACGTCGCGGACGGCTCCATCGCCAACGGGCGCTTGTTCGTGCGCACGCCCAAGGGCGAGGGCGGACCGGACGGCATGACGGTGGACTCCGAAGGCTTCGTGTGGACGGCGAAGTGGGGCGGTTGGTGCCTGGTGCGCTACGGGCCCGACGGGACCGAGGAGCGCCGGATACGGTTTCCGGCCAGGAACGTCTCTTCGCTCGCCTTCGGCGGGGAGGACTACGCCGACATCTACGTGACCACCGCCTGCAAAAACAAGGCCGAAGACGGGGCCGGGGCGGGGGCGCTTTTCCGCGTGAGCTGCGGGGTGCGGGGGCTGCCCGAGTTCCCGAGCCGCGTGATGTGCTGAGACGCAACCTGCTGCCGTGCCGCAGAGGGCAGACGGGGCTCTGTTTGCCGACGGATGGCGCACGCCCAACGCGTAATGCCACGCCATATTGAACGCCAGTGCCTACACGGTGGCGGCTAAGTCGCGCAACTGCTGCAGAACAAGCACGCCCGCCACCGCTTACATGCCATTGCTCGGCCGTCCATGCTCAGCACAGAATGCCTCAGCGAACTCCCCCGCGGGCAACTCGCGCAGCAGGTGCTTACGAAATACCCCGGCCCAACCCCGTTCCAGCATGGCGCGCCGTTTGGAGTCCAAGTTCTCCCAAGGGTCGAAAAGCACCGCTGTCCGATGGCCTCGTACCGTGATCATAGACACATGATGTCAGAACTGCTCCCTCCTCCCAACCAGACTTCTTGCCGCCCCGTCAACATTTGACAACAACTCCGCAGCGAGGAGACGTGGATGTACTTGGCAATGACGGCCGTAATGCTGGCCCGTCCGGCCACCGTGCCCGAATCTATGGCAGCATGAGATTGTCAACCCACACTCTCATAGCAACCGGCACAAAAGGCGGGAAGGGGTCGCTGCGTCGACAGGGTGCGCTATACCCTTTCGCGGTCCCATGGTTCCCAGGCCCCACAGACCCGGCAAACGGGGCTTCCGGTCCGCTCCACCGGCTGCATCCGGCCCTCTGTTTGCCAAATGCCCAGCAATGCCAGAGAATGTAGCCTCTTGGCCAGCGAGAGGCAACCGGATGTCCCGCCTTTGGGAGCGGGATCGCGGAGCCCCAGCTGAAAGGGGATTTGGGCCGCGTGTGGCGGCGCGTCCGCTGCCAATGGCTGCAATGCTCAGGCAGTTCTCGTAACGGAAGGAAGACAAATGGGTCTGACGCGGATTGGCGAAGAAGAATGGGATTTCTTGGGCCGGGAAGGCGCCGAGACGCGCCTGCCGCCCGACACGAAGGCAGATGCGAGTTTCCCCACACGCTGGCGCGTCTTCGGACCCGTCGGGGCGGAGATGACGGCCATCGACTGGGCGCGCAAGCTGAACTACGAGTGGTACAAGGAAGCTATACCGCGGGTTGATGCGCCGGTGGAGGAACTCTCCGCGGTCCCTGAGACCCTGAAGGTCGGCGAGGAGACGTTCGAGGGCCGCGATGCGGTCATGGACGGCGACAGGCTCGATTTCGGCGCACTCTTCGGCGGGCACGAGGCGGGGCAGCAGGCCTACGCCATGGCCGAGTTGGAGGTGAAGAGCGAGACCGAGGTTGTCTTCGGCACGGGCTGCGACTGGTGGATGCAGTGGTGGATCGACGGGGAGCCGGTCTTTGACACGCTGGAGACGGGCAACAGCGCGGGATTTCCATGGCCCACCAAGTTCGGCAGCAGCCGCATCGGCTCCACGGACCATTGCTTCAGCCGGAGGCTCGCGGCCGGCAAGCACCTCATCGTCGTCAGGGCGATCAGCGGCCTGACGGCTTGGGCGCTGCGCGCCGGGATCGCGACCCCTCGGGACGAGACGCAGTATGCACTGGCGCGCTCGAACCGCTGGGAGGTCGTGCCGGACCTGGGCGAGATTCGCCCCCCGGCACTGGACTACTGGACGCACACGATGGCGATCCGTCCCGACCTGTGCTTTGGCGACGTGACGCTGGAGTGCGAGTTCAAGCAGCCCATAGGCCGCGGAAACGCGGGGTTGATCTTCGGCGCCCAGGACAACGGACATTACTACTGGGCACAGATTCCGAAATGGGGCCAGTTGTGGAGCGCCCGCGCGGTTTACGCGGCTATCTCGATCGCCGATGGCAGCGGCTACGTTCGCAACCTGAAGATGCAGCTCATGCCAAACGTGCCGGCCCACAGTAACGTGTGGCGCACTCTGAAGGTCGAGCGCCGGGGCAACCGCATCCAGATGTGGGTGGCG
>CAZHPE010000059.1:0-15622 GCA_964534775.1 uncultured candidatus Brocadiaceae bacterium
GCCGACTCGCCGTATCGTAAAAGGACCATGGACCGACTACTTTCACCACGGGCTGTTAGTTTTCGGCCGTGGCAGAGTGCAGAATGGTGCCCCAGAGGGCGTTCTGGGCGTGTTTCGGGGGTCCGGAGCGGGGATATCCAATGGGTGAAGCCGGCAATGGGTCTCTGAGGCTGACGTTCGACAGCCGTCTTAAGCTCGAATTCCACGGTGCGAAGATCACGACGGACGCGGGGCTGCTGGCCTATCGGGAACTGGTACCGCAGCCGAAGGATCGAGAAGATTTTCCGCGCTGATGCGGCGTTCGCCGATCCGATGATCTACCGCTACCTGGAGCAGGAAGGCTGTCGGTACGCTATCTGTCTTCCGGGCAACAAGGTGCTCTACCGCGCCGTAGAGCATCTGCTGAAGCGCCCCGTGGGGAGTCCGTCGCGTGAACCCAAGATCACCTACCACGGCTTCCGCTACGCGGCGGGAACATGGGAGGAGGAGCGGCGGGCGGTGCTGAAGATGCTAGCGGACGGGAAGGTCCCTGCCGCCGAAGGCACCGAGCTGCTCAAGGCCCTGAGCGGCGGGCGGGGACCGGGTGCCGGGCATCTCATCACCCGGGGGGTTCTGGGTGCGCTGGTGGGCGCCCTGGCCGTGGCGGTCGGCTACATACTCCCGAGGGCACGCGTCAGGGTCGGTGGCATGGAGGGCTACCAGGCAGGCTACCACGTGGGGGACCCTTAGGCTGGTTCATCCTCTCCTTTGGCCTGCTGCCCGCCCTGCTGGCATGCATCCCGGCACTGGACAGGTTCCTCAGACAGGGCCTCCTGCGGCTGCTGCTGTCTTGCGTGGGAGGCACGTTCGCAACCGCGCTGTTCGTCCCGGCCGTAGCACGGCGCGGTCTGCCGGTGGGAATCATCGTCGTGCTGCTGGGGTTTGCGGTTCAGATCGCGAGTTCGCTGGCCGAATCCAGCCTCCTGCGCACCATCTCTCGCGACGTATAAGGGCCTGCGGCAGCATGAACCGTCCCACAGCCGGAATCAGGGCGTCGGAGGGCGGCTACTTCTTTGCCCGGGCCTTCTTGGCCAGCCTGGGTTTGCGGATGTCGCCGGGCGGTTGGCTGAACTTCAGCGCGTCGCCCGCCGCATCGACGTGCACCTTGCCCGCCCGCACCTGCCCCCGCAGCATCTCCTCGCTCAAGGGGTCCTCGAGCAGGTTCTCCAGCGCACGCCTCAGCGGCCTGGCGCCGAAGTCCGGGTTGTAGCCCTTGTCGATCACCACGTCCATGGCCGCCTGGCTGATGACCAGTTCGATGTCCTTCGCGTCCAGGCGCGCCGTGATCTTGGTGAGTTCGAGCTTAATGATCTCGTTCAGGTTGTCGCGGGTAAGCGTGCGGAAGACGATGACGTCGTCGACGCGGTTTAGGAACTCCGGCCGGAAGTGCCGCTCCACCTCGCTCATGAGCTGCTTCTTGATGGCCTGGTAGGTGGTCTCTTCGGTATGTTTCCGGAACCCGACGCCGGCGCTGCTGCGGATTATGTCCGAACCGACGTTCGAGGTCATAATCAGCACGCAGTTGCGGAAGTCCACGCGCCGCCCGAAGCTGTCGGTCAGGTGGCCGTCCTCCATTATCTGCAGGAGCAGGTTGAAAACCTCGGAGTGGGCCTTCTCGATCTCATCCAGAAGCACCACCGCGTAGGGCCGGCGGCGGATGCGCTCGGTAAGCTGGCCGCCCTCCTCGTACCCCACGTAGCCGGGCGGGGCGCCGACCAGGCGCGAGACAGCGAACTTCTCCATGTACTCCGACATGTCGATCTGCACCAGCGCCTCTTCGTTACCGAAGAGGAATTTCGCAAGCGACCGCGCCAGATGCGTCTTGCCCACGCCCGTAGGTCCGGCAAAGATAAGGCTGGCAACCGGGCGATTGGGGTCTTTCATACCCGTACGGCTTCGGCGCACGGCGCGGCTGACCGCGCCGATGGCCTCATCCTGGCTCACGACCATCTTGTGGAGATCGTCTTCCATCTGCAGGAGCCGCTTGGCCTCTTCCTCTTCCAGCCTCGCAAGGGGCACGCCCGTCATGCGGCTGACGACCTCGGCGATCACGTCCTCATCCACCACGCCGTGGATCTGCTTGATGTCGGCCGCCTCGAAGCTCTCCTTCTCCTCGCGCAGCTTGTCGCGCTCACTCTTCAGGCTCACCGCGCGCTCGAACTGCTGCTTCTCGACGGCCAGGTTCAGCTCCGCCTCGAGTTCCGCGAGCTTCTGCTCGGTCTCGCTCTGGTCGGGAGCCTCGCTCATGGCCCGCAGCCGCACAAGCGCCCCGGCCTCATCGATGACGTCGATGGCCTTGTCGGGCAGGAAACGCCCAGTTATATAGCGGCTGGCGAGCTCCGTGGCGTCGGTGATGGCTTCGTCGGTGATCTGGACTATGTGGTGGGCCTCGTAGCGTTCCCGAAGGCCCTTCAGAATGTCGATGGTCTCCTGCTTGTTCGGCGGGTCCACGACGATGGGCTGGAAGCGCCGCTCCAGGGCGCTATCCTTCTCGACGTACTTGCGGTACTCATTGGGCGTGGAGGCGCCGATGCACTGGATCTCGCCCCGGCTCAAAGGGGGTTTGAGCACGTTGGAGGCGTCGATCGCTCCTTCGGCCCCGCCTGCCCCGACCAGAGTGTGGAGTTCGTCGATAAAGATGATGACGTTGCCGACGCGCTTGACCTCCTGCATCACCGCCTTGATCCGCTCCTCGAACTGGCCGCGGTACTTCGTCCCCGCCACCATCAGGGCGAGGTCGAGGTTGACGATCCGGCAGTCTTTCAGGATGCTCGGCACACTCCCCGTCACGATCCTCTGCGCCAGACCCTCGACGATGGCCGTCTTGCCCACGCCGGCTTCGCCCAGCAGGACCGGGTTGTTCTTCTTGCGGCGGCAAAGCACCTGGATGATGCGCTCGATCTCCTTCTCGCGGCCGATCACGGGATCGAGCTCGTCGGCCTTGGCCTGCTCGGTCATGTCCCGGCCGAAGGAATCCAGGGCAGGGGTCTTGCTCTTGGAGCTGGCCTTGCGTTCCCCGGCGCTCTCATCCTCTTCCTCTCCGCCCAGTTCGGGCCCAAGCAGCTCCGTAAGCTCTTCGGATACATCCTCGGTATCCACGTTCAAGCTCTCGAGCACCTGGGCCGCCAGCCCGTCGCTCTCACGCAGGAGTCCGAGCAGGATGTGCTCGGTGCCGACGTAGTTCTGTCCGTGCCGCTTGGCCTCCTCAATGGCATACTCCAGGGCCCGGCGTGCCGGCGGCGCGTACGGGAAATGCCGGCCGCCGGATACAGCGTCGGCGTTGCGCTTGATGCGCTTCTCAACCTCCAGGCGCACCCGCTTCGGGTTCACGTCGAGGCGCTGCAAGATCGTATAGGCCATCCCCGTGCCTTCCCGCAGAACCCCCAGCAGCAGGTGCTCGGTGCTGATGTATTCCTGCCCGAGTCTCTGCGCTTCCTGCTTGGCGTAGTTGGTGACCTTCTTGGCTTTTTCGGTGAATCTATCGTACATCTTATTGCTCCTCGTCCTCGCCGCCCGGTTCGGGCCCGAGCAGTTCCCTCAGTCTCTCCTGCACGTCTTCGAGCCTGACCCGGAAGCATTGCGAAAGAGCGCGCGGTGACACGCCCTCTTCCGTCGGCAGAAAGCGCTCCCGCGCAGCACGGAGCATCAGTTCGCCGAAAGTCTCTCACGCACGTAACCGGCACGCACTTCGTCCCTTTGCAGGCTTTCCAGAACCCCACCCTCCATTGTCTGCAAATGGGCGGGCAATGTCAACAGAAGGAGCTCGTTCAGGGTTTCCATCGCAACCCCTTGGAGCAGGCCCACCTGCACTCCCAGGCGCACCTGGCTGAGAAGGTGCAGGGCCTCTTCGCTCGAGACCGAAACCGTCGACCTGAGCATCTCCAGCGCCCGCTCGATACGGCCCTGCAACTCGGTGCGATGGCGTCCCAGCAAATTCTCCCGCGCGCCCCTCTCCAGTTCCAGTACCTGCGAGACAGCCTGGCTCACCTCCGCCAGGATGGCCTCTTCCGACACACCGAGGCTGACCTGATTCGATATCTGATACAGGTCCGCCGAGGCGTGCGTGCCTTCGCCGTAGAGGCCGCGCACCGCCAGACTCTTGCGCTGGGCCAGCTCGATGACCGTCTCCATCTCCCGCGCCATGACCAAGGCCGGCAAGTGCACCATCACGCTCGCCCTCATCCCTGTGCCCAGGTTGCTGGGGCACGCGGTGAGATACCCGTAGCGGGCCGAGAAGGCAAAAGGCACCGCGTCGCCCAGAATGTCATCCACCCGGTCGACCTCGCGCCACGCCTCCTCGAGCCGAAGGCCCCCGCCGATCAACTGGATACGCAGGTGGTCCTCCTCGTTGACCATCATGCTCAACCGCTCCCGTGGGCAGAAGGCCACCCCCCTGACCCAGCTGGCCGCCGCGTGGTCCTTCGCAATCAGATGGCGCTCCACCAGCAGTTGCCCGAGCAGCGGGTCGATCTGATCCAGGCGGCAGTAGGTAAGCTCAACCCCGAACTCACACGAGGTGATCTTGTTGCGCAGAAACTCCTCAATCCGCGCGATCTCCTGCTCGTCCGACCTGGTCAGGAACGCGTGGCCAGCGATGTTCCGAGCCAGCCGGACGCGGCTGCTGATGACGACGTCGTCCTGTGGCCCCCCCCGCAGCCACTCGCCGACTTTATTCTTCAGACTTTCCAGCACCTTCTTGCTCCAGCTTATGCATCATGTCGCGAAGCCGGGCCGCTTCGCGAAAATCCTCAGCCTTCACGGCCCTCTCCAGTTCCTGCCGCAACACCTCGAGCCTCACCGTCGATCCCTCGCGCCGGGCCATGCCTCTCGGGACCTTCCCGACGTGACGGTTCGCATGATGAATACGTTCCAGCAGATCGTCCAGCGGCTCTTTGAAGGTTTCGTAGTCGTGCGGGCAGCCCAGCCGCAGAGTCTGCCGGAACTCCAGGTAGCTGATGCCGCACTCCGGGCATTCCTTGACCGCCAGCTTCTCCAGCTCCGGCGCAATGGCGCTGATCAGATGCGCCATCAGGCTCTCATCAGGCGACAGTGGGGGCACGCCCTCGCGCTGGTTGTAGCACTCCTCGCAAAGATGCGCCAGCACCGGGCCCTCGCCGCCGAATTCGGTGTAACTGATTGTGGCCCTGCTCTTCCCGCACTCCTGACAGGTTCTTTCCTCTCCGTCATCGGGCATCTTGCACACCTCTCGTTAGCACTAGCGCTCTGGCGACGCGCCGCCGGGGATGTAGGTGGCGGCGCACTTCTCGGACTCCCAGCACGTTACCCGCTGCACCCTCACGCCCCCCGGCGCCCTACCATTCAGCGCATCCGCTATGTGCCGGGCGACCTGCTCGGCCGAAGGGTTGACCTCGTCGAAAGGAGCAAGCTCGTTCAGGTATCCATGATCGAGCCGGTCAACCACCTCGCCCACCAAATCTTTGACCTCCCGGAAGTCGACCAACATCTCGAGGCCGTTCAGACCTTCGCCGGCAAGCACGACCTGCACGCGGTAGTTGTGGCCGTGCAGCTTCTCGCACTCGCCCTCGTAGCCGCGCAGATTATGCGCTGCCGCAAACGCCATCTCTACCGCCACCTCATACACTATGAATCGTCCGTTCCAGGCGGAACTGTAGGCCGGCTTGAAGCGAGGCGCCGAACTGCGGCGCACCCTGCGGCTGAGTCCATTGTACGATGGGAACTCACGCGACGTCAAGCCGCCCATCTGGAAGCCGCCCATCTGGCCGCATGCCAGCCCTCGTTACTCCGGCCGGCAAGGCCACCGCTGCGCCCATTGACAGCTTGCCCCCTTGCCGGTAGCATTCGCCCAGTGATGGACGGGGCACAGCCGCGTGATACAGGGAGGGTCGGGCAGGGTGTTTTCAATGAGCAAGGCCGGTCGCGCCCACAGGCGGGCGCTACGATTGGCGCAGCGGTTCCGTTTCGAGGAAGCGCTCCCCTCCTTCCAGCAGGCAGTGGAAGGGCTTGGAGACGACGGGCGCCTGCGCATGAACTACGGCCTCGCCCTGGCCGAATGCGGTCGGCCCGAGACGGCCGTCAAGGCGCTCGAAAGAGCCATGGACCTCGATCCGAAAAGCGCGGTCCCCCCGATGAACCTGGGCCTCGTGCACCTCGACGAAGGTCGGGTCGAGGACGCCCGCGCTTCGCTGCACAGGTCGCTGGAAATCGACCCCGAAAACCCCCTAACCCGCGGCTACCTGCTGCTGTGCGATTGGGACGAAGGCAGGCGCTCGGAGGCAATGGCGACGCTGGCTGACCAGGAGTTTCCGCTCTCGTCGGGCTTCGAGGCGCGGTTGCTTGTCAGGGTCGAGGAGCACCGGTCCGGGACAGCAAGCGCAGGGGAGTCGCCGTCGGATGGAGCCGCCAGCGAGCCGCCAGCTGGCGTTGGCCCGCTGGCGCTTAGGAAAGCTACCAGACTTGTTGAGCGGGCCGTCGCGCTTGCCGGCAAGGGCAATCTGGAACAGGCGCTTGTGACGCTGGAGGGCGCCGCGGAGATTGCGCCTGAGGCCCCGGACGTGCTGGAAGGCGTCGCGAAACTTTGCGCGTTGGCCGAGGAGGTCCTGGCAACCCGCCCCGAGGGCAAGGCGCGCCTGGACTTGCTGCACGCGCTCGGATGCCTGTGCTTCGAGACCGGCGACATCGCTTTCGCCAAGGACTGCATGGCCGAGTGGATTGCCGCACACCACAGTCCTGAAGGCTGCCGGCCACGCAAGGAAGAACTCCAGATGGCGCTCTTCGTCCTGGGCAGCGAGGCAGCGGCGGCTGGCAACTGCGAGGATGCGGTCAAGCACCTGGAGGAACTCCGGGCGCTCTCGCCGAGGGAGCCGGGCGTGGAGTATGCGCTGGGCAGTTGCCTCCTTCGGCTCGGAAGGCACAGGGAAGCACGTCATGCCTTCGAGAGACTCTTGGACAAGGCGCCGCTTTTCGCCCGCCACAAGCTGCAGAAGTTGAACGAGGCCCGCCACGAGAGCCCATGAGGGACGGGACGCGGTCCGGGGCGCCCCGGGGTCCTATTCGCGCTTCTCGACGGCAGGTGCAGCGGAGGAGGGCACGGGGGCGAGGTAGCCCAGGACCCTAGCTACGGTGGACTTGATCTCGGCGCGGGGGACGATCATGTCGACGAACCCGTGCTCGAGAAGGAACTCGGCGGTCTGGAAGTCGGGCGGGAGCTTCTGCTTGATGGTCTGCTCGATGACGCGCCGGCCGGCGAAGCCGATCAGGGCCTTCGGCTCGGCGATGATGACGTCGCCCATGCTCGCCCAACTCGCGGTGACGCCGCCCGTGGTGGGATGGACCATGACGCTGACGTAGGGAACCTTCTCCCGGTGCAGGCGGTACAGGGCGGCGCAACTCTTGGCCATCTGCATCAGGCTCAAGGCACCCTCTTGCATGCGCGCGCCGCCGCTAGCGGATACGGTCACCAGCGGTATCCTTCGCTCCAGTGCCAGTTCCGCCGCCCGCGTGACCTTCTCACCCACCGCGGACCCCATGCTGCCGCCGATGAAGGAGAATTCCATCGCAGCGAACACCACTTCGCGGCCCTCCATCCCGGCCGTCCCGCAGATGATGGCCTCGTTCAGGTCTGTCTTCGCTCGGCCGGCGATGATCTGATCGGCGTAGGCCTTGCGCGCCACGAAAGACAGTGGGTCGCAACTGGTCAGATCGCCGTCGATTTCCCGGAAGCTGCCATCATCGGTGTGCAGGCGGACTCGATCCAGTGCCCCGATCCGGAAGTGGTAATCGCACTCGGGGCATACTTGGAGGCGCTCTTCCACGCTCTTGCGGTAGACCATCTCGCCGCACCCGTCGCACTTGACGAACACACCGTCCGGGACAGGGCGCTTCCCAGGCTTCCTTCTTCCGAAGAACCGCATGGCACTCCTTCAGTCCTCAGGGCCGGTGATGTCGGAGGGCTGCTGAACCGCTTCGACGTTCCGCCGCAGCCGGCGTATGGCTTCCGCCGGTGCCACATCGGACGCAAAGACCGCTGACGCCGCCGCCATGACGTTCGCCCCGTATCGAACTGCAACGGGGATGGTCGCAGGGCTGATGCCGCCATCGGCATATATATCTATACCCTTCCTGCACAGCTGGCGCAACTCGGGAATCTTGGCGCACCCGGACTCGAGGAACTTCTGCCCGCTGAAGCCCGGGAAGACAGTCATGGCCACAATGCAGTCCAACTCCTGCGCGTAGGGCTCGATTGTCTCCGGAGCCACGTCCGGGTTGAGGGCAAGGCCAGCGCTGCGCCCGGCCTCGTGAAGCCGGTCGATCAGGGCGGCGACGTCGGCAGAAGCGTCGGGGTGAAAGATGAGGATGTCCGCCCCCGCGTCGATGAACCACTCGACGGCCTGATCGGGGTTCGTGACCATCAGGTGCACATCCACCGGGATGGTGGCGCACCGCTTGATGGCTTCCACCACGCGCGGCCCCCCCACGGACGAGGGGACATAGTGCCCGTCCATGATGTCCACATGGAGCAGGTCCGCCCCGGCCTCCTCCACGAGCGCGACCTGGTCGGCCAAATGCGCGAGATCACCGTCCATGACGGCGGGCGCTATCTTGATCTTCACGGCTGCTGCCCGAGTTTGCGTTCTTGAAACGACAAGGCCGCTGTCCCACATAGGACGCCGAAAGAAGACACCACAAGCACCTCCAAGCCCTCCGCGAGCTCTGCGGCGCAGACTGCTGCTACTGTTACTTCAGCGCCGCGATCCCGGGCAGCTCCTCGCCGGCCAGGAACTCCAGGCAGGCGCCGCCGCCCGTGGAAACGTGTGTCATCTTGTCCTGAAGTGCAAGGGCCTCAACGGCCTCGGCACTCTCGCCGCCTCCGACGACCGTCACCCCATCGCAGGCCGACATGGCCCGTGCGACGGCCTCGGTGCCCTTTGCGAACTGCGCGATCTCCGCATAGCCCATCGGGCCGTTCCAGGTGACGACCCTGACCTTGCGGATGCGGTCCGCATAGGCCTCGGCGGTTCTCGGGCCTATGTCCAGCCCCTTCAGGCCGTCGAGAATATCGTCCTCGCACGTGATTACCTCGGCATCCTCGCTGATCTGCCTTGCGCACAGGTGGTCAACGGGCAGCAGAATCTTGCCGGCGCCGGCCTCCAGCAGCTCGGCGGCCTTGGGGACGCTCTTCTCGTCCACCATGGAATCGCCCACGCATTTGCCATGCGCCCTCAGGAACGCGTAGGCCATGGCGCCGCCCACGAGGATGGCGTCGGCAATATTGAGCAGGTTACGGATGGCGCCGATCTTGTCCTTGACCTTCGCGCCGCCCATGACGGCCACAAAGGGATGCTCGGGGCTCTCGATGACCCTGGACAGGCAGGCTATCTCCCTCTCCACCAGCAGGCCCGCGAACGAGGGCAGGAACCCGGGCACGCCAACGACGCTGGCATGGCAGCGGTGTATAGTGCCGAACGCGTCGTCGACGAAAAGCTCTCCCAGCGCCGCCATCTGCTCGGCGAAGGCCGGCTCGTTGTCCTCTTCCTCCGCGTGGAAACGCACGTTCTCCAGCATGAGGACCCCGCCGTCCTTCAGCGCCTTGACGGCGTTCATCGCCCCACTGCCAACGCAGTCAGGCGCAAACGACACCGGCTCACCCAACAGCTCGGCCAGCCTGTCGGCCACTTTCTTCATGCTCAACTCGGGCTTTGCCTCGCCGTCGGGACGGCCCAAGTGGCTCATCAGGATGGCCTTTCCACCGAGCCGGGTGACGTGGCGAATCGTGGGCAGCGCCAGGCGGATGCGCATGTCGTTGGTGATCTCGTGCATCTTCTTGTCCAACGGTACGTTGAAGTCCACCCGCATCAGCACCCGCTTGCCGGCGATGTCGTCGGGGAGGTCATTGAGGGTTCTCATCGCGCGCCTCTCCTGCCTGTTGAAACCGGTGGGGACACCCCGTCCAGGGCATCCCCACAGATGTTGAGGACGACGTCTTAAGGGCGTTCTCGCCGAGCGAAACGGCGCACCTATAGCGCGGCGGCCTTAGCCATCAGGTCCGTCACCCTGTTCGAATACCCCCACTCGTTGTCGTACCAGGAGATCACCTTCACCAGGTTACCGCCCAGGGCCATCGTGGCCTGAGAATCGAGGATCGAGCTGTGAGGGTTCTGGATGATGTCGCAGGAGACAATCGGGTCCTCGCAGTAGTCGAGGATGCCCCGCATCGGCCCCTCGGCTGCGGCCTTCATGGCTGCGTTGACGCTGTCCTTGCTGAGTTCCTTCTCACAGACGGCGACCAAGTCGATCACCGAACCGATAACCACGGGCACACGCATCGCCATACCGTCGAGCTTGCCTTTCAGGTCCGGTATCACCTTGCCTACGGCCTTGGCCGCGCCGGTGGTGGTGGGGATGATGTTGACGGCGGCGGCGCGCGCCCTGCGGGGGTCGGTATGGACCATGTCGCAGACGGTCTGGTCGTTCGTGTAGGCGTGAGTAGTGGTCATGAGGCCGTGGGTGATCGTGAAACTCTCGTGCAGAACCTTGACAACGGGCGCGAGGCAGTTGGTCGTGCAGGAAGCGTTCGAGATGCACTTGTCCTCGGGCATCAGGTCGCCGTCATTCACGCCCAGGACGATCATGGCATCCACATCGTCCTTGGCGGGCACGGAGAGCAGCACCTTCTCGGCCCCGGCCTTGATGTGGTCCCCGTAGCCGCCCTTCTGGCTCGAGCGCGAACGAAAGATCCCCGTGGACTCCACCGCGAAATAGACCCCCAGGTCCTTCCACGGCAGCGCCGCCGGGTCCCTTTCGGTCAGACACGGGATCTTCCTTCCGTCTACCACCAGGTCCTCGCCGTCGGCGCGCACTTCGCCCGGGAATCGGCGGTAAACGGAGTCGTACTTCAGCAAGACGGCCAGGGTCTCGGCGTCGGCCAAGTCATTCACGGCCACAACCTCGAAATCATCGCGCGCGTGCAGGACGCGGAAAACGAGACGTCCGATACGCCCGAACCCGTTAATCGCCACCTTGATCGCCATTTACCGGTCTCCTTAGTCTCAGAGCGGGTGTCCTAAACGTTTCATCGTTGAGGAAGCTGGAACTACGGCAGGAAGCCCCTTCGGGTACGTATCGGCGCCGCATCCGGTCATGCGACAGACCCGCAACTATACAGGCTGGCGGCAGAGTCTGTCAAGCGAAAGCGGCGCTCGTCAGCGAGCGAGACCCTCACACACCGCGACGGCTGAGGGTCTCGCGTGCTGCAACAACGTCGAGCGCCATCTGCCGGACCAGGGCCTCGGCGGACTCAAAGCGTCGCTGCTCCCGGAGCCACGCCACGAACCGCACCTCCACGTCCCGGCCATAGAGATCCGGCTCCAGGCCAATCGCGTGTACTTCCACGACGGCCGCCTCGCATGCTTCGCCCCGGAAGGTTTCCTTCGTGCCCACGCTCGTCACGCTCGGGCTCTCGCCCTCCGATGTCAGCAGAATCGTGGCGTAGACGCCCTCGCTGGGGATAAGCTCGTTGTGCACGTCCAGATTGGCAGTGGGAAAACCTATCTCCCTGCCACGCCCCGCGCCGCACACCACCGTACCCAGCAGGCTGAAGGCCCTGCCCAGCAGTTTCTCCGCCCGCCCCAGATCTGCCCGGCGGATGGCCTGGCGGATGGCGGTGCTGGAGACTACCTCCCCATCCACCTCAACCGGCCCAAGCGCCCTGGTTTCCAGCCCCAGTTCATCCTCCATGCCTTGCAGCGTCTCCATGTCGCCCCGCGCGCCCGCACCGAACCGGCAGTCCGGCCCGCCGAAGAGCACCCTCACCCCGAGCATGTCGCGCAAGACCGTACGGGCGAACTCATCGGCTTCCATCCCGGCCACTTCCGACGAGAAGCCCAGCACCAAGCACGCCCCCACGCCCAGGTCCTCAAACAACCTCAGCCTGTGCGCAGGGCTCGTGAGGGAGGGTTGCGGCGGCTGGCCGAGGACGTCGTGCGGGTGACGGTCGAAGGTGATCACCACGGACGGGACGCCCCGCGCGCGGGCCTCCGCCAGGACAAGGCGTAGTATGGCTTGGTGACCGATGTGCACGCCGTCGAAGACGCCCAGCGTGGCCACGCTCTCGGGAAAAGCGGGCGGAGGACCGCCCGGCCAGTGGAAGACCTTCATGGCCTGCCTACTTCTTCTGTTCGGGTTCCTCCGGCACGGGGTTGGCCTCGGCCAAACCCGCCAGCCAATCCCCTACCACGCGCCGTGCCTTCTCCTGCCTGAGCTTGTCATGCATGCTGATGACCGCGAGGCGGTAGCCGATGAACTGAAACTGCGAGGCATTGAGCCATTCGTGGAACTTGGCCGGGTCGGCCGGTCTGGCGTCGATTCTCTGAATGACGTAGCAGCCCGGGTCTGCGCCATCTTCCACGATCCTGGCCAGCTCGTCCGCGCCAAGCTCGAAGGCTCGCTCCACCGCGCGGCGCGGGACATCTGCCGTGATGCCTCCGTGGGAGAAGAACTCGGTTTCCTCAACCCGGAGCAGCGGGGAGACGTCCCGCCCCACGTCGACATCGTCGCCCTCATCTTCCCCTGCAGAGGGGCCGGTCTCCGGGTCCTCGGGCCCTGCTTCACCCTCGCTTCCCCGGCGCAGCAGGCTGTCCAGCCTCCTGTTGGTTTCGACCACGGCCCGCCCGAGCGAGGATGCCGTCGCCTCGATGACCAGCTTGGCAGCGACAGTCTCCGCCGCTTCCAGCGCCTTGCGGATCGTCAGGTCCTCGCGCACGCGCTCTCGCACCTCATCGTATTCGCGCGGTTCAGGCTCCCGGTGCTCAAGCACCTGCACGAGCATCGGGCCCCCGGCCGCATCGGGCACCGTTATGACGAAGTTCTCAAGCGCCCCTTCATCGAACACCGCCCTCGCGACTAGGAGGCCGTCCGGGACCGTGCGCTCAAGCTCCTCCCTGCTCAGAAGATCCACCCCGCCCGCCAGCGCGGGCTGCTCGTGGGTCATCCCGTTTCGCAGGGCGGCATGCCTGAGCGGCAGCGGCTCGTTGGGGTACCGCTCGCGCACGCTGTCGAGAAAGTCCCGGGCCTGCTTCGCAGCCACTTCGGCCGCCTCGCGGACCTTGCGCGAGTGGAGCATCTCGCGGATCTTCTCCTTCACCTCTTCCAGGGGCTCATACCGGGGCCCTCGCTCCGGCCGCTCGTCGTCTCCCTCGGTTGGCTCGGGGCCCGCCTCTTCGTCCGCGCCTTCCTCGGTCCCGGAATCATCCTCTTCTCCCTCCGGGATCAGATAGTCCTCCTTGTTCTCCGCGTAGTACTGCTCGATCTCCTCGTCGCTGACGGTGACCCTCTCATCGAACCCGACCAGTTCCGCGACGGCGCACTCCAGACGCACCCGCTCCGGGGCCATGTAACCGGGCGTGCCCTCATCGGGCGCCGGCTCCGCCTCTCGATACTCATCGTAGAACTCTCTCGCCTCCTGCTCGGCGAACTCGACTAGGGGCCGGAAGTCCTCGGGTCGGAAGGCCACAATGCGGAGCTTGACGGCTTCCTCCTGATACAGATAGTCCTGCCACAGCTCGGACATAGCGACGTCGACCGAACTGGACTTGTAGTCCAGCAGCTTCTGGACGCGGATGAAATCGACTACCGCCATCTCTGCCTGCCTCGCCGCTTCCCTCTCGTCCCTCAATCCAGTTGCCCGCGCAAGAGCGGGGATCTGCTCGCGGATCCCGTCCAAGCTGGTCTCCCTGACTTGAATGCCGGCCGCCTCGGCTTCTTTTAGAAGGACCAGCCAGCGCCAGACCGCTTCATCCGTAAGGGGCTGCGGCCCCACCGCAGCCAGGAAGCCCTTCGGCTGGAAGACGAACTCGCCCAGCACGCCCGTCCCATCGATCAAGCCGCGGGGCCTTTGGGATTGATCCAGAAACAGGGGCGCCTGCAGGGTTGCAAGGTGCTTTCCCGCCCCAAACCTGTCCTCCTCGGTAATGGTTTCGCCGCGGATCTTGCCGACCGGCCCGCCCCCTCCCCCCATCAGGCGCTGCAGCGAACCCGTCAGGGTGAAGGCAATTATCAGAACCATGACGAGGCCGGCGACGAAGAACTTCTGGTTACGCCTGAACCATCTCATGAGGCTCGTGGACATGTCTTATCCCTCGGGATCACGCTTGGAGCCGGACACAAAAGCAGCGTGCAATCCTAACCCACACTGGGCGCGATTTCAATGGAACGGGACTCATCCCCCCTTCCGTACCAACTGCCCGTGGAGGCATGCGGCGTGCCAGCGGAGAGCCATCGAGCCCGAACCCGCTGCCGCCCGAAGCGGCCACACGTTACGGGATATGCGCTGTGGGCCTGCTGTGGGAGCGGTGCCGATACAGGAGGCGTGCCTTGCCGGACCCTTGCCACCTGTCCCAAATAAAGGGCCGGCAGGCACGCGTGATTCACGTCTCTGGGCGGCTCAAGGGGGGGGGGACAGCGGATATCCTCGATTCGATCAAGGCCGCTCCGCCGGTCGAAAGACCCGGCTCGCACCCTTCAGGTTCCCCCGGTGCGCCTCTATCCTCAATGCTAACATTCGCATAGATGCGGGTCAAGCCAATGCATTGCCCGTCACCGGGGATTCGGGTAGAATGGCAGTGGTCACTGGTGGGTTCTACCGGAGAGGACAGCGCCCATGAAAGTCGCTCGTTGGGTTGGTAAGCACCTGGTCGGGCTTGCGGTTATGGCCACGTTCCTGGCGGCGGCCGGGTGCGCCGGGTTCCGGGCTCCCATCGGCACGACGGGGCCGGGCGCTATGAGCGCGGCGGAACTGGCGCGCTACTCCGAGGCCGAGGGCAAACTCGCCTCGCGCGAGCCGGCCGAGCGCGAGAATGCCGCCGTGGCCCTGCTGAGCATGGACCACCCGAGGGTCCAGGAGGCGGTCCTGAAGCAGATGAAGACGGCGCGGGATCCCGCCGTGAGGATCAGCATGATCAAGGCGGCGGAGTTCATGGGCGACCGCGGGTGCTTCCAGGCGCTGCTGGATGCGGTGAAGGATCCCGATCCGGGAGTGAAGCGCGCGGCAGCGCGGGCTCTCGGTCGCTTCAACCGCCCGGAGGAGGTCGGCGCGGTCGTTGCGCTCCTGAACGGGCCGGGCACGAGCGTCGCGGAGAAGGCGCTGTTGCTTCAGACTATCGGCGAGGGGATGTGCATCCGGGCGACGCCAGCCCTCTTGGAGGGGCTGACGAACCAGAGCCCATTCGTGCGGGGTGCGGCGTGGGCGGCGCTGCGGACGATCTCGGGGCGCAGTTACGGCCCCCAGCCCGATGTGTGGACCTTGTGGTGGGAGGCGAACCGCACAACGAGCCGGGCAGACGTCCTGGAGCGGCGCGTGCGGCGGCTGGCCGGGGAGCAGAAGGTCGACAGAACCCGCAGCCGGGAGATGGAGGCAGAACTGGACGAACTGTTCGCCCTCAGCATGGCATCGGCTGAAGGGGCGCCAGGCAAGCTCATCAGGGCCCTGGGCAGCAGCCACGAGCGCATCCGGGAATACGCCGCCGAACGGCTGGCGTCGGCTGGATCGCCCCCGGCCGACCTGGGGCACCCGGCAGTACGCAAGGCGCTGCGCAGTGCACTTGAGGAT
>CAZHPE010000060.1:0-15541 GCA_964534775.1 uncultured candidatus Brocadiaceae bacterium
CGAGGGCGCCATGCCGACCAACCTTGCCATGCGCGAGAACTTCGGCTTCGTGGCGGACGACACCAGGGCAGCGGTGCTGAAGGTTCCACTCGAATAGACGAGAAGGTCGCGAAAGTCCGTCCGGCATCCGGGCCAGCCTACCGCTTCCCTCCCCTGCGGCTGCTGCCGGATTTCAGACGCTCGGTGATCCCCTCCACCTTTGCAGAACCCGCGGACAGGACCAGCTCGTCCATGGAAGCGCATTCGAAGAACCTGGCCCCGCGCTTATGCCAACGCGCCGCATCGCTCGGCGACTCGGGCGGAACGCCCCACGCAATGCCTGCGGCTTGGGCCGCCTTGCGAACTTTCTCTATTGCACGCAGGACCTTCGGATGACGCGTCTTTATCGGCACCCCCAACGACCGTGACAGGTCCCACGTGCCCACGTTGAAGACGTCGATGCCGGGCACCGAGGCGATCTTGTCGATGCACTCAATGGCCTCCCTGTCCTCGATCATCACCATTACCACCGTGGTGCGGTTTGCGGCGCGTAAGTACCGCTCGGAGTCGTCGACTCCGAAACGCACGGGGCGCCGCGCCCCCGCGCCCCGGTTCCCCGCCGGCGGGTAAAGCGCCGCCGCAACGACCTGCCGGGCCTGCTCAGGGCTCTTGACGTGCGGCACGAGCACGCCTTCGGCCCCGAGGTCAAGCGCGCGCTGGATCTCACCGTGTTCGGGATGGTTGACGCGCCAGATCGGCGGGACGCCCACGGCGCGTGCGGCAACCGTCATCGCCTCCGCCTGCGCCACGTCAAGCGAGCCGTGCTCGAAGTCCATCTGGACCAGGTCGAAACCGGCGTGGCCGACCAGCTCTGCGAGCGTCGGATGCCCAAGGCTCACTCCACATCCAAGTATCACATCGCCCGCCTTGATGCGGGCCTTCAGCGAACGCAACCGTCGCTTCGCCGGCGCCGAACGTTCAATGGGTCGAAGGGCCATCGCCTTCCTCCTTATTCAGCGGTGCCTGTCAGCAGCCTTCGCCAGCGCCTTCCAGAGGTCGCGTCGGGGCCACATGGGGCAGCTCTCACGGAAAATCACCTCGTCCACGCCGCGCGCTTGTGCGCCGGCGAACAGGGACTCAAACCACTCGTCAACTCCGTCATCCGCCACGGGATACGTGTTGACCTCGAGCATGAGCCGACAGCGGCCGCGCACAAGTTCCTTCGCCTCGTCGATCTGTGCGAGCGCCGTCTCGACCCTCTCGTTCTGCGAGTTGTGCCCGCAGCAGTACGTATCGATGAGGCCATCAGCGATCCACGCCTCATGGTCCTCAAGGTTGGCGAGCCCGTTCGGGACCGCGCTGGTCGCCTTCGCGCCGGTCTTCATGCACTCGAACGGGTTGTCGTGCCAGCCCTCCTCACCCGGCGGGGCCGCCAGAAGGCCGACCTCGGCGTCAGGATGGAGCGCCCTCTGGATATCCCGCGCCCGGCGCATGAAGTCGGTGGTGAATTGCGCGCGGAAACGCAGCCACTCGTCGTCGTCATTGGGGATCTGCCACGGGTCGCGCCCCACTGCTCCCTTGAACGCATCGACCATCGCCTCCTCGTAGCCGAACTCCCAGATGCCGTTCTCATCGAAGCGCCCCACCAGCACATCGCCGCTCTTGAACCAGTCGTAAAACACGCCGTCCGGCTCGTAGCTCACGACCTCGCGGAACAGGCCGATGCGGCGGGCCAGCACCTCCGGATGGATGGGTGAAAGTTCGCTCGGGGAGTGCTGCCCCCGCCGGTTGACCGACAGGAACTGGGGGTAACGCTTCACGAAATTGCTGCGCACCCCGCAGCAATGGTCCTCGCACCGGGTCTCATGCCACACCACGAACTCCATCCCCAGCTCGCGGCAACGCTCCCGGGCGCAGGCGAAATGGTCGAACGCCGAGTAGTCGAGCGAGGCATTGAGCGACTCGTATTCCTCACGCGTTCGCCAGCCGATCTCGATCTGCGGGGCGGACTCCTCGATATCGAAGCGGAAGCCCGTGCCGGTAACCCGGCTGGGGTAGGTCGACATTCCACAGCCCAGGCTCCGAAGGTAGAGGCGCGTCACGCCCGCCTCGTGCAGCCGATTCAGGATGTGGTAGACGCCGGGCTTGCCAAACGTGCCGTAGGCCATCGCATGGTCTTCAAGCGTAACGAGGCAGCCGAACTTCATAAGAACGCTCCTCCAGGGCCTCCGTGGGAAATTTGACGCTGTAGCGCCAGGGTGGCGAGAGATTAGGGCCAGTCCTCCGGCACGCGCCAGCGGACGACGTGCGATGTCAGATCCTTGGTGACTCCCGGGTCCTCCTTGAACATACGCACGTAATACCCGGTAATGATGCTGCCGTCCGGCATCAGAATGCTGCGCGGGTGGCCGCCGTAGTTGTCCCAACTGAACCACGAGAGAATTAGCGAATGGTCCAGGTCCCAGGTCTTGCCGCCGTCGCGGCTGGCGAGGACCTGCGAGCCGAAGGGGAACTGCCGGTTGCCGTGGATCAGAAGCAGCCGCCCGTCCGGCAGAAGCAGGGGAAACCCGGGCACCTGAGCCTTGCCGAGGCCGATGCGACGGGGCTCGGTCCAGGTGCGGCCTTGATCGTCCGATTCCATGATTGTCAGCGTGTCGCCGCCTTCGCCCTTCTCACCGGTGACGCCCCAGATGTCGTGCGCGTACATCGTGTCCAGCCGGGCGAACCCCAGCAGCGTCCCGTCGGCCAGAAGGATGTAGCTCACCTCGTCTGTGCTGACGACGAAAGTGGCATCGCCCCAGCTCTTCCCACCATCGGTGGAGCGGATAAGGTAGGAGTTCCAGTCGTGAACGGTCTTCTGGGGCCGGCGATGCGCGAAACACGAGCATAGGAGCGTGCCGTCCGGCATCGCCAAGACACCGTTCGTCTCGCCGTAGCCGCGAGTGCTCCGCTCGGGCGTCGCGAAGCCGGCCCATGCGACCTCGCATTCCGCCCAGGTGAACCCCTCGTCGGTGGAGCGCAGCATCAGGTCTCCGCGCGCCATTATCAGACTGCCGTCCTTGAGGCACGTGAACTGTGACGGCCTACCGGGCACACCCAGCAGGCGAGGTTCGGACCAAGTCTTCCCCTCGTCGCTCGAGCGCATCAGGGCCGCCTCCACCCTCGTCCACCACTCGTCCGAATGAGCGGGCCGACCGTCAGGATACACGTAGCCCGGATCGTCTTGATGGATGTAGAAGCCCGTAGCCAGAAGGTCCCCGCCGGGCAGGCGGGCCAGAATCGGCTTGCCGTGGGCCAGGGCGATCTGCGAGCGGAAAGCCGGAAGCTTCTCCACCCGGTAGACCTGTTGCAGGTCCACGGAGTTGAATCCCGTGTGTCCCGCTACGATCGACATATCCTCCGGCACCGGGACCGAGATGTTGCTGCCGGGATGGGTCATGGGCATAGGTCTTTCCCTCCGGTATCAGGAAGATGGGATGGTTTGGCAGATCTCTTTAGCTCGGACATTGTGAAAAGCACCCGAAAGCTGAGGCCCTCCTTTGGGAGATTGTCCGAAGCGCCAGACTCCCGGTCTGTGACGCCGATGACATCTTCGACTACTGCGCCAAGCGCGCGTAGGCCCTTCGTGGACTCCACAATCTGACCTCCAGAAGTCACAACGTTCTCGACAACGACGAGGTGCTCTCCCGCTACGTTCTGTCCCTCGGCCAATTTGCTTGTCCCGTGTTCTTTTGCCTTCTTCCGTACAAACAATACGGGCAGGCCAGTCAACTGCGAAAAGACGGTGACAACGGGGATTCCCACCATCTCGAGGCCCGCCAGCACCTCACCGTTGGTTGGAACCATCCCGGCCATGCCCTCCGCAATGCCCTTCAGGAGGCACGGGCCAGCTTCGAAAAGGTAATTATCGAAGTAATCGTTGCTTGTCCTCCCGGAACGGAGGACGAAGTGTCCCTTGATGCAGGACGCCCTATACGCTTGCGCAGCGAGTTCGCAACGCTTCATCTGAATTTCCTCTGCGAACGTTCCGCGCATCAGCGGTCCGCTGCATGCGGTGGTTAGCCGATTCGCCATCCCCTTCCGACATATACATGTGCCCTTCATAAAGCACTCCGCCTTGCCCTGTAATCTGAGCGATTGCCTCAGCTTCGTGGGCTTCACGACGCCGGAGGTCCTCAGCCGGCACACCATTGGGGGTGCCAACCATAATGAGATACTTAGGGTCAAAGAAGTGCTCGAAGATCAGCTGCGCTCTCCCCATGTGATAGTCTGAAGTAACCACGCAGACCGACCGTACGTCAAGGATATCAAGAACTCGCTTGGAGAACACGGCATCGTCAACGGTGTTGGCGCTCGGAACATACGGGAGGATATCGTGGGACGGCACTCCGCGCGCAAGAAAGGAACTGTGCCATATAGTGAGCATGAGGCATGGCAGCCCTGTTGAACTCGCCGTGGCTTGAGGTAAGCAGTAGTCTGGCCCTCTCGCGCCTTCGGTATTCCCGAAGCCCGCCCATAGCACGCTCGACGGCCATATGGGGTAGGTTTCCATTCTGGTCGTTTTGTGCGCCGAGTACGATTACTACATCCATTCGAGATTCTTTGGCACGATCTGACATCTCTACTGATACCTACTGCGGCTTGCTATAGCGGCCAACGACATCGAGGATCGTGCGGACCCCATTGGGCTGCACGTTCCGTGCATTGGCGTCAAGCCAGAGACGGAGGGTCGCCTCCGGGAACCCCGGGCCGAGTCATATCGTCGAGCGATGCTGGTTTCGTCGTATTTCATGCCCCCTGGGCCGATCATCGGCATGGGTCTTCCCCTCCGCAGTCAGGAAGACGGGACGTTCACCGGCGTCTCACAGGCCACGGGCCCCGCGGACCGGAACGATTCTACCCATTCCGGGCAAGAGAGCAAACTGCCGGAAAAGGCTTCCTGCGCGGCCTTCGCACGCATGAACTTGACATGGGACGAAGTACGTGTAGAATCGCGGCCCGTGCCCGGCGCGTCTGCCGAGTGAGGACTGCCGCGCGGCCACCTACGCCGGGGGGCTTGAACAAGCCCCCCGGATGACCTTTGCAGAGAGGATTGGCGCAATGGGCGTTCACGTCAAGGTCGGTGCAACCATGCAACCCGGTGTCGAGAGCGCCGAGCTGCTGCTGAAGCTGAAGCTCGGCAATTTCATGTCCACGTTCCTGCCACGCGGCGATTTTGAGGAGGCGCTCAAGGTCGCGAGGTTCTGCCGCAAGAACAAGATATACTTCATATTCTGGGAGTTCTTCCACCGAGGGGAGGACATCCGCAGGCAGAAGACGATAAGGCTCTTCAACGCCCGGGAGCTGATCCGGCGCGAGGACTTCTACACCCGGGAGCAGGTCGACCGGATCTTCGCCGCAGCCGGCAAGTACTACATGGGGCGCATGACGCTGGGCGAGGTCGGCGGCCTAATCTACTGGCCGAGGGAATACACCGCCAACCGGGCTGCCGGGAACTACGTGAGCTTCACGCGCGCCAGGAACGTCCAGGAGGCGCGTGACATGTACGTCAATCTCATGAAGGAAACCATCGAGGCCGAACGCGAGATCGGCGGCGGCACCCTGCTGGACATCGACTCGAGCATGACGTTCAAGTACCACTTCCAGGCCGGGATCGACATGCTGAACATCGAATCCCAGCCGGGCGACTACGACCTTCTGTACGGCGCGCTACGCGGCGCATCGCGCGGGTACGGGCAGAAGGAATTTGGCGCGCACATCGCCATAGGCGCTTACGGCGGCCCGCGCGCGGCCGATCCCCTGTGGCTGAAGCGCTGGCAAGTGAGCCTCTACTTCTCCTACATCTCCGGCTCGGCGTTTATCTACCCCGAGAGCGGCCACATGGGTTCCTCGCCGGACAAGCACGAATGCCGCAGGATCCTGCGGGAGTTCTACCAGTTCGCCAATATCCACGCTCGCCCGGCCATCGGACCGAAGGTCCGGATCGGCTTTGTGCACGGGCATCTTGACGGGTTTCCCGGGCTGTGGAACAAGCGCGTCTGGGGCCAGGCGGGCAAGAAATGGCTGCACGGGCCGGCTGAGTGGGGCTGGGACTACATCAAGAACGCCCACCGCAAGGAGGAGTGGTTCAACCCGTACGTCGTCGGCAGCCAGGACTTCTCCGGCCACCTGCCGGGCGGCATTTACGACGTTGTGCCAATCGAGGCCCCGAGCAAGGTCCTCAACCGGTATCCGTGCCTGATCTTCCTGGGCTGGAACACGATGACCGAGGAGATCTACGAGAAGCTGAAGGACTACGTGGCCAGGGGCGGGCATCTGCTAATGAGCGTCCCGCACCTGAGCACCCATACCGACAGGGGAGCCGACCCGTCCAACGGCAGTTTGGAGCGCCTAAATCTCTTCCGCGGCGGCGACTTCTCCAACCTATTCGGCGTCAAGATCACGGGGAAGGGCGAGACCGTTGTGACCGGGGTGAAGTCCGTCAACGACTGCTCGATCCCCTCCTACTCCATCCGCAACTGGGCCTGCGTGGGCGACCCATGCTTCATAGGCAACATGACGCCCGCCAAGGTAGAGTTGGCGGGAGCGCAGGTGCTCGTGGGCGCTCAGGCGCGCCACACCCTGCCGAAGGAAGAGGCGGCGAAGCGCCCGCTGCTGGTGGAGCACTCCATCGGCAAAGGGAAGGCATTCCTGATCACGACGTGGGAATACCCCGGCGCGAAGGGGATGGAAGAGTTCGTCAGCGCCATCCTGATGGGCGTCTACGCCGGCGAGCAGACGCGCATCCGCGTGGCCGGCAGCGACAGGGTGCGACATGCGGTGTATAGCGAAAAGCGCTCCAAGCGCCCGTTGGACGGGAGCGTCACGACCGTCTACCTGCTCAACACGGACCTCGACAGCCCGCACCCGGTGAACCTCCACGTGGGCGACACGTGCCTGCCGCCCATAGGGGTGCCGGCGACGGACATCCGCATTGTGCACATAGCCCACGGGCTCGTCCTGATCCCCGAACAGAAGTTCACGGACATCAAGGCATGGACCTGCAAGGGCGACGCGCACAGTATCGACTACACGAGCCTGAAGCGCCAGAAGGCGCTCATCGTCAACCTCAAGGACAAGACCCAGCGCCTCCAGATCGGCGGCCGGACGGTCTCATGCCCGTCCAACGGGTCGGTCACGGCGGCACTGCCGCGCCAGGTTGACGAGGAACGGAAGGAATTCTTCGCGAAGGGTTTCCTGGACGAGCCGGCTATGGAGATGTAGAAGGGCGGCTGCGAGGTCGAGCGCATCTGAATTGAGAGGAGCAAGACAGGATGCTGAAGAAAGGCAGTTCCGGCGGCATCTACATACACCCGTGGGACATCACCGATGAAGGGATCGACGATTGCTTCGATTTCCTCGGCGACGACTGCGGCCTGAACGAATTGTTCATAGCGGCCGTCTACCATGCCAACACTTTCCTCCTGCCGCACAACCCCAAGAGGCTGGTGCGCTGGGATGACGGCGGAATCCACTTCACGCCCCAGCACCCCCGCTGGCGCGAGACGCGCATTCGGCCCGTCATCGGCGACTCCGTGGACACGTCCGGCTACCTCGCGAACATCGTCGACAATGCCCGCAGGCGCGACTGGGGCGTGCTGTTCTTCACGGTCTTCCACCTGAGCCACAGCACGGCGCACGCCTTCCCGGACGCGTGCCCCGTGGACGCGATGGGCGAGAGGCAGCGCGCTGCTCTGTGCCCCGGCAATCCCGACGTGCGCGCCTATGATCTGGCTATCGTCTCGGAACTCATGGAAACCTACGGCGGCGACGGCATCCGCCTCGAGTCGCTGGGCTTCATGGGCTGGAACTCCATCTGCGTGATCGACAAGGTCGAGACGATGCCGTCCCCGCGCGACCAGTTCCTCCTCTCGCTGTGCTTCTGCGGCTCGTGCATGCAGCGGGCGCGGGATGAAGGTTTTGACGCCGTCGAGCTGCGCCGGGCCGTCCGCGACCACCTCTTCGACAGCATACCCAGGAACCCAACGGAATGGGACATGGGGACGCCGGACGAAGAGTGGGCCCGCAACGCCTTCGGCGGCCAGCTCTGGAAGTACATGGAGGTTCGCTGCAATACGGTGACGAGCCTGTTCGTGGAGATCCAGGAGATCATCACCAAGAACAACGGCGCGTTCATGCCCTTCGGACTGAGCCATGATCGCAACATCATGGGCGGCCGCGATCTTTCCCAGATATACCCACACCTCAGGCGGGTCAGCCTGGGTTTGAGGG
This sequence comes from uncultured candidatus Brocadiaceae bacterium, assembly GCA_964534775.1. Classification (GTDB taxonomy): domain Bacteria; phylum Planctomycetota; class Brocadiia; order SM23-32; family SM23-32; genus CAZHPE01. Next base: position 8,251 of record CAZHPE010000060.1, read on the forward strand.
GCGAGACACTCGACGAGAAGAAGCGTGGCCTGATCGAAAATGTCAAGAAGGTCCCGGACTACGCCGAGCCCGAGATCATGCACAACCAGCGTGGCTTCGGGTCAATGGAAGATCTGCGCGACACGGTCATGACTGCCCGCGAGGGCGGCGTCCGGCATCACTCGTTCCACTACTACGGCATGAGCCGGCGCCACGAGCTCGAACGGATCGGGCATGCCCGCGAGGCGTGGGCCTGACAGGAACGAGAGGCCACGCGCAGGCTGCGCGCGTGGCCCTATCCATTTCCTGGACTCAGTCTGTGCCCAGCGGCACGGGGCCATCGGGCGTGATCCGAATCCGCTGCACCCGCATGAGCGAAGGGCGAACCTCGTCCATGGACTGCGGATAGGCGACCAGAACAACGTCGGGCTCCACCTCGATCATGCGGCCGTTGAAGGAAGTGTGGAAATCTATCATCGTGCCCTCGTCCCAGTTCACGCCTTCGTCATGGCTGCAATGCAGGCCCAGGCCCGGGCCGCGCGCGACGTGGGCCAGGTAGCCCGAACGCGTCGCCACCAACACCGGCCCACCGTGGCCTGAGAACGGCGCAAAGGTCGACACCCGCCAGCTCCTGCCACCGTCGTCCGAATGCGTCTGCCACATGAACGGGGAACGATGGGGTCGCGACAGGGCGACGATGCGCCCGCTCGGCAGTTGAGCAATCGGCGTCTCGGAACAGTCAGCGCACGGGCTGTCCGGCTTGTCGCCGAGGTTGGCAGTGGCGTGGTCCATCGGCACGGGTTCGGACCAGGTGAGGCCCTCATCCTTCGACATCGTGCAGTAGCGCTGGAGCACCCCCGTGCCCCACGTGCCCATACCCTCATCCGGGACCATTTTCTTCAGGTGACCGAAGTGCCGCACGAGCGGCGCCATGAGCATGCCATCATTGAGATGTCCAAAACCGAGCAATTCGTTGGTGGTCTTCTCCTGGAAGTAAACCCGGTCCCAATCCCCAAGGAGCTTCCCGGCCTGCGGCTTGGACCACGTCAGGCCTTTGTCGGTGGAGTCGCGGAGCGTGAACCGTCTCCCCGTGGAATCGAACTCCACCGCCCGTATCACGCCCGGCCGTAAGACATACCAGGAGGCGTGGGGAATCGAATCCGTTGGCCGCGCGCCGGCGTATTGCGACCAGCTCCGCCCGGCGTCCAGAGAGTGATAGAAGTGAACGGCGGAGTTCTCGGCGGTGAGACGATGGTTGCTGTAATTGTCCCGGCCGATCACTACCGGCATGATGACCTCGTCTTCCGAGACCTGGAGCAAATGCCACGGGTGCTGGAAGTCGCCGAGGCTCAGGTCGGGGACCGGGTGGATCCACGGCGGTGCCACCGGGGCACGCCCCCCGCGACGGTCTCCTCCCGGCCATGGCCCACACCGGTCCAACCGGCACTTGCAGTGCTCGGCTGGCTGGCCGTTGATCTTCAGGTTGCGGACGCTGTAGCGGGAGAACCCGCCTATGCCGATCCGCCCCGCCCCGTAGGTGCCATCCGTCACGCATGGGCCTTTGACGCCGGCCACCCGCATCTGAATGCGGTCGCCCAGGCGCTCGACCTTCAGGGTGCGCCACTCGTTCCCGTGAAGCGGCACGTTCGGCATCAGCTTCATCTTCAGGTTACGGAAGTGGCCGCTGCCGTCCGCGACCGAAATGGCGGCAAAGAACGCGCGGGAGCGCCAGAGCTGACCCCACGTCGGAATCTGAGCCCAGTAATAGCGCCCGCTGTCCTGGGCGCCGAAGATCAGGCCGAAATTGCCGCTGTGCTCAAGCTGCTTGAACTCGCACTCTATGGTCACGTCGCCAAAGCAAAGGTCGGTACGGATCGCCATCGTGTGCGTCCAGTAGTCCAGCGCCGGGGGACGGATCTCGTTCAGGTCGGGCAGAAACTCCCAGCGATTCGACCTTGGCAACGCGTGCAGCGTCTCATCCCGAGGCGTCGCCACGCCAACGCGCAGGAGCCAGGCCGTCTGACCGCTGATCGTCCGGACGACAATGAGGTGCTTGCCGGCCGAGAGCCGCCGGCGGAAGCAATGGTCGGTGCTGCCGATGCGGCTGTTGGCGAACCTCGGGGACCAGGGGAAGCCTTCGCGGTTGCCAGTAGCCAGCGTATCAAGGACTGGCTCCCCGTCGATCCACCACTGCATCCACCAGTCGCAGCCTGTGCCGAAGATCACCTCGGTCTCGCTCTGAACTTCCATCTCGGCCATAGCGTAGGCCTGCTGCCCCGCCTCGTGCCCACCGAAAAGCGCGCTCAGGTCGAGCAAATCGCCCGTCATCTCGGCATCGCGGCCATCGAACTCCTGATCGCCCACGGTCAGGGTTTCAGGGATCGTTGAGAGGTTCTGCACCGCCGCATCAACCTGCGGGATTGCTTCCTTGTACCAAAGGTAATTATCTTCCCTCGCCCAGTCGATCTTCGTTGTGCCAGCACCGGTCGGGCCGAAGACGCGCCAGCGCGTTGGGAAACTCACCTCTGCCTTTGGGTCGGACGACAAGCGCGTCTCGCCGCCTTCCCGGTCCACAAAATCCCATTTTCCCTCGCCAATCCGTGTCAGACCCACTGTCACTCATCCTCCTGCAAGCGCTGCATGCACGGGTAGAGCCGCCGCAAGCCCAGTGGATGCCCCCCATAGGGGGCAGGTTGATGACGTCATGTTCATGGACGGTGTCAACAGTATAGGGGGCCTCGCCGGGAAGTTCCACAGCACGGTCAGGTCGACTTGGGGGCCGAGTACCTGTCCCGGCGTCACGGAATAGAGGATAATAAGTGGCGCCCCATCGATACGGCCCTCTTCACGCCACAGGGGCTTCGAGGATCTGGCAAGCCAGGAAAGGCGAATGCGATGGCCATGGATCGGAACCGGAGGCGCGTGCTGGTCAACGACGACGGATGGATCATGGGGCAGGCGGAGCGGCCGCTCACAGTGGACGACGTGCGCCAGAAGATGGTGGCGACATACGAGGGCACGCCGGTGGGCGTGCTGCTGTGGTCGGTGGGCGGCCACGAGGTATACGAGTACGAGACCGACGTCGGGGAGCGCTCCGTCGAGGCCTGGGAGGGCCTCGACGATCCCCGCTCTACAAACCTGCGCCACCTGATAGACGAATGCGGCGGCCCGGTGACCGCGCTGACCCAGTTGTGTCACGAGGCGGGAATGGAATTTTTCCCGTCCGTAAGGATGAATCAGCACTACGAGATTGACCCGGCATCGCCATCGTGTGGACGGCTTCGCCGGGAGCATCCTGAGCTGCTGATCGGGCGCCCTGGGGAGGAGATCCCGCAGGAGACGATCGACTGGGGCATCAGGACCGGACTCAACTACGCGTTCCCGCAGGTGCGCGCGCACATGGCGGCCATCAGCATCGAGTTAGTGGAACGATTCGACGTGGACGGCATCGAGCTGGACTTTTTCCGCCATCCCGCGTTCTTCCGAACGGATGAGGCGTATGGAAACGGCTACCTCGCTACAGACCTGGTGCGGACCGTCAAGCGGCGGATAGAGGAGATCAACGCGGAGCAGGGACGGCGGGTAGAGCTGGCCGTCAGGGTCCCGGCGACGCCGGCCGACTCGGCCCGGATCGGGATCGACGCAGCCTCGTGGATTGCCGATGGGCTGGTGGACATCGTGATCGCCGGCGGCGGCTTTGTCCCCTTCGAGACTCGCGTGGATCAGTTCGTAGACATCGCGAGCGGGACGGACTGTCAGATCTACGGCTGCATCGAACGCCTCCGCCCCGTAGAGAGCGACGATGTGTTCATGGCAATCGCCAGCCGCTACTGGGACGCCGGCGCCTCCGGTATTTACCTGTTCAACTACCACCGCGAGCCCCCGGAGTGGAAGCGGAGCGCGCTGAACCAGATCGGCAACCCGGGCTCGCTCGCACGAGTTGACAAACGCTACCAGATAGACAACTTCACGCGCCGCGGCGCAGCCTCCCAAATCGGCTACGCGTTTCGGAACGCCATCGCAGTCACCCAGCTTTCCGTGGCGCTCGAGGAGACCGTTTCGGACAGCGCGGCAGTTCTCCGGTTCACGATTGCCGACGACGTGGAAACCGCCGTCGCTGACGGCGTTTTGAACTCGTGCACCGTAGTCCTGGGCATGGATAACGCATTGTCGGGAGACCGGCTTGACATCAGCCTTAACGATGGGCTGGTCGACTGGGAATCGCGCACGGAGACAGGCGAACCCGGCACATTCGAGCTGGAAGTGGGCTGCCCGCCGCTGAGGCAAGGAGAGAACGAGGTACGCGTGAGGCTGCTGGGGCGAGGGGCGGCCAGGGCCGAGTGCCTTGTCCTGAAGAAGCTGGAGGTTGTGCTCTCCTATTGCAGGGCCAAGCGTTGACCGGCCCCTGTGACTGAGCCAATATTCCGGGAATACAGCCGGGCAGCACTGGCCGCAGGTCCAGCCCTAAGCGCTGGCTTCCCATATGGTTGTGACGTGTGCATCGGCGCCCTGAAACCCCGTGAAACGGCACGCGCCGGGTGGGACAGTCGCTTTTGCCTCCGCAAATCTTGGATAATGCAGGCCTAAACTCTCGTGCCCTAATGCCGATAATCAATGATGGCGTACGTGCCCGATCCGTGTACGTCCGTGAGGCTGAGCAGGCAGCGCGATGACAGGCTGCTGGCGGTGCAACCGCCTTTCAACGACAGCAGACTGCTGCGGCGCGAAGTTCTCTATTGTGTGAGGGTGCCCAGGGATGCTGCGAGTACTGGTTTGTGACACCGACCCCAAAGCGCTCCAGGACCTGGCCCAGGAGTTCCAATCCGTCGCGCAGGACTGGCAAGTCACCGGGTTGGCCGGCAACGATGAGGCCCTTGCGGCTCTGGCTGAACCGAGCTTTGACGTCGTCGTCGCGGACGTACGGCTATCGGCCGTCGACGGGAAGTCCCTTCTCGGCGAAGTACGCAAATGCCGCTTGGCGCAGGTTCCGCACCGAGATGGAGCACCAGACAAGCGGCGAGGGCCATGCGATCAAGAAAGTGATGGAAATCGTGGGCCTGGCCGGCGGGCCTTCCCGACCGCCACTCGCTACGTGCCCATGACCGAGAAGCAGCGCGAGACGCTGGCGCAAGTACTGAAAGAGAGAATCACGCAACACACTTGAGCCGGTTGGCATGGACGGCTTGAAGGGAGCGGCATGGTGTCAGGCTGGAACTGCGTTCTGGAACTGAGTTCGGACCGGACTGTGAAGGGCGGCAGCGAGGCCGCGCTGGCCGACGCGATCCGCCGCGGGGCGGACCTGCGCGTCGGTACGGAATTCATCTTCAACGAGCACATCGATCCGGGCGGCGATAACCCTGAAGTTGTCGAGGAGGTCTGCGCCTTCCGCACGACGTACCTCCTGGACGACCGATGGGTGGCGGGGATCATGACGCTCCGAATGCCCGTCAGCGTGCCGGACGGATTCGGGCAGCGGCCATCGATGTCGTTCTTCATGTACAACCAGAACGCCCAGCAGGCCATTGCGCGCCCTCACATAGACGGCGTGGCGGCCACCGGCGAACCCGGTACCTCGCCGCTCGACGACCACAGCGAAATGCCTAAGTACCATCTGGATGACAATTGGGACGCGGGCACGAATGCGCCGAGCCAGAACTTCATCTACGACTTCGAGAACTACCGCTTCCTGGTGCGCGACGACTGGCGGGAAGTGTTTGCCCACGGGCCGGACGGGGATGTTGTGTCGGGATCGCTGAAGGCGTTGCGGGATGCCTTCTTGAGTGGCGACGACATCAAGGTGGGCATTCGCGGCCTGTGCGCCGATCTGGCCGACGATGCCACCACGGTCCTGGATCATGAGCTCTTCGTCCACGCCGGGCCGGGCTATTACGAGACAGAGACCAAGCGATTCGCCGTTGCCACGCACCCCACTGTCCGCGTCAGGCCGGCGGTCCCGCTGTGGTACGTCAGCCGAGGGTGGGACTTCGGCTGGCTGCTGGCCCGGAGCGACGGGCACGTGGCCCACTGGCTTTGCGATCCCTACACGCTGAAGTTCCGCAAAAGCAAAGGGCGGCATGCGATCCGCTGGTTTGTGAGATAGCGACGCCGGGGGACCCAATCGCTGCCCCAGGCCGCGCCCTATGGTTGCTTTCCCACCGGCGCGATGTAGATCGCGAACTCGCCCTCCCCGTCCACGCCGAGCAGGGCATCGACCGCCTCCTGGTCGTAGGCGCCAATCGCACAGGTCCCCGCACCGATGGCCTCGCAGCACAGGTACAGGTTCTGGCAGACGTGGCCGGCGTCGACGGCTATGACCTTATGCGCCGCCAATCCGTAACGCCACTCCATCCGGTATGGGATCGTCGTCCAGAAGAACGTCGCCGCGGCGCGGCCGGCGAACGACTGGCCGAAGCACGCCTCCGTGACGCGGGCCGACAGGTCGGCTTCGGACTTCACGAAAACGAGTTCGTGTTCCAGCGGCAGATATCGATAGATACCCTCCCGAAGGCCATCCACCCTGCGCGCATACAGGTAGGTCTCGAACGAATGCCGTGCGCCGGCCGAAGGCACCGTTCGAAGCGTTACGCCCCGCCCCGCCCGCTCCCGGAGGCCCTGCGTAGCCCACAGAAGGAACGACAGTTCCCGGAGCGCCAGCGGCTCCTCGGAGAACCGCCGCCGGCTCTTGCGCCGGCCGATCGCCGTGAAAAGGTCAACCCGCGCGATATCCAGAAACTCATCTGGCGCGGCCAGCGGGACGCGCTCCGCATCTCCGGGGCACGGTTTCTCAACCGGAGGCGGCGCCACGCCCAGGCTCTGATCCGTGCCACTGAAATCGATCTGCTTGCGTATCGTGTCCTTCAAGAAAGAGCGGCGCTCTTCCAGCTCGCCTGATTGCATGGTCGCCCTCCAGCCAAATGGTCTGTCAAACAACATACTATACGGTCGGTCCCGGTATCGCGCTGTATAAGCTGATCCTTGAACGAGAGCAAGTCCCTAAGCCGAATCACAAGCTGTAGACTCCACGCATCATATCCCCCGCCACCCTGCTTGTCCTGGCACGAGCCATCCGCCGCTCCATGCGCGTTCAAGGGGACTGGCGGGCCGCCGCCCAGCGAAAACCTGGGCGAGGGCTTATATGCGCAGTCGTTGAGTCAGGCCGAGAAGGTGGGTGCGTGGGAAAGGAGAGGCCTTACGAAGGCTTGAAGAACGCTCGGAGACGCAAGGACCGGCGCCGCGCCCTGAACGGGCGCGGCCGAAGACGGCGAGGGGCGGTCAACCGTCGCCACGAGTGCTGATCTCGGTGGCGCCCCGC
>CAZHPE010000061.1:0-15414 GCA_964534775.1 uncultured candidatus Brocadiaceae bacterium
GTCGGGCAGGAACCGGTCGGTGATGTAGCGCTGGCTGAGCGTTGCGGCTGCCACGAGGGCGCTGTCGGTGATTCGCACACCGTGGTGGACCTGGTACTTCTCCTTCAGCCCGCGCAATATGGCGACGGCGTCCTCGACCGAGGGCTCCTCGACGCGCACGGGCTGGAACCGCCGCTCCAGGGCCGTGTCGCTCTCGACGTACTTGCGGTACTCATCTAACGTGGTGGCGCCGACGCAGTGAAGCTCCCCACGCGCCAGGGCGGGCTTGAGCATGTTGGAGGCGTCCATCGAACCCTGCGCCGCACCAGCGCCGACCACCGTGTGCAACTCGTCGATGAACAGGATGATTGCGCCTTCCTGGCTCTCTATCTCCTTCAGCACCGCTTTCAGCCGGTCCTCGAACTCCCCGCGGTACTTCGCCCCGGCGATCAGCGCCCCCATGTCCAAGGCAAGCACCCGGCGGTTCTTCAGACCATCCGGCACGTCGCCGTTTACGATGCGTTGGGCCAGGCCTTCCACGATGGCCGTCTTGCCCACGCCGGGTTCGCCCACGAGCACGGGGTTGTTTTTCCTGCGTCGGCTCAGGACTTGAATCACGCGCCGGATTTCCTGATCCCTCCCGATCACGGGATCCAGCTTGCCCTGGCGCGCCAGGGCCACGAAGTCGGTAGTATAGCGGCCCAGGGCCTGGTACCGGTCCTCAGGGGTCTGGTCGGTTACGCGTTGGGAGCCCCTGATCTCCCGCAGCGCGGCCAGCACCCCGTCCCACGTGATGGCATGGCTTTGCAGTATCTTGCCGGCCTCCGAGGCCGAACGCTGCGCCATGGCCAGCAGCAGGTGCTCTGTGCTGATGTACTCGTCGGTCAGTTGGGAGGCTTCTGACTCGGCCTGCTTGAGAAGCTCGCCCAAGTCGTCCGTGGCGTAGATCTGGGTGGTGTCGGAACCGGTGCCGGTGACCTGTGGGATGAGATCAAGCGCCTGGCCGACATCCGCCGAGGCGGCCTGCGGATTCGCCCCGAGCCGTTGCAGCAGGGGCCGGACCACGCCGGCTGCGCTGCGGCCCTGCGGACCCTGGCCGATGAGCGCATCGAGCAGGTGCAGGGAGTCCACCTGCTGATGGCCGCGCTCCCGGGCCAGACGCTGCGCCGCCTCGAGGGCTTCCTGAGCTTTTATGGTGTACCGGTCCAGACGCATAGGGCCCCTCCAAGGGGCGCTTGGAGCGCCTCGCCCCCCCCCTGTCAATGAATGCAGAATGTCGGATCGGCGACGCTACGTCTGCAATCATCCCCAGTTCGTCATTCGGATTTCGTCATTGATTCGTCATTTGGCCACGGCTGGCCTGCCGGCTGCTACTCCTTCACCTCGAAATCGGCGTCCACGACGTCTTCGTCGTCGCCGGGGGCCTCGGAGCCCTCTTCGGCGCCGCCATCCTCCGGCGCGGGCGCGCCCGCGCCGGGGCCCTCCGCGCCCTCGGGTGCCTGGGTGCCCTTTGCCTGCTCGTACATCATCTCGCCCAGCTTGAAGGATGTCTGCTGCAGGGTCTCGAGCTTCTGCTCGATGTCCGACTTGTCGTCGCCCTTCACCGCCTCATTCAGTTCCTTGATGGCGTCGGTGATCTTGTCCTTATCATCTTGGTCGAGCTTCTCGCCGTGTTCCTTCAGCGTGTTCTCGACGCTGTAAACCAACTGGTCGGCCTGGTTGCGGGTCTCGGCGAGTGCCCGGTGCTCTTTGTCCTCAACGGCGTGTTCCTCTGCCTCCTCGCGCATGCGCTCGACTTGGTCCTTGGTGAGGCCGGAGTCGCTCTTGATCTCGATGGCCTGCTCTTTGCCAGTCCCCTCGTCGCGGGCCTTCACGCTCAGGATGCCGTTGACGTCGATGTCGAAGCTGACCTCGATCTGCGGCACGCCCCTGGTGGCCGGCGGGAGGCCGCTGAGTTGGAAGCGCCCCAGGGTCCGGTTGTCCGTGGCCATATCACGCTCGCCCTGGAGCACGTGGATCTCCACGCTGGTCTGGCCGTCGGCGGCAGTGCTGAATATCTCCTTCTTGCCCGTCGGGATCGAGGTGTTGCGTTCGATCAGCCGCGTCATCACCCCGCCCAGGGTCTCGATGCCGAGGGAGAGGGGCGAGACGTCGATCAGGACGATGTCCTCCACCTCCTGGGTGATAATGCCGCCCTGAATGGCCGCGCCGATGCCGACGACCTCGTCGGGGTTCACGCCCTTGTGCGGCTCGCGGCCGAATATTTCTTTCGCGATCTCCTGCACGCGCGGGATGCGCGTCGAGCCTCCCACCAGCACGACCTCATCGATCTCGCCGGCCTTCATGCCCGCATCCTTCAGGCACCGCTGACACGGGCCGCGCAGCCTCTCAAACGCCGGCCCCGCCAGCTCCTCGAGTTTTGCTCGGCTCAGGCGCATCTGCAGGTGCTTCGGCCCCGAGGCGTCGGCGGTGATGAACGGCAGGTTCACCTCGGTCTCCGATGTGCTCGATAGGTCGCACTTGGCCTTTTCGGCCGCCTCTTTCAGGCGCTGGAGAGCCATCTTGTCGCCGCGCAGGTCGATCCCCTGCTCCTTCTTGAACTCATCGGCGATGTGGCGGATGAGGATGTCGTCGATGTTGTCGCCGCCCAGGTGCGTGTCGCCATTGGTGGCCTTGACCTCGACCATCTCCTCGCTGACCTCGAGGATCGAGATGTCGAAGGTGCCGCCGCCGAAGTCGAAGACCGCGATCTTCTCCTCGCCCTTCTTGCCCAGCCCGTAGGCCAGCGATGCGGCCGTGGGCTCGTTGATGATGCGCACGACCTCCAGCCCTGCGATGGTGCCCGCGTCCTGGGTCGCCTGGCGCTGGGCATCGTTGAAATAGGCCGGCACGGTGATGACGGCCTTCGTGACATCCTCGCCCAGGTAGTCGCTGGCCGCCCGCTTGAGGGACTGGAGGATCATGGCGCTGGCCTCGGGCGGGGTATGCTCCTTGTCCCGGGCCTTCACTTTCACCAGCTCATTGGGCCCGCCGGTGACCTTGTACGGCACCATCTTCTCCTCTTCCTCGACCTCGTTGTGGCGCCGACCCATGAAGCGCTTGATGCTGAAGATGGTGTATTCCGGGTTCGTCACGGCCTGCCTCTTGGCCTTTGTGCCGACCAAGCGCTCCCCCTTGTCGGTGAACGCCACCACCGACGGCGTCAGCCGGGCGCCCTCCTCGTTATGGATGACGACGGGCTTGCCGCCCTCCATGACTGCCACCACGGACATAGTGGTGCCGAGGTCTATGCCGATGATCTTTTCTTTTGCCATGGTCGGCCTCTCCCTCATGGGATGGTTGCGGAACTTCCATAGTATTTCCGACTACCATAGATGCAAATGCAATACCGAAACCCTGGCCATGCCTTCTAAGCCATGGCGTGTTCACGGTTTAGGGCTCGCCGCGGTTTTCGGTCGCCCTGTTTGTGTGCCACGAAAGGGGAATCAGGCGGCCCCCGCTGCCATATTGGCAGGGCGGGCGCGCTGGCCGACCTGCACCCGTCAGCCCGAGGCGGCGTCCTCTCGGCTGGCAAAGCCCGCCCGCCCGTGCTATCCTGCAGAACCCGAGGGCCAGCAGGGAGACGGCTCGCCCGCGGCAAGACGGACGCTCATGCAGCCGGGAGGATCGAAGATGATCGTTTCGTTCAGCGTAGTCCCCGTCGGGTGCTCGACGGAGTTGAAGCAGCAGGTCAGCGAGATCATCCGTGTCATCGACGGTTCGGGCCTGCCGTATCGCACGGGCTCCATGGCCACAGAGGTCGAGGGCACGTGGGAGGATGTCATGCCCGTGGTGAAGGCCGCGCACGAGGTCGGGCGCGACTTCACCGGCCGCGTGCTGACCCACATCGCCATCGACGACCGTGAGGGCGCCATCGGCCGCCTGGAAGGCAAGGTGCGGGACGTCGAAGAGTCTCTCGGCAAGAAGCCCGAAAGGAAGCCATAGGTGGCGCACCGGCCCGAGGTTGACTGGACCCTGTACCTGGTCGCCGACCCCGCGATTTGCGGCGGCAGGGCGCTCGAGTGCGTGGTGGAGCAGGCCGTGCGGGGGGGCGTGACGGTCGTGCAGCTCCGGGACAAGGAGTGCGCCACAGGCGAGTACGTCGAGCACGGGCGGCGACTGCTCGGCCTGCTCGGCCCGCTCGGGGTGCCGCTCATCATCAACGACCGGCCGGACGTCGCGTTGGCCGTGGGGGCCGAGGGCGTGCACCTGGGCCAGAGCGACATGCCCATCGACGCGGCGCGGCGGCTCCTGGGGGAGAACGCACTGATAGGGCTCACGGTGGACGCTGCAGGGCAGGCCCTGGCGGAGGCGGCGGCGCTCTCTGATTACCTTGGCGTGGGTCCGATTTTCCCCACTTCGACCAAGGCCGACACGGCGCCGGAATGGGGGTGTGAGGGTCTGGAGTCGCTGCGGCGGCGCACGCGGAATGTCCTGGTGGCCATCGGTGGCGTCAACGCGTCGAATGCGGCCGACGTCATCTGCGCCGGGGCCGACGGGATTGCGGTCGTGTCTGCCATCTGCTCCGCGCCGGACCCTCGCCTGGCGGCCGAAGAGCTGCGCCGGACCATCGAATGCGGCCGCCGGGCCAGCGACTCCTTGTGACTGCGGCGGCGTTCCGTATAGAATGGCCCTGCCGCTCCCGCGCCGGTTGGGGGATCTCCCGTGCGAACCGAACGTTCCAGATGGCTATCCGGGCCCCTTGCATATCTGCTCATGGCAGCCCTGGCCATGCTTGTCTACGCGCGCACGCTGGGCGGTGAATTCGTCGTCGACGATATCGGCCTGATCCTGGGCAACCCGCGGATTCATTCCCTGCGCAACGTGCCGCGGTTTTTCCTCGAAGGCTTCTCGCAGTCCCGCGGCGCGGGCTATAAGACCGGCTACTACCGCCCCGCCGTCACGAGCACCTTCTCGCTCGACTACGCGCTGGCGGGGCCGGGGCGCCCCTGGGTCTTTCACCTGACGAATATGCTCGTCTACGCCGCGTGCGCCGTCCTGACCCACGCGCTCCTGCGCAAACTCATCGAGGACCGGGCGGCGGCCGTGCTCGCCGGGATGTTGTTCGCGTGCCTAGCCGTGCACACCGAGAGCGTGGCGTGGATCTCCGGCCGCACTGACCTGCTGGCGCTGGCCTTCATGCTGGGTGCGACGCTGTGCCTGCTGCGCGCGCGCACCCACATGGTCACTCCGGAAGGCAGGTCGGCGCGCCGGCTTCTATCGTATCACGGCGCGGCGTTCCTCCTGATGTTGCTGGCGCTGCTGTCGAAAGAGGTGGCGCTGGCGCTCTTGCCTTTGTGGATCGCGTTCGAGTTCACCTTGGGGCGCGTGGGGCGATGGGCGGCGCCACCTGCGCGCCGCGCCGGCGCGGTGGTCTCACTGGCGGGTGCGTGCGTCGCGTATCTGGTGCTGCGGGGAATAGCCCTGGGGGAACTGGGCACCGGTGGTGTGCCGAACTTCGAGCCGTGGACTCCTCAGGGCCTCGCGACAGTGGCCTTGTGCGTCTTCCAGTACCTCGGCAAGATGGCCCTGCCCGTGGAGCTGGGTTTCGGGTTTGAAGTGGAACCGTTCCGGACCGCCGGGGCATTGCTGCCCGTGCTGAGCCTGATCGGCGCGGGGGGCTTGATGGCGCTGACGATCTGGGCGACGCTGCGGCGGCCCGGGGTGGGATTCGCCCTGTGGTGGGTGTGGCTGGGGTTGGCGCCGGCGTTGAATATCGTCCCGATAACCGAGACCGCAGCCGAGCGCTTTGCTTTCGTGCCCTCGGTGGGGTTCTGCCTCCTGATGGGCCTGCTCGTCCAGGACGTCCGACGCAACCGGTCCGGTGGCTCCGACAGGAGATGGGCCGCGGCGGCGTGCGCGGCCGTGGTTGTCCTGGCGGCCGGGCACGCATGTCTTGCCGCCTCCGGGGCCGGGCACTGGCGGACGCAGCGAACGCTCTATCTCTCCACCCTTCGCTCGAGCCCTGATTCTCCAGTCTCCCAGGAGTTTGCGGCCGAGGCCTACGTCTCCGATCCTGACACCCCGCTGCGCGCCGCGCTGCACTATCGCCGGTGCCTGGAGCTGGCGGGGGGCAAGCCTCACCTGCAACTCCTGGCACACGCCGGCCTCGGGAGGTTCTATGCCCGGCAGGGGCGGCTTTCGTCCGCGCTCCTGCACTTGCGCAGCGCCCTGCGGCTCGACGAGGCCTTGGCAGGTGTGCGCGTCAGCCTGGCCGTGGTCATGCTGGAGATGGCCATGGATGAGAATTTGCCGGCGGGCTGGGCTCTGGCCAAGGGCCACGCGGAGCGGGTGCTGCGCGAGGAGGATGATCCGCCCGGGGACGCCTACGTTGTGCTGGGCTGTTGGAAACTCGAAATGCGTAAAGACCCGGCGCGTGCCGCCGCACTGTTTGCCGAGGCCATCCGGGAAGACCCCCGTCTCATTCTCGCGGCCGAAGCGGCCTTCGACGAGGCGGTTAAGAAGAATCCAGAGGACCCGGAGGCGCACTATCAGCTCGCCCTGATCTGCGCGCAGCAGGGAAACATCGAGAAAGCGTTGCGGGCAGCCGGACATGCCCTTAGAATAGTGCCCACTCAGCGGGCGAAGGACCTCATCGAGGAGCTTCAGAGCCGCAAGCAGGCGGCGCAGGATTGAGCCTGCCCGGCTATGGTCAGGAGACAGCCGTATGGAACCGACAAGCGGAGTCAGCGCCGCAGATCTCTTCCGTAAGGGCGATGGGATCACCTACGACGACTTGATCCTGCTGCCCGGCTACATCTCGTTCTCGCTCGACGAGGTGGACCTGGAGACCCGGCTCACCCGCGAGATCACGCTCAAGCGGCCCATCGTCAGCTCCCCGATGGACACCGTCACAGAGAGCGACATGGCCGTTCACATGGCGCTGCTGGGCGGGGTCGGAATGATCCATTACAACAACAGCATCGAGGAGCAGGTCGCCCAGGTGCGGCGGACCAAGAAGTTCGAGAACGGTTTCATCACCGAGCCGATAGTTCTTGGCCCGGAGAACAGCATACGCGACGTGGAGGACATATCCAGGCAGCACGGTTTCTTCGGCGTGCCGATTACCGAGGACGGCACGCTGAAAGGCAAGCTTGTCGGCATCGTCACGCGGCGCGACATCGACTTCGAGCCGAACCTCGACAGGCCGCTGCGGGAGGTGATGACCGGGGAGTTGATAACTGCGCCCGGCGGCATCACGCTGGCCGAGGGGAACGCAATCCTCAAGGCCAGCAAGAAGGGCAAGCTGCCCATCGTCGACCAGGACGGGCGGGTGGTTTCCCTGATGAGCAGGACCGACCTGCGCAAGAACCAGGACTTCCCGCTGGCCAGCAAGAACCCGTCCAAGCAGCTCGTGGCCGGCGCCGCCGTGGGCACGAGGGAGAGCGACCGGGAGCGCCTGGAGGCCTTGGTGGACGCCGGCGTGGATGTCGTCATCTTCGACAGCGCCCAGGGATATTCCTCCTACCAGATCGAGATGCTGAAGTGGGCCAAGTCCCGTCACCCCGACCTGCAGCTCATCGGCGGCAACGTGGTGACGGTCGAGCAGTGCAAGGGCCTGATTGACGCCGGAGCCGATGCGTTGCGGGTCGGCATGGGTTCGGGGTCGATCTGCATCACGCAGGAAACGGTCGCCGTGGGGCGCGCGCAGGCCAGCGCGGTCCATGAGTGCGCGCTGCTTGCCCGGCGCTACAAGGTCCCGGTCATCGCCGACGGCGGAATCTCCTCGATAGGCAACCTGTCCAAGGCCCTCGGCATCGGCGCCTCCACGGTGATGCTGGGCGCAATGCTGGCGGGCACCGACGAGGCCCCGGGCGAGTACTACTACGAAGGCGGCGTGCGTCTGAAGCGCTACCGGGGCATGGGCAGCCTCGAGGCAATGGCGAAACGGGGCGGCAAACGCTATTTCGCCGAGCAGGAAGCGGTCAAGATCGCCCAGGGCGTCAGCGGCGCCGTCGTCGACAAGGGTTCGGTGGTGGACTACGTGCCGTACCTGATGCAGGGCGTCAAGCACTTCATGCAGGACATGGGCTGCCGCAGCATCATCCAGATGCACGAGAGGCACTGCTCGGGCGAGCTGCGATTCGAAAGGCGAAGCGTTGCTGCGCAGGGTGAGGGGGGTGTGCACGGCCTGCACTCCTACACCGACCCCCACAGGCTGCCGAAGGCGCGGGGCTGAGGCGGCCGCATGCCCGGGTGCATCGGCGACGGTTGGCACAGGCCCCCGCGTGGGATGGGTGGTGTATAGGCGAAGGGTTCACATAGTGCTGGGCGGGGTGCTGGCGGTCGGTTTGGTGCTGATCGTCAGGCTGGGATGGTTCCAGCTCTACCTGCACGAGCCGCAACAGCGCGACGCGCGAGTGCGCGTCGGCGGCGCTCTGCAGGAGACGCTGCGGGGGGCCATTTATACGTCCGACGGGGTGCTGCTTGCACGCGACGAACGCGTCTTCGACCTTTCGGTCCACTATTGGCTCCTGGAGGATGACCCGGAAGTCGTGCCCGGACCGTGGACCGAGATGCGGAAGAAGCGGGTGGAGGCGCGAGTAAAGAAGCGGCAGCGCCGGCGGGAGAGGGACGGGCTCGAGGAGGAAGAAGAGCCGGACTGGAAGGTGCAGATTGCGGCACTGACGGGAGTGCCGGTCGATGAGCTTTTGGCCCCAGCCAGCGAGATTGTGGCGCGCGTGCAGCGCATCTGGGAGAGCGTGCGGCGCCGACAGGAGGAGCGCACGGGCCGGCGCATCAAGGGCCTCTGGATCCCCGAGCAAAGGCAATTTCACGCCATCGCCGAGGACATCCCGCTGGAGCTGGCCATCCTGGTGCGCTCGAACCCGGAGCGTTTCAAGAACCTGAAGGTCGCGGCCGGGCGCAGCCGGCGCTATTCCCACGGCGCCCTGGCCCCGCACGTCGTAGGGCGGTGCAAGCTCCTTTCGCGTGAAATGTGGGACGAGATTCGCGCCGAGGGAAGGGACTATGGCGTGCGCATGGCCGTCAGCGAGATTGGCCGGCGCTACCTGCTCAGCGACAGCATCGGCGCTGCGGGTATCGAGCGGGCCTACGAGGACCTCCTGCGCGGCACGCGCGGCTACCGGGAGAAGCAGCTTATATTTCATACCCTGCGGGTCGAACGGCAGTGGACGACCACGCCCCCCCGGCCGGGGGCGGACGTGTATCTGGCGCTGAAAGCGGACTACCAAGCGGCGGCGAATGAAGCCCTCAAGTGGGCGGCCGAAGAGTCCGACCTGGCGTTCACGAAGGGCGCGCTGGTCATCCTGGACGTGCGCACAGGAGCCATCCTCGCCGCGGCCACATATCCGAGCTATGATCGGGAGAGGCTCAGCGAGGACTACTACCGCCGACTCCCCGCCGAGGACAACAGGCGGCCTCTCAGCGAGCGCCGATCTCCCCTGACGTTCAGCCCCACAGGAGAACTCCTTCCGATCGGCGAGGACTACTACCGCCGACTCCTGGATGCAGACCGTGTGCAGCCCTGGAGCGCGCGGCGATCTCCCCTGATGTTCCGCCCCACAATGGACGAACTCCCGACCGGCTCGGTCTACAAGCTCATCACGGCCATCGCCGGCCTCGAGGAGCGCAAGATCACTCCCCAAACCTCGTTACACTGCGCGCGCGGTGCCCGCTTCCACGGCCGGTGGTTCAGATGCACGAGCACGCATGGCAACATCCAGCTTGTGCCCGCCATAGAGGGGTCGTGCAACGCCTACTTCTTCCAGACGGCGGAGCGGCTCTCGGGAGACGATCTGGCCGGTTGGGGCGAGAAGTTCGGGATGGCCGTCGCAACGGGCGTCGAGATCGCAGAGTCCGATGGCCAGATGCCCTCGCGCACCACGCGGCGTTCCCGGTTCGGACGCATGAATCTGGCTATCGGCCAGGGGGACCTGAAGTGCACGCCGCTCCAGGTGGCGCGGATGTGCGCCGCCATCGCGAACGGGGGGATGCTCGTGCGCCCCCACTTTTTCAACTATGCCGTCGATGCCGAGGGGACGGTGGTGGATTTCCAGGCCAAGCCGCAGCCCACCGGTGTCCGGCCCGAGACGCTCCGCGTCGTGCGCGAGGGCATGCGTCGGGTGGTCGTGGGCGAGAGGGGCACGGCGCGCCGGGCGGGCCTCGGGCTGTTCCGGGCGGCCGGCAAGACCGGAACGGCCGAGCTTGGCAGGGGCATGTCCAACCACTGCTGGTTCGCCGGGTTCGCCCCGTTCGAGGACCCGGAGATCGCTTTTGCCGTTGTCAGCGAACGCGTCCCGGGAGGTCACGGCGGCTCTCATGCCGCGCCGATACTTGCCAGGGCGCTGGCGACCATCTGGCCGGACGGGATGCCGTGAGGTCTGCCTCACGTTATAGGAGAGCCACACCCATGGGGCTCCTCGATTTCTGGCCCCAATCGCAGGGGCAGGGCATGCACCGGGGGGGGCGGATCAGGCACTGCGTTCGGTCCGCAGCTCCGAATGCCACTGGATATCTTCCGCGCGCAGCTCGACTCGCTCGGGTCCGCGGAACCCGTTCAGCATCGGCTCGAACGCAAGCGCGAAGGGCTCGCCGCGGCGGGCATTCAAGAGCGGCAGCCAGTCCGCCTTGCCGAAGGCGATCACGCGCAGTGACACACCGTTCTGCCGGGCCAGGAACGAAAGGTGCTTGCGCCCCTTCCCCACGAGTTGCGGATTGCCGGCGACGCTGAGTGCGCCGGCCATGAACAGCGGCTGCGGGTTCCCCATGCCGAACGGGGCCAGACGCCGCAGTTCCCTCACTGCGTCGTCGGAGAGCTCTCGAAGGTTCACCTCCCCTTCCAGCGCCAGCTCAGGCCCGGGTGGGGGGCTTCCCTGTAGCTCGATGGCGATGTCGTTGATCCGGTCGGTGAACGGCTCCAGGTTCGCGACGGGCAGGGTCAGGCCCGCCGCGCCCTCGTGCCCCCCGAACCTCTCCACAAGGTCTTCACATCGCCTGATGGCCTCGAACAGGGGGAATCCGGGAATGCTGCGTGCGCTGCCCCGGGCCATGTCGTTCTCCTTGCGCAGGACGAATGCCGGGCGCCAGAAGGTCTCGCTCAGCCTTGAAGCCACAGGCCCCACCACGCCAAGGTGCCAGTCCGGGCTCGCCAGCACGATGCAGCCGCAGTGCTCCGCGTCGAACTCGGCGGCCGCGCGCGCCTGCGCCTCCTCGAATATGGCCTTCTGCACGTTCTGGCGCAGCCGGTTCTGCTGGTTATGGTGGGCGGCCAGGTCGGCGGCGTGCCGCGGGTCGTCGGTCAGGAGCATCTCCACCGCCACGCCCGCGTGCCCCATGCGCCCGACCGCGTTGAGGCGCGGCGCCAGGTGGTAGGCCACCCGGTATGCGCTGATGCCGCCGTTGCCGGTTCCCTCGGCGCTTTCCATGAGGGCGCGCAGCCCGGGGTTGGCCGTCTGCGGAATGGCCCTCAGCCCGTAGCTCACCAGCACGCGGTTCTCATCGACCAGGGGGGCCATGTCTGCCACGGTGCCCAGGGCCACCAGCGGCAGGGCGTCGACCAGCACAGGCTTATACTCATCGGGCACCGACGGGCGCGCGCTCATCGCCTGGCCGAACGCCCACGCCAGCTTGAACGCCACGCCCACGCCCGCCAGCCTCTCGTAGCCGAACGCGCAGTCCGGCAGCAGGGGGTTCAGCACGTGACGCGCCGCCGGGCGCGCGTGCCCCGGCTTGTGGTGGTCCGTCACCACCAGGTCTAGGCCTATGGCCGCCGCGTGCTCCGCCTCGCGGCAGGAGCTTATGCCGCAGTCCACGGTCACGGCGACCTCCGCGCCCCGGTCCCTGTGCGCCTGTAGGGCCTCGCAGGTCAGCCCATAGCCATCCTCGATGCGGTGTGGGATGTGGAAATCGACCTCCGCGCCCGCGCTCCGCAGGCACCTGACCAGCAGCGCCGTCGCGCAGATGCCGTCCGCGTCGTAGTCGCCGAAGACCGTGATTCGCCGCCCCGCCCGCACCGAATCCCACAGAAAGCCGGCCGCCTCGGTGAGCGTGGGGTTCTCGCGCGGGTCCTTCAGCTCCTTGAGCGAAGGCTCCAGGAAGCGTCCGGCGCTCCCCGCGTCGCTCAGCCCCCGGTTCAGCAGCAAGCGGGCGGTCAGCCGGGCGATACGCAGGTCCCTGGCGAGGCGTTCGGCGGCCTCAGGCTTCTCGGCGGGGAGTGTCCACTTCGCACTCATCGCACGCAGTATAGCGCCCGGGTGCTCGCGCGCGCAAGGTCTGGGCCCTCTTTCGGAACGCGGCGCGCTTTCCCGCTATGGTCGGCCTTGAAGCACCGCAGCAGAACCAAGATGCCAAACAACTGCGCCCGGGTGAAGTCCCTCCACTGCCGGCAGGCCCGCGAGAATGGACGGCTGCCCGGCTGACGGGCGGGGCACGACTGCTTGACCGCCGGCGAGGGGTGTAGTAGAGTGTGCATGCATCGGCCGGGATGCCGCATGCCGCACTTTTTCATCCGCCTGCCCAGGAGAACCTTATGGACCGTGAAGCCGTGATCCAGGAGTTGCAAGGCTGCTTTCTTGCCGTACCTGCGATATTCGAGGACGATCTCTCACTGAACCTGGACGGGATGCGGCAGCACATGCGTTTTCTGCTCGACAGTGGCCTTCGGACAGGCAACGCCATGTTCCTGGTCAACGGGGCGACCGGGGAGTTTCCCGTGTTGAGCCTCGATGAGCGGCAGCAGGCGGCGGAAGCCGTCGTGCAGGCCGCCGACGGGAGGGTCCCGGTAATCGTTGGCGCGCAGACTCCCAGCACACGCGATGCGATCGAGATCGCACGACACGCGCAGGACATCGGCGCCACCGCGGTCCAGGTTTCGCCTCCGTTCTACTACCAGCCCACGGAGGACGACGTGTACGCGCACATGGCTGCCATCGCCGAGGCCGCGCCCGAGATAGGCATCGTGGCCTACAACACCTACTTGCATGGTTACGCGATTTCGCTGGAGATACTTGAACGCTTCACCCAGATACCGCAGATGGTGGGCGTCAAATGGGGCACGCCCAACATGCGGTTGTATCAGAACGGCGTGCTGCGCTTTGCCGACCGGTTCAGCATGATCGACAACCAGCTCCTGCCCGTGTTCAATCGGATACTGGGCGGCAGCGGCGCCAACTTGCATCCCGCCCTGTTCTGGCCGGAGTGGGGCGTGAAGGTCTGGGGACTGCTGGAAGGCCGCCGGTGGGAGGATGCCCAGGCCGAGGTCAATCGCGTGCTGATGCCTCTCTACGACATCTACGTCGACGCCTGCGCCGTGACCGGGGGCGAAGGGCACGTTGACAAGCTGGCGCTGGAAGTGATCGGACTGCCCGGCGGACACAACCGCCCGCCGACGCGTCCCCTGCCGCCCGTGTTCAAGGAGCGGCTGCGCAAGTACATGCTCGACATCGGCGTGCCGCTCAATCGCGGGTAGGCCGCAGGGCGGGACCGAGCCGCAACGTCGTCTGCGAACGCGCGCCGAACGCGTTTGCGTTAAGGTTTCACTTTCTTGCGGCGGTGGCGCGGCTCACAGCTCGATCTTCTTGATCGGTCCGTAGACCTCCTCCATTTCCCGGCGGACGCGCGCGCACTCCTCGTCGGTGAGTGGCGAATCGAAGGCGCCCGGCAGCCTGTTCGGGTAGAGCCCATGCATTTCCATCACCGCGTGGATCCAGCGGTGCGACTTCAGGGGCATCCAGAGCTTGAAGCACGGCTCCTCGTACCGATACACCCATTGCCAGGCGTCGTCGATGCGGCCGGCGACGAGCAGGTCGTAGAACTCCAGGGCGTTTTCGGGCCGGAAATCAACCACGGCGCTCAGGTAGGCGGGCGAACCGACCTGGTAGCCGAACACGAAGTTCCGCATCTGCCCGCCGCTTATCACGGCGAAATCCTCGTCCCTGGTGGCGCGGATGAGGTCGTAGTAGTAGTAGAACGGGTGGTCGTCGTTCTTGCAGGCGATGATCTGCGGGTCCTTCGCCATTTCGGCGATGACATCGACGGGCACCGCCGGCGTTCCGAAGTAGTTGCACCAGAGCGTCAGCGGGATGGTGGCCGCGTCCTGGATCGTGTCGTGGTACTTGCGGAAGAACGCGCCCTTCTCGTCGGTGCCGCCGGGCATGATGAGCCAGGGGTTGATCTGGACCTTCACGGTATCCACGCCCGCGCCGTCGGCATGCTTTAGGAACTCCCGGCATTGCTTGGGCGGCCACCAGCCGGTCGAGGCGATGAAGACGCACCTGCCGGCGATCACCCCGGCCAGGTCGGCCGTGAGGCGCCAGATATCGTCGTCGCTCAGCCACGCGAACTGGCTGTAGCCGTAGGTGAGCAGGACCGTGGACACGCCCTGGTCGCAGAGCCAGTCCACGTACTTTTTCATGGCGGAGAAATGGACTTCGCCGTCCTCGGTGAAGCAGACGGGGAGCGTCGCCACGGGGCCTTTCAGCCTCTCTACTACTCGAGCACCTCTGTCCATCCTCTGTCCTCCAGTTTGAACTGCGGAGCATAGAACGCACGCCTTGCGGGACTGACTCATCGGTGGCCCGATGAGCAAGGTACGCCGCTCACGCGGCGTTGTCAACCGAACTGCCCGCCGAGCGCACGCCGGGGCCTGCCCGGCGTTGAGCGGCGGAGTAAGGTGTGCCTGCATCGGCCGGGATGCTGCGGCGCCGGAGCACGCCATGCGAAGACGCTACGACCGGGGGCTACCGGCCCTACCTGCGCATCAACCCAGTCAGGCCGGCAACCAAGAGCAGGGTGAGCACCCAGCCGGACGCTATGTGAATCCGAAATAGTAGCGCAGGATGCTGCCGCAGCGCACTGCGAAGGGTCCCCGTTTCAGTTCTGTCCCCTCATTCGCATCGGGCAGCCAGTAAGCCGCCTGATGCAGGTCGACCACCGGGACGAACACGTCCAGTGAGTACGCCAGTGCATGAAACTTCGGGTAGCCCTTCACCAATTCCCCGCTGGCGGCATCGTACGCCCCCTGTTTTGATGCAGTAATCAGCTTGCAGTGGAAATCCGATGTAGAACAAAAGCCAACCGGCAAGCACGAATCCGAGCATGAACCCAAGCGCCTTGAGCGGTCGATAACCATAGCCTATGGTCCGCCCAAGGAATCGGTGCCATTTGCGGGCTCTCCACCCCATGTGCTTGAGCCGCTCCGGGTCCTCGTTCTTTGCGATTAGGATATCCCTCGCCTCGGTCTCATGCCCCGCCTTCCGAAGCACCGCTGCGAGTTGTTCGTACGGCTGGGGGTAGAAATGATCCGCGGGCTGTCGGCGAATCCATTTGATGCGCTCCTGCACACCTGTCTGTTTCCATGCCTCCTCGTAAAGGTTGTCATAGACCGACATTCTCTATTTTCCAATGTCGGTCAGGCCTTCCTGCCGACGGTTCGCA
>CAZHPE010000062.1:0-15411 GCA_964534775.1 uncultured candidatus Brocadiaceae bacterium
TCTCGCCGTTGGCTTCCAGGACGTGGATGCGGTGCGTGAGGCGGTCCAGTAGTGCGCCGGTCAGACGTTCGCTTCCGAGCACCTCAGTCCTTGCCAAGCGGCCTCCACCAGCAGCCGCCTCACTGTGCCGGGTCCCTGGCGCGTGATATGGCCTAGCCGGTTCTTGTCCGCACTGGCGTCCTGCGACGGCACGAGGCCGAAGTAACTTCCTACGGCTTTGTTCCTGCCGAAGCGTTCCGGCTTGTCAATGTAGGCCACCACCGCCTCGGCTGTGCGTGGCCCCACTGCGGGGATCGTCCTGAGCAAATGGACCCCGGGATGCTCTTCAGCCACGGCGTCCAGCACTTTCTCGACGCGCTTGATCTTGACTGCGTGCGATTGAAGCTCATCGATCAGCACGTCCCGACGTACCTGATCGAACTCCGTCCCCATGCTCTGCTCCTGCAGCCAGGCCATGCCGCGCTTGGTCCACAGTCCCCTGGGGGGAACGATGCCGAGAGTGCGAAGCAGCGCCCGCAACCTGTTCTTGACCCGTGTCCTCTCGCTCACCAGCTTCGAGCGGAACTCGATCATCCCACGCCAGGCCCGCACATCGGCTGAGGGCACATAGACGGGAGGCACCTCGTCCAGGAACAGAAGCTTGGCCAGCTTCATTGCATCGACCCGATCGCTCTTGCGCCGAGACCGGAAAATGAGCCTGAGCTGGCCCGGATGGGCCACCACGACCCGTTTGGCTATCCTGTTCAGTTGCTCGTGCAGATACCCATAGCCACTGGTGGCCTCGAAGCAGACGGCAAAGGGCCTCTTGATTTCGGCCAGCTTAAGCAGTAACTTGTCCCACGGGCCGCGCATGGAATGGGTGCGCAGATGACGCCCGTTGCCGTCCAGCACGCAGAACGTGGACTGTCTGGCGTGCACGTCCAGACCTACGTACAACATGGCAAGCCTCCTTGTCCCGGACATGGGAGCGACCGAGACCGTCTCGGTCAGAAAGCATCTCCAGCTTACCGGACTCGAAGGCTTGCTACATCATCTCAGTTGGTGACGGAAGCACCATCTTTCGTGGCACGTCGGGAGGATAGATCATGCTGACACTGGGTGTCGTTGGCAGCCCTAACAAGGCAGGCCTCTCCAGCCAACTCGTGGATCAAGCGCTGGCCGGAGCGGCCTCTTGTGGCTCGCAGGTCCGTCGACTTGATCTGATTGACTACGATATTCCATCGTTCCCCCGGTCCGCCAAGAAGCGCTACGACGAGATCGACGAGCTGGTCGCTGAGGCAGACGCAATGGTGATCGGATCCCCAGTCTACTATAAGGATGTGAGCGGCCTCGTGCGGGAATTCATAGACTACTTGCACTCCGGTCCCAAGAGCGAGAAGATGCCCGGGGAGCCGGCCCTGGGCATGTGCGTGGCGGGAGGATCTGGCATGGGGCAGATCACGGCCCTGAGATCCCTGCATGGTTTCTTCTTCTTCCGCCACCTCCGGCCCATCGATCCGATCCCTGTTTCCAGGTTCAGTTTCCGCGTCGCACTGAAGGAGGCGTACGCCGGCGGCCAACAGGTAGCCCGCATGGCACCGTCCCGCCGGCCCTTCAAGGACCTGGCCGAGAAGATCACACACTTCTGCAGGCTGAAGTACCTCAGATTCGACATCGTCGACGAGATCATCATGCTGGCCGGGCAGATGCTGGACAGTTCCGAAATGGAACAACTCGTTCTGGACAAATGCCGCAGTTCCATGAAGGAGGCCCGGGCCCTGAGAAACCAGGGCCGAAGGGATGAGGCCATACACTACGCGGTTGAAGTCTACGAGACACTGTTCCACTGAGCTGCCCGGGCACCAGATCAACCTGGGCTGGCGGGCTGGGCGGCTTTCGACGTAAGTCACTGGCGCGCAGGGGCCGTTGAACGATGGGACATCGGAGGTGACCACCCGTTGAGGGCTTGCCCAGGCCACTGAGAGAATGATCGTACAACCGGGAAGAGCCCGAGAGTTTCATCCAGAGTTTCATCCACTGTTTCACCCAGATCTTCCCCAACTGCTGTCCACCGCTGTCATCTCCTGACACGCCATGGCACAGCGGGGGAGGAAACGGGGGTTCGGGGGGAGTCAGAAGTCTTGGGGTGTGGCAGTGATAGGCAACTGCTGACAAGCCCTGTCATACATAGGCATGGAGCGGGCGAAGGGATTCGAACCCTCGACGTCCAGCTTGGGAAGCTGACATTCTACCACTGAATTACGCCCGCTCGATACCAATAAGATAAGCCTGCCCAGGGCGGATGTCAAGCCTGTTTCATGGGACTCCTGGGCGCGTCTGATCAACGTGCGGGCGACCGCGCGCGGCGATGCCCCCTCGCCGGGGGCCTATCCCCCCACGGAGGGTTGCACCGGCAGGCGGACGATGAACGTCGTGCCTGCCTCCTCCCCGGGTTCCACCTGGATCTGGCCGCCGTGAGCCTCCGCGATTGCATAGGTGATTGCGAGCCCCAGGCCCGTGCCCTCGCTCTTGGTGGTGAAGAAGGGCTCGAAGAGCTTGTCGCGGTGTGCCTCCGGTATGCCGGGTCCGTTGTCCGCAAAGCGCAGCACGAACGTCGGCCCGGCGGCCTGACCGGGGTTTGGCGCCTCGGGCCCCGCTTGCGGCGGCTCGACGCGGCCCTCAATGTGCAGTTCGGCGCCATCGACCTCGCGGAGTGCCTCGAAGGCGTTGGTGACAAAGTTCAGGATGATTTGCCTGAGGCCCGCTCGGCCCATGCCCAGGGCCAGCGGCCGGTCCACGACGTTGACCTCCACGCGCGTCTGTCCCACTATGCGCAGCACGCGCGCCATTTCCACAACTTCTGCTGTCACGCGGGCTGGGTTGACGGGTTCTTCGTCGGGTTCTCCGGCAGGGCGTGAGAAGTCCAGCAGCTCGGAGACGATCTTTTCGCAGTGACAGGCCTCCTCCTCGATCGCCACCAGCCCCTCGCGCACGCGCTCGTCGGGCGGTTGCCGGCCGATCAGGGTCTTGGCGTACCCGAGGATGACGGCAATGGGGTTGTTGATCTCATGGGCCACGCCGGCCGCGAAGCGCCCCACGGTGGCGAGCTTTTCGGACTCCACGAGCTGCCTCTGGTGGGCCTGAAGCGCCTCGGCCATACGATTGAAGCTCTCGGCAAGCTGGCGGAACTCTGCCACGGCGGGAGTGCTCAATCGTTTTGTCAGGTCTCCTCCGGCCAGGGCCCGGGTACCGTCGACTATCTCGTTGATAGGGCGTATGATCGCCCGGTGGGTCAGGAACACCGTCAGTGCGCCGAACGCCAGCCCCACCGCCAGCGTGCACCAGGCTATCGTCCGGCTCTTCTCCCAGGCGGCGCCCGCCTCTAACTTGGCTCCGTCGGTCGTCACGTCCATGATTCGGATCAAATTGTCGTTGTCGTGTTTCGCTTCCTGAAGCATCTCGTGGGCTTCTGCTTCGAGTCTCTTCAATTCGTCCTTCGGGCGCAATCCCTCCAGCACTTGGGCCCGGACTGTGACAACCTGAACGCGGATGATGTCCGCCAGGCCGTGCACCTTGACGGAGAGGTTGTAGAGTTCACGTTTCTCGTAAAGCTTCAGCGGCAAGGCATTGACGCTCTTGAAGGAGGCCCGGATTTCCGCCAGGTCCTTTTCCGCCCGCAGGATGTACTCCTTTTCACCTGCCGCGGTCTGGATGAATTTGCTCTGGTGAGCGCACATGCGCTCGCAGATTTCCGTTATGTGATAGGTTTGGCTCCGTATCCGCTGGCGATCGCTGACTCTTTGGGTCGCCCGTTCCACCGAGGCCAGGGTGTAGAGGTTGATCAGCAATGCAGCCGCGACCACGCACAGCAGTGCGCCGAACCCCGCCGACAGCCGCACCCTGGCGGAGCCCATGAAGATCGTCCTGTTCTTTCCACGGCCCCGCATGTTCACGTTCCCTGGAAACCTCGCCGCGTGGGCGTATAGCGCTCGCCGGGCGGCCGATTTCACCCTTAGAAGTCCGGGCTCACCGGAGCCCGTCGTGCACTGCTCCCCCCGCCCTTGACTCTAATCGACCCGCCTCGGACGCGCAAGCGCGCCGAGGAGCTGGCGCACTTCGCGCGCTTTCAACGTCACCGCCGCCCCCACGTAGGCCGCGCCGCCGGCCGCCATCGGCACAAACACGCGAACTGCCCTGCGCAGGAGCCCGTCGCCGGGTGAGTGCGCCGGCATCAGGGTCAGCACGGCCCATACCACGGCGGCCATCAGGCCCGTTGCGGCGGCGCTCTTCAGCACCGTCGCCAGCAAGCGTCCCTGTCGGTGCAGATGCCCGCGGCGAACTAGTATGGCGTACAGTACCAGAACTTGCAGGATGGCGCTGATGGCCGTTGCCGCGGCGAGGCCGCTCTCGGCCAGGGGCCAGATGAGCGTCAGGTTCAGCGCAAGGTTGACCGCCACGCTGCCGAGGGCGATCCACATGGGCGTGCACATGTCCTGGAGGCTGTAGAATGATCGCGCGAGCATCTGCTGGGCGCAGTAGGCCACCAACCCCACGCAGTAGGCCACCAGCACCGCCTGCGTGCGCGCGGTCATGGGCGCGGTGAAGGCGCCCCGCTCGAACAGCAGCTCCACGGCGGGCCGCCCCAGCACGGCCAGACCCACCCCGGTCGGCAGGGCGACGAACACGGCAAGTGCCAGTCCGTCGGTGAGCGTCTGCGAGAAGCCGCGCCAGTCTTTGCGGGCCGCCAGCGAGCTCAGGGCCGGAAACGCGGCCGCCGCGAGCGCTATGCCGAAGACCCCGAGCGGAAACTGCATCAGGCGGTTGCCGTAGTAGAGGACGCTGGCCGCGCCGATGCGCATGGGGTAGGGAATGGCGGCGCCGAGAAAAGAGAAACTCGATAGCCCTTCCGGCGCGCTAAGGGACAGGGCGATAACGCCGTCCAGGAGCACGTTGACCTGGAAAACGGCCATCCCGATAAGCACCGGCGCCATTCCCCGCGCGATGCGACGAAGCCCCGGGTCGCTGAGGTTCAGCCCGAGGCGCCAGCGGAAGCCCCGCCGCCTCAGCGCCGCCAGTTGGAGCCCCAGTTGCAGCGTGCCGGCGACCACGATGCCGCCTGCGACGACGAAGACCTGCCCGGCGGTGTCCCGCGCCACGAGCGGCGCCACGGCCACCACGGCCGCAATCCAGCACAGGTTGAGCAGCACGGGGGCGAGCGCCGGCGCGAAGAAATGCTTGAGCGAGTTCAGGATCGCTCCGGCCAGGGACGTGAGGCAGATCAGCAGCATGTAGGGCAGCATGACGGCCGTCAGGCCCAGCGCGAGCCGCCACCGCCGGTTCAGCGGCGCGGCCTGCGGGAGGATCAGGACTATGCCTTCCCCGATAAGCACGGCGACCAGCAGCACGGCGACCATGACCGTCGCCACGCGCCCGGCCAGTTGCCAGGCGTCCTCACGCGGCCGTTGCTCCAGGTACTCCGTAAAGGTGGGCACGAACGCCGCGCCCAGGGCCCCTTCGGCGAAGAGTTTCCGCAGCAGGTTGGGCACGCGGAACGCGAAGCTGAACGCATCCCATTCGAGCCCGGCGCCGAACGCCGCTGCGCAGGCGACATCGCGCATCAGGCCCAGCACGCGGCTCAGCAGCGTGAGGGCCGCAATGAGCGTGGCGCGTCTGACGAGTTGTCGTCGCTCTGAAGCCATGGCGAAGCCGCCGAAGCATGGTGGTCGCGCGATCGGGCCGCCCGGCCGGGGGTGATCGAACGCCCGTTCCCGGGGGCAGGACCATTCTAAACCCTGGCGAAAGCGGAGGACGAGAGAAATTCGTAACCTGTTTGTGGCCGGAAGGTTGAGCCAAGACCGATGCTGTGCGCGGCCGGTTTCATTGTTGCCCTGGGCCCGATCCCGCCCGGCGTGGCAGCAGGCCCAGCAGGGCGTCCAGCGCGAGAAGGACGGCTGCCAGCAGCGCCAGGTGCATGGTGATGCTCAGGCTCCCGGTGGCCGAGCCAAGCGGGAGGGGGGCGGTGCCGGTCACGATGTCCATGCGCACGGCCGGGAGTTCTATGGCCGCGCCAGTCATTTGCCAGAGGCAGCCCCGTCCCTCGTCAACCCACCGGCGCATGCACTCCGGGCGCGCCCGCGTCAGCACCGGCGCCCCCTCGTCGTCCAACAGGGGCCTGGTGCGGCTCGTCCAGTCGCGCTGATTAACCGGTGTGGGCGCGGACCCGCCCACGCAGACGCCATGCACCACGAATCCCTGCTTGAGCAGACTTGCTACGACCGGGCTCGGGTCCGGACCGTGGTCTTCCCCGTCGGTCACCATCACAATCGTGCCGGCCGGTGCGCCTAGCCGTTCGAGCATCGCGCCGGCCTCCTCGAGCGCAGGCCGGCGCTGCGTGCCCGTGTCGCCCATTCATGCCGCGTCGAGCCGCTCCAGGAGCAGCAGGAACGCCCCTTCATCGGTAGTCACCGGGCATGCAACAGCGTGGGCGCCGGCTGCGGCGACAAGGCCGACCCCATCGCCCGGTAGCAGGGCAGCCATCCGCCGGGCGGCGTCCTTGCCTGCCGTGAGGCGGTCCGGCTCGACGTCGCGGGCGGGGGTGCGGAGTGTGCTGCGCCAAATGTTCTGCGCGCGGAAGGCCCGGGCGAGCGGACCGGCAAGGCTGGACAGCGCTGCCGCATGGCGACAGGCGCGCCAGACCAGCACCAACAGGATAAGAAGGGCTGGTCGCTCGAACTTGATCATCTCCCCACCGACCGCCCCCCTGGCGAGTCGTCATTGGCCCTGTGCGGAACGGTCCACGATCTCGGTGCCTACGCCGGCGTCCGTGAATATCTCCAGGAGCAGCGCGTGTGCGAGCCTGCCGTCGATGATGTGCGCCTTCCGCACGTCCGCCGCGACCGCCTCCAGGCACGCGGCGACTTTCGGCAGCATCCCGCCGTCGATGATCCCGCGATCTATCAGGCCGGTGACCTCCGCCCGGTCCACGCTGGAGAGGAACGACGACTCGTCGCCGGGCCGCTGCATGATGCCGTGAACGTCGCTCAGGAACACGATCTTCTCCGCCCGCATGGCGCATGCGACGGCGGCGGCGGCGCTGTCGGCGTTGATGTTGTAGAGCTGGCCCGAATCGTGCTGGCCGATGGGCGGCATGACGACGATACCCGCAGCCGCCTGCGCCATCAGGGCGTCGGCGTCTACTGCCGCAACTTCGCCGACGAAGCCCACGTCGGCCATCTCCTCCTTGCCGTCCTCACCGGTCACCGTCACGGTCTTTCTGCGCGCGCGCAGGAGGCTGCGGTCCCCCGCAAAGCCGCGGACGGCCGTGCCGCCGTGGGCTTCCACGCGCCGGACGAGCCGCTCGTTGACATCCCCGCCCAGCACCCGGACGACCACGTCCAGCGTACGCTCATCGGTCACGCGGAGGCCCGCGACGAAACGCGGCTCGATGCCGCTCTCCTCCATGGCGCGCGAGATGGCCTTGCCGCCCCCGTGCACGAGGATGGGCTGGATGCCGACGGTGGCGAGGAACACGACGTCCTCGATCACGTCGTCCATCACGTGCTCGTCTTCCATGGCGCTTCCGCCGAGCTTCACCACCACCTGCCTGCCCTTGAAGCGTTGTATGTAGGGCAGGGCCTCGATCAGGGCCGCGGCTTTTTCGCTTGCTTCCAGCACGCCTGCACCTCCGCTAGCTCGGAATCACGAATGGACAGATTGTATCACGCTGGAAGCGCGTTTGCAGGGCGAAACACGTGCCGGGGAGTTGCGGGCGTCAGTGCACTGAAATGACGAGCACGACGAATCCGACAGGGGGTGCCGGCGCACTGCCGGAAATCAGGGGTCACTGGCCGCCTTGGCCTTGACCAGGCGCGCAATCGCTTCGACGGCCAAGCAGGCTGCCCCGCTGCTCGTGTGCCGAGACTGGGCTCGTAAGAGTAGTTGGAGAAGCTCACCATCACCGCGCCTAGCGCTACCTTTAGCAGGTCCCGCTGAAACTACGTGCGTTGAAGGTTTATGAAGTCTTGCACGAAAAGAACCTGACGCTCAACAGCAGGGCTGAAGAACGGACGGTTGGTTCTGAAATGGGCAGGAGGTCGGCTCTTCGGTCGTGCGGTCCCTGAGCGCGCCTTTCTCCTCATGTATTGCCTGAACCGTTGTATGACTGCGGCAAAGGAGTCCTTTTCCCAGCCCGCCGCACCAAGCTTGGTCCTGCAGACGAGCGCGGCGAAGGGGCTGATCTCAAATCCCGCGACCCGATAGCCTCTCTTGAGAGCTTCCACCAGAGTTGTGCCTGCGCTGGCAAACGGGTCAAGGATTGTTACTCCTTTGCCTCCAGCGGGCAGGAGCGTATCAAATACGTCCTCGACGAAGGCCGCCGAGAATCCCGCAATCCACGGGGCCCATCCGTGCAGGGGCTCCCGCCTTTTGGCAGGGGATGCGCTGACGCCGGGCCATTTCCCCGAGTGCCTTCTTGCTTACACGTATTAGCCGGGCCGCTTCTGCCAGCGTTAGAACTTGCGACTCGTCGACGCGGTCGTTTCTCATGTTATGCCATCCTCCCGTAACTTCCCTCAAAGTGTTCTACTGCGAGCTGTTGCCATGTCAACGCCATCCCGTCATTGACGAACAACCAGCAATGCCGTAGCATCTCGCTGGCAACAGGAACGAGTGGGAGACGCCGGGGCGTGAACACGGCATGGCTCAAGCGGCGGTTGGAGTTGGAGGGGATGATGGGGGTTGAGGTGATTCCCAGGCAGCCCGGTAAGGATGCGGAGCTGGCGAAGGTGGAGCAGGAGGTGATGGTCTGCACCCGCTGCCGGCTGCATGAGACGCGCAACCGGGGCGTGTTCGCGCGCGGCCGGGCCGATGCGGACCTGATGTTCATCGGCGAGGGCCCCGGCGCCGAGGAGGACAAGCAGGGCCTGCCTTTCGTGGGGCGAGCGGGCAAGCTGCTGGACAAGATGATCGAGGCCATGGGGCTGGAACGCGACGATGTCTATATCGCCAACATCGTCAAGAGCCGCCCGCCGGAGAACCGGGACCCGCGCGCCGACGAGGTCGACGCGTGCTGGCCCTACCTGGAGAGGCAGGTCGAAATCGTCGCGCCGCGCATCATCTGCACCCTCGGCCGGCCGGCCAGCCATACGCTCCTGGATTCCGACAGCCCGATGGGCGCGCTGCGGGGACGGTGGTTCAAGTTCCGCGGCATACCCGTCCTACCCACCTATCATCCGGCTTACCTGCTGCGTTCCCCGCGCCAGAAGAAGGTGGTATGGCAGGACCTGCGCAAGCTCATTACGGCCCTGCATGGGGGGTCGGTGGCTGCTGAATGGCCCCCGTAATGGTGGGGTGGTGGGCGGGCCGTGGCGCCTCAGCGGTCGCGTATTAGCGCGGTTAGGTCCACCCGGCCGTCCTCGATCAGGGACGCGATGTCCTGCAGAAACCGGCGGGCGTCCTTGGCGTATCCGGCCGTCGGGCGCAGGCCCTCCATGCGGCCCAGCCAGTAGGCGTTGAAGGCCTCCATGTAAAGCTCGCGGATGTACTTCGCCGTCATCGAGGCCAGGGCCACCGGAAGGGCGCAGCGGTCGGCCTCGGGCTTGAAACCCACCACCATGGCGCGGGGACCATCGCTGATGCGGTAGACCGAGGCCGCGTCGGATTCCCGAAGGATGTTGCAGGCGCAGCCGGGAAAGGCGTCGGTGAGCAGCTTGCGATAGTGCATACGCCCGCCGTGGCGGTCTACGAGCACGTATAGGGTTTCGGTCCCGGCCACGTCCCACATGGCCTGGAGGAGCATGCCGCACCTTTGGAACAGCAGGGATGCCTTGTTGCAGGTGTACGCGACGTGGCGGTTGAACTCCCCCGGCAACACGACGGCGGCGCGCACCGCCAGAAGCCCGGTGCTGGTGCGATGTAGCGCCTTGGCGAGGTCGGCCGTCTTGCTGGCCAGCGCGGCGGCGTTGCTGCGGCGGGGCAGGGGCAGGGCGCTGACCCCCTGCCACCATGGGGCGCCGTCCTCGGCCCGCGAATCCGGGCCGAACGCCGCAGCGAACAGCTCGCCGGCGGTCGAAGGCTGCACCCCGAGCACCGCCAGGAAACTCAGGACGCTTTCTTCCAGGGGGCGTATGCCGCGAGCGCGGCTGTAGACGCGCTTGCTGTCGTCCACCACCAGGCGCCCGTCAGCGGCCTTGAAGCGGCGGCTGACCGCGTCCTTCAGCAGAGGCCACAGCGCCCCCTCACGCGGGGTCTCCGGCACCTGGAAGACCGTCCCGGCCACCACGAGTGGACCCAGCAGCGGGCCGTAACCGGCCTCGTCTATGCCTGCCCATAGGGCCATTGCTCGGAGGACCCTCTATACTGGCGCGGTAAAGGCCATGGGGCTGCGCCCAGCGAGATCGCCGCGCGACAGGGGTACCGTATACTACCGCTGGCCGGGCGGGTTGTCCAGCGGCCCGGCTTTGCGCTTGCAATGCGTCGGCGAGACGGTATAGTATTCCGTGAATGTTTAGAGCGTTCCGAATGTGCGGAACCAGGCCCGCCTACTATCGGCGGGCTCTGAGCCCTAAGGGGGGTGCCCATGTCCGCAAAGTCAGAGACTGAGCCGGTGCTGATCTCGCCCTACGGCGGGAAGCTTGTCGACCTTGTGGTCATGGGCGAGGAGCGCAAGGAACTCCTCGAACGCGCGACGCAGTTGCCCTCGATCCAGCTCTCGCAGCGGTCCTTCTGCGACCTCGAGTTGCTGGCCACCGGGGCTTTCTCACCCCTGGACCGTTTCATGGGCCGGGATGACTACGAGAGCGTGTGCGAGAACATGCGCCTGGCCGACGGGACGCTTTTCCCCATTCCGATTACGCTCCCGATAGAGCGCATGGACGGGGTGCAGGTGGGCAGGGAAGTGGTGCTGCGCAGCCGGAAAAACGACCTGCTGGCGATCATGCTCGTGGAAGATGAGTTCGTCCAGGACGCCGGCCTGGAGGCGCTCCGGGTCTGCGGGAGCAGCGACCCGCGCCATCCGCTGGTGGCGGAGATGGCGTCTTGGGGAGGGATTTGCGTGAGCGGCCCGCTGAAGGTGGTCAACCTCCCGAAGCACCACGACTTCCCGGAACTTCGCCGCACCCCGGCGGAGACGCGCGCGCTGCTTGCGAAGCTTGGCGTCGCGAACGTGGTGGCCTTTCAGACCCGCAACCCCCTGCATCGCGTCCACGAAGAGCTTACCAAGCGCGCGGCCGAAGCGGTCGGCGGGGTGCTGCTGCTGCACCCTGTGGTGGGATTGACCAAGGCAGGCGACGTGGACCACTACACGCGCGTGCGCACGTATAAGATATTGGTGGAGAACTACTACGAGCCGGCCCGCACGGTGCTGAGCGTGCTGCCCCTTGCGATGCGCCTTGCGGGGCCGCGCGAGGCGGTCTGGCACGCCATCATCCGACGCAACCACGGGGCCAACCACTTCGTCGTCGGCCGCGATCACGCCGGCCCCGGAAATGACTCCAATGGCGAGCCGTTCTACGGCCCCTATGACGCCCAGGAGCTGCTCCAGGAGCACGGGGAAGAGGTCGGCGTCACCATGGTCCCGTTCAAGATGCTAAAATACCTCCCGGACGAGGACAGCTACGAAGAGGCCGACCGCATCCCGCAGGGCACGAAGACCCTGTCCCTGTCCGGCACGCAGGTGCGCGAGGAATACCTCGCGGAGGGCAGGCAGTTGCCGACCTGGTTCACGAGGCCGGAGGTAGCCCGCATCCTGTCCGCCGCCTACCCGCCGCGACACCGCCAGGGGTTTTGCGTGTGGTTCACCGGCCTCTCGGGCGCCGGCAAGTCGACCGTGGCCGAGATCTTCACGGAGATGCTGATGGAGTGCGGCCGGCAGGTGACGCTGCTGGACGGGGACGTGGTGCGCACGCACCTTTCCAAGGGGCTGGGTTTCAGTCGGGAGGACCGCGACACGAACATCCTGCGGATAGGGTTTGTGGCCGCAGAGATTGCGAGGCACAACGGGGTGGCCGTCTGCGCCGCCGTGAGCCCCTATCGCGCGGCCCGCAACCAGGTGCGCAGCATGGTGGGCGAGGACCGGTTCATCCTCGTGCACGTCGACACGCCGCTGGAGGTGTGCGAGGCCCGCGACGTCAAGGGTCTGTATGCCAAGGCGAGGGCAGGGATTATCAAGGGGTTTACGGGCATAGACGACCCCTACGAGGCGGCGGCCGCGCCGGACGTGCGCATCACCACGACCGAGGTCACGCCCGAGGATGAGGCCCGCATGATCATCGCGCACCTGACCGAGCGGGGTTTCCTGGCCGAAGAAGCCGCGGGCGGGGACTGACGCCCACGCGCGTCGGACTTGCCACGGGGGCACAGAGAGCCCACGGCAGCAGCGAGGTGGGGTTCGTCGGGATGCCGCACATCAGCCCTCGGTTGGCCTACTGCTGTTCTCGCGGTTTCTGGGTCGGACGATTGTGCTCTTCCACGTCGAAGAGCTGAAAGGCAATATCGTCGGGACCATCAATCGCATATCCTGCTTGCCCGCCATCGCACGTCTGGTTCTCGCCGACGCTGTAGACGATGCAGCCATCCTCCATCTGGCGGTAAGTCAGACCCTTCCCGGTGAAAGGATCTAACGGCGGCGGCCCTTCCAGATCACTCCGTTTCTCCGGCCAACTCCCGGTTCTGATTCTGTACGCCTCAATCTTCAGGTCCGCTGCGGCGACTCTCATATCTGCCTGGTGGCGGATGAGCATAAGGATGGGTCGTGACCAGTTTGCATCGGCAGGGTTCGCTTTCTCTCTCTCGGCGAGCACTCGGCTTGCCCATACCGCCAGCTCTTCCGGAGGCAGGTCCGCCCGATCGCAAACGCGCAACGCACTCTTGATCCTCTCCACAAACATCGTCTTGAAGGAGCCAGGGAACAATGCGAAGACAGCCCGACTGAGGCGCATCAGCCAGCGCCGTTTCCTTCTCGAGGGCAAGAAAGACTCGGGATGCTGCTGACGTGCCTCCTCCTCAAACTGGCCGAACCCGCCATGTTCCGGCCGCTACGTTGCTCAGGCGGTCGCGCCCTGCTATGATGGAAGTTATAGGCCTCGGTGTGCCCGCGCAGGGCGGGCTCCCGGGACAAGCGCACGAGTCAGGAGGTTCTTGATGTTGCCGATCGAGGTCGATGCCGGCGTCCATTGGATCGGTGTGAACGAGCGGACTCTGGACCTGTTCGAGGGCCTCTGGCCCGTCGTTCGGGAGGGGGTTTCATACAACGCCTACCTCATCGAGGACGAGTCCACGGCCATAATCGATCTGTCCAAAGGCACCAAGGGCGGGGAGTTCTTCGACCAGGTCGGACACGTCACGGATGTATCGGCCATCGACTACGTGATCATCAACCACCTGGAACCGGACCACGCCGGGCTTCTCGCGACGCTCAGGGCGCTCAACCCGGGCGTGACCATCATCTGCGCGCCCAACGCCAAGGAGATGCTCGAGACATTCTATAACGTCACGAAGAACGTGCGGGCAGTGCGGGACGGGGAGTCCCTGTCGCTGGGGCGCACGGAGCTCCAGTTCTTCCATGCCCCGTTCATCCACTGGCCGGAGACGATGGTGACCTACGACACGGGGCGTAAGATACTGTTTTCCTGCGACGCCTTCGGGGGCTACGGGGCGCTGCAGGGCGGACTGTTCGACGACGAGTGCGGCGACCTCTCCTTCTACGAGCGCGAGTCGCTTCGCTACTACGCCAACATCGTCGCCAAGTTCAGCAAGCCCGTTCTCCAGGCGATAAAGAAGCTGGGCGGACTCGACATAAGGATGATTGCCCCCTCGCACGGCCTCGTGTGGCGGGCCGACCCGGGGCGGATCGTCGAGCTCTATCGGAGGTGGGCGAGCTACGCGACCGGGGCGGCCGAGCCGGGGATCACGCTCGTATACGGCTCGATGTACGGGTTCACCGAGCAGATGATGAACGCCGTCGCCGTGGGCATCCGCAGGACTGGGGTACCGCTGGATATCTTCGATGCGGGCCGCGCGCACGTCAGCTATATCCTGCCGTCGCTCCTGGCGAAGAGCGGGGTGATGATCGGCGCGCCCACCTACGAGGGGGCGCTGTTCCCGCCGGTGGCGCAGGCGCTTGGGATGGCGGCCACCAAGAGCATGACGGGCAAGAAGGTGGCCAGGTTCGGCAGCTACGGCTGGCGCGGCGGCGCGCAGAGGTGCGCCGAGAAGATATTCGAGTCGCTGAAGTGGGAGCTGGTGGAGTCGTTCGAGTTCTGCGGCAAGCCGAGCGAGGCGGAACTGAGCATGGGCATAGACTTCGGCGCGCGGTTCGCAGAAGTGATCGCTGCCAACTGAGGCGCCTCTTGCGCCCCCAGATCCCCGGCTGTGCGGGTCATCCTCCGTGCCGCAGCGCTCGGGACAGCAGCTTGTCCAACTCTTTCTCGGACATTATGCCGTCTTCCAGCACGACCTGGCGGATCGTCTTGCCGGTTTCGGTGGCTTTCCGCGCGACTTCGGCGGCGCGGTGGTAGCCGATGACGGGGTTGAGCACCGTGGCCAGCCCGACCGTGCCGGCGAGGTAGGCCGCGCAGCGGTCGGCGTCGGCCTCGATGTCCGCCACGCACCGCTCGGCCAGCATCCTCGCGCCGTTGGTCAGTATCTGCATGGACCACAGCAGATTGTGGCCGATGACCGGCATCATGACGTTCAACTCGAGTTGGCCCGCGCCGGCCGCCGCCGAGATGCACGCGTCGTTGCCCACGACCTGGAAGCAGATCATGTTCATGCACTCGGCGACGACGGGGTTGACCTTCCCCGGCATAATGGATGAGCCGGGCTGCACGGCCGGCAGGCGGATCTCGCCCAGGCCCGTGGTCGGCCCGCTCGAAAGCAGGCGCAGGTCGTTGGAGATGCGGCCCAGCTCAACCGCGCCCGCGCGCAGCGCGCCGGACATGCGCGCGAACGGCCCCATGCTCTGCATGGCCTCGAACCGGTTAGGCGCGGCTACCAACCTAAGGCCAGTCAGATCCGCCAGCCGCTCGACAACTTTCGCGCGGTAGCCGGGTAGTGTGTTGAGGCCGCTCCCGACGGCCGAGCCGCCGATGCCCAGCTCGCGCAGCGGCTCCGATTGCTGCCCGATGTGCGCGGCGGCGCGCCGGACGGCCTCCGCGTAGGCGCCGAACTCCTGGCCCAGCGTGAGCGGGACGGCGTCCTGGAGGTGCGTGCGGCCGCTCTTGGCGATCTCGGCGAACTCCCCTGCTTTGTCCGCGAGGGCGCCGGCAAGGCCGCCCAGCGCCTCCAGGAGGTTCGGCAATTCAAGCAGCGCGGCTACCCTCATGCTGGTGGGGAAGACGTCGTTGGTGGACTGGCCCATGTTCACGTGGTCGTTGGGATGCGCGAGCGCGTATTCGCCGCGCCGCCCGCCGAGGAGTTCCGAGGCCCGGTTGGCGA
>CAZHPE010000063.1:0-14930 GCA_964534775.1 uncultured candidatus Brocadiaceae bacterium
GATCATGGCGTGAACCTGCCGCGCCGCGGCGCCAAGCGAATGCGCCCGCAATGCCGGTATCGTCGCCATCACCACTATGGAGGTCAACAGGACCATGATCCCCACCGCAACCAGTATCTCTATCAGGGTAAAACCACCCCGGCGAAGGAACGGCCGGCCGGGTGCCACGGCTTTCCGCGGCGAAATGGTCATCTCGTCCATCACGTTACCTTCCGTGCCAGTTGACCACGTCGTCCCCGCAGTCCAGGGGGTCGCTCGAGTTCCGGTCGTTCACCCCATCGAGCCCCAGCGACCAGATGTCCAGGCCCGGCGTGTTGTAGCCGCCGGAGATGATGCGGATCTTGTTGCCGTAGGCATCGATCACGAAGGTCTTTGCGCCATCGTAGGTTATGTTGTCGGCCCCGGCGCCGGCATCGAGCAGCACCTCTGCGGCGGCTCCGTTGGCCGCATCCAGGGTCTCCGGCTGAGATGGGTTTCTGCTGTCGAGTATGGCGTCCGGGAGGTGGCCGATTGCGTTCTTGTACTGCTCCAACACGTTCTCCAGCCTGACGAAGAGCAGTTTCGTCGTCTCGCGCCGCGTCCTTAGCCGTATCGTCCTGCCCACGCCGAGCACGAGTCCGAGCAGAATGGCCGCGATGCCCATGACCACCAGAAGTTCGACCAGTGTGAACCCCGCCGTCCGAACAGGGTTGAGTCGCCACCTGTGTCGGTTCAGCTCCATTTCACCCGCTCCCTACCACGCGCATCCACAGGCCCAGGCCCCTTTACCAGTTGCCAAGGTCATCGCCCAGGGCCTCTTTGGTGGCCGACCAGCCGATCTTCCCATGGACCGGGTTTTCGCTGCTGACCTTGTCCTTGCCATCCCAGCCGGTGCTCCAGATGTCCACAGTCATCGGATGCACGTTCGAGAAATTGCTGTTATGGTAGCCCCAAACGACGTCATTCCAGTATGGAGAGCACGGGTCACACGGTCTGAGGGCATAGCCGGGGTTCCAGACGTCGTCGTAGGGCGCGCTCCAGTCGATCTCGTCGGCGTCATCATCGTCGTTATTGTCGAACTGATACCAGTGGATTTCGCGCGCGCGGCCCAGCAGGTCCATAAAGACGCTGCCGTGGCCTGACGGGCCGACGGCCAGCCGATCGCCGGGGAACTCGTAGTAAGGCCCGCCGTTGAGGGTGCAGTAGGTCAAGGGGTCGTTCGATGCTCGGAACGGCGTTCTCAAGTAGTAGACTAGGCATTCCCCGGACCCGTAGCCCATATCGGCGTTCTTGTCCGGCGGGTATGTGCCCCAATCGTGGGCATACAGAACGAGAGCCGCCTCCAGGCCCTTGATCTCGATCTTTGTTGCCTCCTGCTTGATTCTCCGCCTCGCGGCCATCACCGCGGGAACTAACATGCCGGAAAGTATGGCGATGATGCCCATCACCACGAGCAACTCGATTATCGTGAACGCCTCACGGATCCTTCTCGGCGCCATGGCCTTCATGGCACGTCTCCCTTCGTGTTCTCGACGCTATAGCTCCGAATGACTATCTTTGCGGCCCACTTCCCGCGACCTCGCCGTGAGGAGATGGCGCCGTGGGGCCCGCGGGCAACTCACAGGGCGCCCATCAGCGTAATCAGCGGCATGAATAGCGAAACCACGATGAACAGGACGATCAGCCCCAGGCAGACGATCATGACCGGCTCCATCAAGGCGGTCAAGCCCTCGACCAGCGTATCCACCTCGTCGTCGTACGTGTCCGCGATCTTCATCAACATGGTGTCGAGATTACCGGTCTCCTCGCCCACGTCGATCATGTTCACTACCATGTCATCGAAGATCTTCGTCTGACTCAGAGGTGTGGCTATGGGCTCGCCCTCCCGTACGCTGTCGTGCACGTTGTTGATGGCGGTGGAGAGGACCACGTTGGCCGCTGTGTCGCGGCTGATGGTCAGGGCCTCAAGGATGGGCACGCCGCTGGCGATCAGCGTGCCGAAGGTGCGGGTGAAGCGTGCTATGATCCCCTTGCGAACGAGGGTGCCGAAAAGAGGCACCATGAGCTTGACCCGGTCCGTGGTGTGCTTGCCAACCTTCGTGGCACGGAAGAGCTTGTACAGGAAGAACGCCGCAAATGGCGCCACAACGAGGAGGAACCAGTACCGGATGCAGAAGTCCGAGGTCCCCAGCAGGATTACCGTCGGCGCAGGAAGCGGCACATCGAGCTCTACGAACATGCTCTTGAAGCTCGGGATTATGTAGATGATGATGAGGATCACAATGACTGCCGCAAACGTAAGCACCGCCACGGGATAGATCAACGCCCCGATGATCTTGCGCTTCAGACGAGCGGCCTTCTCGCGGAACTCGGCCAGTCTCTGGAGCACCACGTCCAACACGCCCCCGGCTTCCCCGGCCTTGACCATGTTGACGTAAAGCTCGTCGTAGGCCTTGGGATAGCGGGCCATGGCCTCCGACAGCGCGCTGCCGCTCTCCACCTCCCCCGCCACCCCTCCGATAATGTTCTTTAGCGCGCAGGGCCGCATCTGCTCCTCAAGGATGTTCAGGCTCTGAACCACTGGAATGCCGGCGTCGGTCAGTGTGGAGAGCTGGCGCGTAAAGGTCGTAAGGTCCTTGTTGCGCACGCCTCCTATGACGATGGCGCCACCTTTGCTCTTGCCCCCTCGGCGGGCAGCCCCGCCTCGGCCCCTCTTCTCCACGGCTTCCTTGACACGGGTGGGAAACAGGTTCAACTCGCGGATCTTCGCGATCGCGTCATCCTGGTCCCGTGCCGCGACCGAATCACGCACGGTCTTCCCCTCGCTGTTCATCGCCTCGTATTGAAACTGCGGCATAGCTCCCTCCTCGCCTCAAGAAAGCGGCCTTGTCAGGACCTCCGCCCGCCCCATCCCACGCGGCCCTGGTGGCCAAATCCGCTCTGAAAAGCAGGACACCTGGTTTTCGAGATCGCGACTCCGCATAAAAATAAGCCGCCTCACCAACAGCGCCATTATCCCGCCCGTTTCGCCCTATGTCAAGCCTGAATTCTTGCGCGGCCAGAAAAAGGATTCGCCGACCGACTGCGCCCGCAGGCGTAATCGGTCATCACGGGAAGCAGCGGTGCCAGGAAATTAGAAAACCGTGGACAACTGCTCACGAGACCAACGCGACGATGCCCCGGCCGCCCAGGTACACGATGTACACAACGGCGGCGCCCGCAACGGCCACCCCGATGACGCAGTCAGCCGTGAACGTGAAGGGTGACAATAGCGTCCTCGCGGCCGGGTAGCTGGATGGCGCCCAGCCGCCCCGATCTGGCATTTCCAAGCCGACGCGAACGACTCCCCCGCCATCGGCGAGGTGCATGGGCAACTCGACCCGATTGCCCACGACGACTGCCATTTCCGCTGCGCGCGCTTCCGCCACACGTGCTTCACGGGATCCGGCCGGCACTTCGGGGGCAGTCGGCGGCTCGACCTGAATGAAGGGCAACTCCTCCCAGCGCCGGGCCTGGCGCAGCATCGCAAGTTGCTCGCCACCGGGTGTAAGCTCAGCGTAAGTCAAGACCCCATGGAAGACCGGTTTCAGCTTCAACTTGGAGAAGACGAACCCCTGCGGAACTTCGGGGTTATCCGGCGGGGCCAGCATGAGGCGCACCACGGGCGGCTCTCCGGCCTGCACGTCCTGGCCGTTCAGCATCAGGGCGGCAAGGTCCCCACGCGCAAGCACCAGCGTGCACTCGTATTCCGCCGGACCCTCATCGGTCCAGGGTATGTAACGCATGCACAGGCCGCCTGTCGACGAAGCGCGGATGCTCTGCATGTCGCCGACACGTTCAACCATTTGATCGGTGTCCCACATCAGCGTGGTCAGGGGCGGGTGCATCAAACGGCCGGAGCCAGCCAGGCAAAGGAAGGCCAACGGGCAGATCAGTGTCTAGCGGACAATTCTTTCGTGTGATCTGCTCATTGCCGCTTGACCTCCGCGCTTAGTCAGGATTCCCCATCTGCTATGTAGAAGCATGTCAGGCCCGGCAACTGAGACGCCCAGACCGCATCCCTTCTTCCCGCATAGTTCGGGTGCCTTCGTGCCGGTTCAGCCCCACGCAGCATGATAGCCCGCGACATGCGGGAATTCAATACCTTTCGCCGCCCTCGCGCCGGCCGTCATACCACATGTCCAA
This sequence comes from uncultured candidatus Brocadiaceae bacterium, assembly GCA_964534775.1. Taxonomy (GTDB): domain Bacteria; phylum Planctomycetota; class Brocadiia; order SM23-32; family SM23-32; genus CAZHPE01. Next base: position 4,165 of record CAZHPE010000063.1, read on the forward strand.
AGCGTCCCGATCGCGCCACATCTTCGGGCCACGAAGCAGCAGGGCCAGGGCGGTCCAGAGCATGTGCCGGGGCCCATACAGCCGCGCCTTGCGGCCGGAGCTGACGACGGCCTCGCGCAGCACCGCGAAGGGGCCCAGCCTCTTTATGGCCCTGCTGAAGTACAGCTCCTCGCCGACGTAGTACCGCTCGTTGAACCCGCCGACTGCCTCGAAGGCGTCGCGGCGAACGAAGATGAAGCACCCGGCGGCCCATCTGCACAGGCCGAACCACACGTGCGCGAAGGCTTCGGCCGCCGTTCGCACCGCCCGCGGCACCGGGCCTTCGATCTTGACCCAGGCCCCTCCGCCGGCCGCGCCGGCGCGCAGCGCGCGGAGTGTGGCCCGCAATGTCGCCTCGGACACCAGCGTGTCCGCATCGACGAAGATGAATACTTCGCCCAGCGCCTCGCGCGCGCCCGCGTTGCGCACGGCGGCTATCTGGTGCACCTTGACCTCCACGACCCGCGCGCCGCCGGCCCCGGCGACCTCGGCCGTGCGGTCCGTGGAGTCGTCATCCACAACGATGAGTTCGAACGGCTCCCCGGCCGCTCGGGCCGACCGCGTCAGCGTCTCGAGCGTTCGGCCGAGAAGCAGCTCTTCGTTGTATGCCGGGACTATGAACGAGATCATGTGCGCGGGCTCCCACCAAGGAGAAGCCGGGACTCGAGGGGCGCGGAATGGCATACCCTACTTGTCGGCGAGCGAATTGACGGAACGCCCCTGAGGCCGCGTGCCGCTGTCGGTTCACTGGTCCTGGGGCGGCCCCTGCGGTCCAGCGCCGTCGTGGAGGCGCGGTTCGATCTTCTTGACCCAGACGATGACGCCGAAAGCGAGTGCGGTTGCGAAGATGGCCAGCGCGTAGTATCCCAGGCCTGCCGCGAGGCCGATGCCGGTCAACACCCACAGTCCGGCGGCCGTGGTCAGCCCGCGCACCGATGCCCCCTTCGTGAAGATCACCCCGCCCCCCAGGAAACCCACCCCGATCACGAGCGCCTGCACAAGCCGTATGGGGTCGCTTCCCGCAAAGTCGGTTCTCATGCGCAGGCCCACAAGTGTGAACAGACATGCGCCGGCGCAGATCAAGATATGCGTGCGCAGCCCTGCGCGCTTCTCGCGCCTCTCGCGTTCCAGGCCTATGACTGCGGCGCATCCCACCGCGAGCGCAAGACGCAAGAAAGCCACCGCGTGCCACCAGATGGGGCCCGCCGCCCGCTTGAGGTATTCAAGTATGTCCGGCATTCTGCTCACCCTCCCGACTTCTGCTCTCGTATGGCTGGTCCGACGCCACTTAGACTACATGCCGCGGTCGACAATTGCAACACCACAGGCCTGCCCGGGCGCCGCGCACGGCACGCTGACTCGCGGCATTGGACCGCACTCGAACCGACCGCTATAATCACGCGGGTGCGAGAGGCTCAGGTAGGCGCTATTGCAGAACCCCCTCCGTCGGCCCGAGGCGGGAATGGGATTTTGCAGGCAGCGCCTCAGTCCTGCGGATGTGAGGCACATGCCGTTGCGCGTCGGGGGGGAGCCGGTGCGTCCGGACCTTTCGCAGGCAGTGCGGATGGTGCTGTGCACCGGAAGGGGCAATGGGCTGGTGGAAGCTGCTATGAACTCGATGGAAGGCCCGGAGACCCACCCGGCACCCATATTCGTTCTGGGCATCATGCAGCGCCGTGGGCCGGGGAACTCCTGGAGCAGTTCGGTTACCGGAAGCGGACCGGCACCGGCAATCGGCTCTTCCGGGCCGCCGGGAACGTGGCGCCGGATGCGAGATGGGGGCTGAGACGGGCGATGCGATGGGGCGTCAAGCGAGAGTCCTGCGCGTGGTGCGATAGGAACTCCGGGTGAAGCGTGACACAGAGGCTTGCCGGCAAGAACGCGCTCATTACCGGCGGCACGCGGGGGATCGGGCTGGTGATGCCGGCGGCATACGCCTGTGAGGGCGCCGCCGTTGCGTTGCTGAGCAAGGGGCCCCGAGAACCTGGGCAATGCGTGCGAGACGGTGCTTGCGAAGGCCGAGGGGGCAAGGGTCACCGCCGTGCGCGCGCACGTGGATGATCGGGCCGAGGTCGAGGCCGCGGTCCAGGGGGCCATCTGGACATTCTTGTGAACTCCGCCGGCAGGGGCCTGCCGGGCAACATTGACGCGATGCCGCCGGACGTGTGGGAGCGCATAGTCCGCGCGAACCTGCTCGGCACCTACTTCGCCACGCGCGCAGTCTGGCCGCATTTTCGGGAGCGCGGCGGCGGAGTGGTCGTCAACCTATCGAGCGGCTCCGGCCGGCGGGCCCACGCGGGCTGGAGCGCCTACTGCGCCAGCAAGTTCGGCGTCATGGGCCTGACCGACGCCCTTCAGAAGGAAGGCCGCCCGCTATGCATCCGCGTGAACGCCATTTGGCCCGGGCCGACCGACACCGACCAGCGCCGCGCCAACTTCCCCGACGAGGACCGGGAGACGCTGCTCCGGCCCGAGCACGTCGCTCGGGTCGCCGTGTTCCTTGCCAGCGACGAAGCCAGCTGGCAAGGAACACGGCATAGACGTGCGCCGCGAGCCGATCTGACCGACTTGCTGCCGGGGGTGGCCGATGGAGCAAGGGGAACCGTGCAGATGGATATGGAAAGCCGCTGGCTTGAGGACCTTATCCGGGTAGTGGGGGAGGAGCGAACCGCCCGCACGCCCGAGGACATTTTTGTTGCCGAGCAGGAGTTGTGTCGCATGCTCGGCGGCACGGAGGCGGACTACGTCCGCCGGGAGCGCCGGCGTGGAAAGATCATGGCGATGCTCGGGCTGTTTATCCTTCTCTGGTGTCCCGTTCTATCCGGTGTTTTCCTGACGGATTTCCTGCACGGCGAAGTGGATGGTGCCGATCTCCTCACAGCTGGATTCGCCATACTTGTGGCTTTCGGGATCGCTGCCTTCGTGTTTCGGCGGGGCTGGAGGACGATGAGGCGGAGGGAGCAGCAGTGGGAGTCTCGCTTCCTCGAAGGGGTGCCCTTCTTCGCTTTGCGGCTGCGTCGTCGCGAGCCGCGCACTGCTCCCTGGCCTGAGAATCTAATACTCGTCATCGGCCCCGAGCGCGCGTCGCACCCGCCGGAAGAACTGCAAGAGGCCGAGGATGGCCTCAGGGCGCTGCGCACCTATGAACTGGAGCGAGCAGGCGAGAAACTAAAGTCCGGGAGCACTGTTGCCATTGCATTCGGGCTGTACCTCACACTCGGCGGACTCTTGGGTATAGCTGCGGCACCGGCCCTGCTCCGTAACCTGACGTGGCTCGGGCCAACGGTCACGAATGCTTTCTCGCAGAAGAATATTCTACCCCTGTTGGTTCTTGTGTGGATGGTGTTCAATGCCGGGGCCGGCGCGTCTCTGTTCGTTGTAGGTCTTGGCCTTCGGCGCAGAGCGGAATGGGCGAGGAAGGCCATGGAAGCGATCCTGTGGGGCTATCTCGGCTTCGGCTTGGCCCTTGAGCGTGTGGATGGCCGTGTTTGATGGGTCCGAGATGCTTCTTGGGCTGCTCGCGTTGCCCATCAACGGTGGAATCTTCGGGTTCATCGTGTGGAGCATTGCGAAGTTCCTAGGTTCCCCGCAAGTCAGGGAACTGTGCAGCAGAATATAGTGAGTCCGGGCGAGTTCACGCCGTATGGCCGGAGTTCCTCCTTGAGAAACTCTCTGCGTGTGCCACGGGCTGAGGCGGGGTCTCTCCCGTGCTCTATCGGCGCCACACAGAGCACGGACAAGCTTGGCGGCTTGCTCCGTGGCACACCCTCCGCAGCCGGGCAGCGAGTCATCGAAGTAAGGGGGCGTTCCTCTTGCAGGAATCATCAGTATGGCGGAGGGGGAGGGATTCGAACCCCCGGTCCCGCTTGCGCGGGACAACGGTTTTCAAAACCGTCGCTTTCGTCCACTCAGCCACCCCTCCGCGCTGTGCCGCGCGCCCGTCAGGGGCCCTTCCCACTCCGCGCCCGAAGACGCTGCAGCCCGCTTGGCGGCAGACTGCTAACGTAGCCAAGCGGATGGCCAAAGTCAAGGTGCCGTGAGAGCCCGCCCCGGCTCTTGACCCGGCAGGAGATCGACTCCGACCACTCCAGGAAGCACAGCTCACTGTTCCGAAAGCCCGTGTAGTAGGCCGTTGCGACGAGAGTCCAGAGATCGGTCTTCTCGGCAACCTCTTTGACCTTGTCCCATTCCTCGAACGAGAGAAACAGCGGGTGTGTGTGTGCTACCTTGACCTTTTTCACCCTTTTGGCTACATTGTTCTTTGCATAGCCCCGCTCGACCGCGAAGGAGAGATGCCCTGAAACCACGAAGAGATCATTTCTCCCGGTCGCGGCCGACACATCGCCTTTTCGAGCAACTTGATAGTCGTGGACGTGTCTTACGGAAATGCCGGATACGCTCTTGACCCCGGCCTGCTTGACCAATCGACAAAGCGCGTGGTCCTCGGAAGGTCGTGGCGGTCGTAGGTGCTGCGTTTTCCATGCTCTTTGAGTGTTCGAAGTACTCCCGAGCCAAGCGGCCCACCGACACGTCAGTAGCTTGACCAAGTTGTTTCTTGGCGAGCTTGTACTCGAACGCCTTCAAGAACTTGTTGGCAACGGACTTTGATGTCGTGCGGAGGGATTCTGCGCGCTGTTTCCCGTTCGCGTACCGGTAGACGTACCAGACCTTTCCTCGCTTTCTGAGAGAGGCCATGGCTATCCGTTGCTCCTTCGACTGCGGATCGTGCCGAACCGGGTCACCCAAGCAAGTGCGATTCTGCCACGTTGACAAGACAATGACAAGCCGAAAACGCGCATTTGGCATCTCGCGCGCAACATCTTTTTCAATAGGACGTTACGGGCATGTGCCAGAGTGGCGGAAGGGCAGACGCGCCGGTCTCAAAAACCGGTGGACGTAATAGTCCGTGTGGGTTCGAATCCCACCTCTGGCACCATCTACCTTATTCCCCTTGCGACATAACGAGTTATGACAAAGGCTAAGGCGCTACATACGCGTAGAGTTACGCAGGAGAGTGGCGCTATGGCCGATACGAAGTACCTCCAGAAGCGGGGCAACTGCTGGTACATCCGTGTCCCCCGGCCCCCCGATTCTTGGGGCACGTCTGGGGAGTTCGTCTGTACGCTCCGTACCCCCGAACTCAAGACTGCCCAACGGCTTCGAGACAAGTATCTGATGCCGCTGCTTGCCGAGACGGCGGCAGTGGACATGGTGGCTGCTATCGCGCGAGCCGCAGCAACGGGCCAGGAAGCGATCGCACGGCGACTCGCCGATCTACCGAACCAGCTTTCAGGTCTAGGGTCCAGGCTTACGCTGCGGAAGGCGGGAAAGCTGTTCCTCGACTACTTGGACTCGTCGGGGAGCTATGCACCCGGCACTCTTGCCGAATACCGTTCTGCCATAGATACGGCCTGTCGCTTGCTCGGCCCTGACACGAACGTCGCGGACTTAGGAAGGCGGGAGGCTGCGGCCCTCCGCGATGAACTTCTGCGATTGCCGGTGGGTTGGCAGCGAAGCAAGCAGCCGATCAGTGCGGCAGGGAAAGGGCAGCGCACGGTTTCCGCAGCCAGAGTGGATACGATCTTGATGTACCTGCGGCGACTCTGGCACTGGCTGATAAGGGATGGGCGGATCTTCCGCAAGGACAACCCATTTGACGACGTGAAGGTGGCGCGTGTTGCGGCACACCACAAGCGGGCCCCGACGCAGGGGGAGGCAGACGCACTGATGGCGCTGCCGAGACCGGATGCCATCGACGCTCTCACATGGCAACTGATGCCTGTGGTTGCACGATATAGCGGCGCCAGAGCCGGAGAGGTGGCGCAACTGGAGGCCCAGGACGTTGTGACGGCGCAGGGCATCCTTTGTCTCCGCATCACCGCACGAGGAGAGGGCAAGAGGCTCAAGACAGTTTCAAGCGAGAGGTTGGTTCCGGTTGCTGCAAAGCTGGCTCCCCACCTTGATGAGCTTCTTTCCAGGCGCGAACACGGGAGGCTGCTTGATGCGGGGGGCTATGAGGCGGCCGACGGGACAGTGAAGCACGCCCATACCTTTCTCAAGCACTACAACCGCCGGGCCAAGCAGGTGGCGCCAGACCTTTCGTTCCACTGCTGGCGCGTCTATGCCAACGATGCGATGGCAACAGGAGGCGTTGACATCGGCGACAGGGAGCGCCTGTTGGGCCACAAGTCCTCCCGGACGCAGGCGGCATACACGCCCGAGAACTTGCGCAGACTCAAGGCGGCTGTCGACACCATCCCTTGACTCGCAGGAGACCCGGAGGGCACAGGACATGACGTCGGTACAGGACTTGTCCGAAGAATTCCGGCAGTTGAGTGAACGCCTCCCGAAGACCCCTGGGGTGCTTTCGTCTGAGGACTTGGAGAAAGAGGAGGCTTCCCAACTCGGAAGTCTAACAGAACGCCTGAAAGATGTGGCGTCCGCTGTCGGCAGAGCCATCGAGCTATACCCGGACAGGAGGAGAGCCTTGGCGAACCGACCATTGCGCATCTTCTTCTCTGACGATCCTGCCTACGACGAACTCCGCAGGGAGGAAGGGGCTGTCCGCGAGTCATTCATCCGGGCCTTCGCGCCGTTGCGTGAGGCTTCGCAGCGATGCCTCAAGGGACGAGTGTCCGCGGAACCTGCCGCAGAATGCTGGAGGCGGTTCATGCCGGAGGACGCAAAAAGGCCGAAAACGTCTCCGGGAAGGATACTGGCCCGCATATGCGCGTACTACGCCGACCCTCTCCAGAAGCCCCCGGTGTTACCTCGGGAACACTTCCTCACGTGCATAGACCAGCCATTCCGCCCACTTGACCGTATCGAGGATCTGAAAGAAATCGGGCACGCCGGCGACAGGTTGTCACGGCTGCTCATCGGGCGTTATTGGGGCCTGGCCCAAGTGCTGGATACACTGTCGTCATGCGGGGAGAAGAACGAGTTGCTGGATGCGGACCTTTGCCGCGAGATAGGAGAGATGATAAGTGGATTGGAGGAAGAACTGCTGAGCAGCCCTGAAGCTCGCAAGGCAGAGCCATATATCGTGCTGGGCAAAGTTCACCTCGTCTTTGCTGGCAAGCCCCACGACCGACTGCGGTGCGACATAGATGAGGCCCTCATCCAACTGTGCCGGAACGCGCTCGGGTTCTTTACGCCCTTCCATCTTGAGTGCGGAACGGTGGCGAAGGCCCTGAATGACGTGGCGGATGAACTCAAGCTACTTGCGGCCAGCAAGCCTATCCTGACGAACCTGCAGATACAGATTCTTGAGGAACTCGACGGGAATGGCCTGACCGGCGAAAAGCTTGCCAAGGCACTCGACGACAGTGTGAGTACAGTCGGCCAGCCTGGGGACGTTAGGGCGCTCTCGACTGTCAAGACGGCCCTCAACGAGTTGACGAAGCTCGGGCTCGTAAAGAACAAGCGTGGTGTCGGATATTACCGGCCGGACAAGCCCCCGAAACCGTTCGATGCCTCCAAGTACTCGCGTTAGAACCGCTGTACCCCCTCAACACCCCCTCAACCTCTCCCTCAACCTCTCCCTCAACGGTCCTTTGACGCTACTGTGCCCGCGCTGCCCGTGTGCGAAAATGTGGTCAGTGCTGGGGCCGCATTGGTCGCATACATGCCGCGTGCGTTGGAGATGACCATGGTGAACGACCTAACCCTTCAAGAGCTGGCCGAGATTACCCGCCGGCACCCGGAAACGTTGCGCCGGCTGGCGCGGATGGGGCAATTGCCCGGTATCTATCGGATCGGGGCACGCTGGATGATCTCAAAGGCTGCAGCTGAGAAGTTGAGACGTGTCCCAAAGGATGCCCCTGGGCCGGTGGAAACACGTGACCCTCTTAGTCGGGAGACTGGTTGATGACCTTTTCTGCCAGACCGGAGTGGGCATCCAGACAAACTGTCCTGGATCTTTTTGGCCTGCCGCACCGGCACCTAACCCGCCTCGCTGCTGATGGCCTCATTCGTACTTGCAAGTTCGGCGGCCACAAGCAGTCCGCCAGGCTATTCAAGGTCGCGGACGTTGAGGAGGCGATGGCTGCCATCGCCGTAGGTCGCGAGCCGCGCCGACCCATCACGAGGGGGGGGCGAAAGTGATGGACGCAGCTGTCCACGATGCCACACTCAAAGCTCTGCCACACGACACACAGGCTGAGATGGGCGTCCTGGGTTCGATGATGCTCCACCCCGATAGCCTGGAGCTGGCCTGTGAGCACCTTACAGGGGAGAGTTTCTACCGGCTGGCGCACAGGGACATCTTCACGGCGATTCAGGCGGTCTACGAGGAGCGGCGGACGCTGGACATCATTCTGCTTCGGGCGGAACTCAAAGCACGCGGGAAACTGGAGGCGGTGGGCGGGCCGAAATATCTGACCGAGATCACGGAGGCCGTCCCCACCAGCGCCAATGCCGAGCACTACGTCAGCATTGTGCTGAAGCAGGCCGGGCGACGCACACTGACCGAGGGGCTGGAAAAGGTGTTGCGCAAGGTGCAGGATCCCAAGACGGCCTTATCCACCTTGGTCCATGAAGTTGAGCAAGCCGCCGAACTAGCGCGTGCTTACGACGGCCCTGCGGGTGCCTTGGTGCGTCGCCTCTCTGATGTGCAAGCCGAACCATTGCGCTGGCTGTGGCCGGGGCGTGTGCCGGTCGGCAAGTTGACATTGCTCGCCGGTGATCCGGGCCTGGGCAAATCGCTAATCGCCCTCGATATCGCCGCCCGCGTCACCACTGGCAGCTCCTGGCCCGACACTCCAGGTGAGCGCCAAGAGCCCGGCGGTGTGGTGTTGCTCACAGCGGAGGACGACCTGGCGGATACGGTCCGCCCACGGCTGGATGTGGCCTGCGCCGATTGCGCACGGATCGTGGCCCTCGAGACCGTCACGGACACGCACAGCGACGGGACAACTAAGCGACGCGCCTTCAACCTAACAGCCGACATTGAACGGCTCGAAGACGCCCTGAACCAAGTGCCGGGAGTCCGGCTCGTTATCATCGACCCGTTAGCCAGCTACATGGGTCCGGTGGACTCCCACCACAATGCCGAAGTGCGGGCCGTGCTCTCGCCGCTCGCGGACTTGGCGCAGCGGCGCCGGGTGGCCGTCCTGGCGATTACGCACCTCCGCAAGACGGGCGGTAAGGCGATCTATCGGACGATGGGCAGTCTTGCCTTCGCAGCAGCGGCACGGGCCGTCCTGGGTGTCGCGCCTGACCCCGAAGACGAAACAGAGCAACGGCGCCTTGTGCTTCCTATCAAGATGAACCTAGCGCCGACGAGCAACGGCATGGCCTACACGATCGCGTCGCGCGTCCTGGCCGGTGTTGGAGAGCCGCCCACCCTGGTGTGGGAACGGGAACCGATCGCGCGTTGCGATGTGGACCGTCTGCTCGGGGGGGAGGGCGAAGACGGGCGACGTGGACGGCCGGCCAACGCACGGAATGCGGCGGCCGACTGGCTGGCGGGTGTTCTTCTCAGGGGACCAATGCCGTCGGAGCGCGTGTACGAGGAGGGGCTTGCCGCGGGATTCTCCAAGCGGACGCTGGAGCGGGCAAAGCTGAGCGTGAACGCCGTTGCGCAGAAGACTGCGGCGGGGGCTTGGGAGTGGCTCTTGGCGGAGGATGTGGCATGAGGCCCCCCTTAAGACACCTGGACTTCTGGCGGCCTTTACGTATAGGGCCTGTCCGTGTGTCATACGGCATTCTCAGTCCCGCCAGCATCACTGGCGGTCTTCGTTTCTTTCTGGCGGTCTTCAAGAGGAGCAAGGCCGCTAAGGCCGCCAAGAGGGTTGGCGGGGCCAGGGTAGGCTTACAGGGCCACGAGAGCGCCGCTCGGCGAAGGCCGCCAAGCCCGCCACAATGCTACGCGCGTGCGCGAGGGGCAATGAGGTAGCTGCGAGTCGGCGCTTGGAGGCGCTGGCGGCCGTCGGCTGACTAACCGAGAGAAGAGGAGACGTCAGATGGTGATGGAGACGAAGAAGAAACAGACACTGCCGGTGATCGACATCCTGAAAGGAGACGAGCGCAATGCACCCCCCCCCATAGCATGTATTTGGGCTGAACTCGCCTTACAGAATGATTCGTGTGGGCTGAGGCCCACGCCACGAAAGAAGGAGTGCCATGGTGTCCAGCAATAACAGACATGTGATTACGCCAGCCGATCGGGCGAAGGCCAATGATCCGGCGGTATACGAGGAGCTGCGGGAGCGAATCCTTGCGCCCCTGAGCCCGAAGCGCCGGCGTATGGTGGAGGACAGACTTGCGCAGGTGCCTAAAAGCCAGCGCCGGACCTATCTCCGGGCTATCGAGGGCAAATCGCCAATGGCGGCCATCAACGCCGGCTGTGCCGAGTGCATGTGCTGGGAGCGGAAAGAGGTCACCAACTGTACGGAGGAGAACTGCTCTCACTATTCACTCCGGCCCTTCCAGAAGGACAGCGTCGGCCAGGAAGAGGAAACGGCCCCCGGGAGCGGCGAACCCGAATAGGCCCCGGTTATGCCCCAGGTTTGCCCCGCACAGTGTGATTTGGGCGCCCTGGGAGCACTCTCATTGACACTGAGCGCCCAACGCACCCCATAGGGGTCTTGGGGCAGTACGGGGTCGGATATTTCGATCTTGACTTCGGGGACGCACGGGGCCATACTTACGACCACTTCTGGACAAGCGCCTGCCTCGATCTGCATTCGCCGGAACTCTTGAACCAGCGTGCGCCATGCGTAGAT
>CAZHPE010000064.1:0-13477 GCA_964534775.1 uncultured candidatus Brocadiaceae bacterium
CTTACTATTCTCCGTCGGTATCAAGCCTGCAATCGTAATCACCAGACCGCCGTCTGTCAAGTGTAATTGTTGCGAGCCACACGAGGCCACCCGCGCCGGCACCGAGGGCGTTGGCGGCGGCGTCCGCCACCGAACAGTTCCGTCGCGCGAGACCCGCATGAAGGCCTTCGAGCAAGGCGCCATAACTGGTTGCAAAGAGCACGCCGAGCGCCAGGTACGCCCAGGCGCCGCGTGCCGGCTTCGCCACTGCCCGGCAGGCCAGTACGGCCAGTATGGCATAGGCCATGGCATGAAGGATCTTATCCCTCCCTTGAATCAACAGCCCGAGCTTGCTGCCCGCACCTTCTATGCTGACCACCGAACCGACAAGCAGCAGGGCGCAGAAGGCTGCGACCGCCGTCCAGTTCAGTGTGTTCCGGTTCACTTTCATGCGCCCAATCCATTGCGCGGCGTGCCATTCCCACGGGGCGCCAGCGCCCTAAGGCTCAGGGCGCAGCAACTGCACCACTTCGCCCGGCAGCGCCAGGTCCTGCGCTTGCTCCAGACACAGGTCCGCCTGCTGGGCCAGGCCCAGGGATCCGAACGCATGGGCCAACTGGACCCAGTTGAGGTAGTCGGACGGCGCCGCCCTGACAGATAGCGCGGCGGCCCGAGCCGCCTTCTCCACCAGGATCAGGCGCAGTATCGGGTCCAGTTCCTGGCGGGACGCCCAGCGCAGAGACGTGCCGGCTACCAGCCAGAGGGCGTCCGCGTTTCCTCTGCCGAACAGCATCACGAGATTGCCCTCGGAAGACCCGTGCGTCACGGCGGCGGCGAGTTGGTCCGGGTTGCGCGCCTTCTCCGCAAGCCGACGCAGCCGGTAGAACCGCGCGAAGGCCAGTTCGCCGCGAAGCTCGGTGAACTCCGCAAGCGCGACCACCGCAAGGGCCGCCAGAGCCGCCAACGCGCCCACCCGAATCAGCCGGTGACGCACAGCACCTCCGGCGTCCTCAGGCGTCCGCTGACTCGAGGACCGCATCTTCTTTCGCTTCACCTTCGGAGTCATAGTCTTGGGCCTTAGGGGTCTTGGATCTCTTCCGTTCGCTGCGCACGTGCACGGCCGCCACGGACATGCCGCACAGGCCGGCCAACAGGAACGCATTCGCCGGCTTGTGCAGGCCGTAATCAATGAAACTGTGAAGGGCGATTGCCGCGATGCCTACCGCCAGGCCGCTTACCATCAGCTTGCCTTCGGGCGCTGCTCTCGCAAAGCGTCTCGACACGGCGGCTATGAAGGCGGCGCACGCCAGCATCGCCACCAGCGCCCCGAGTATCCCGCCTTCGGCCAGGAGTTGGGCGTAATCGTTGTGGGCATGGAGCCAGCGACCGAACTGAATATCAGGCCCCTGGAAAGCGGGAAACACGTACTGGAACGCGCCGAACCCGCAGCCGAGGATTGGCGAGGCGCCGAAGATGCGCAACGTGGCGCGAATGGCCGCCGTTCGACTATCGCGCACGGGGTCCAACTCGGCCAGCGTGCCCAGTTCCCTGACGACGGGCTCCCAGCCCAGCCAGACCACGGCCGCCAGAACGAGGAGGGCCGCTGCAACTATGACGCGCCTGGGGCCGTGCGCACTTCCGCGCAGCGCCACGAACATGCCCACGACACCCAGCGAGGCCATCAGGCTGGTGATGCCTCCCCTCGAAAGCGATACGCAAACGCTTGCGCCCATGAGCATTGCAGCGAACCCGAGGAGGGTAATCCGGCTTGCTCTCCTCGTGGAGAGCCAGACAAGCTTCTCCCGCCACGTGGTGCAATCTTGCAGGCCGGGCGTGTGGCTCGCCGCCAGCAGCAGTCCCAGTGCCACGCCGAACGCCATGTTCATGTGCGCTGCGTAGTGGTTCGGGTTGGTAAACGGCCCGAAGATGGCCCCCCCGAAACGGGGCACATGGAACCAGAGGAGAGCCCTGCTGCCGGAGAACTCGTGTATGATCCCCAGGACCGCCGTCGCACAGCTGGAGACGACGACGGCGGTGGCCGCCGCCCGCAGTTGCCGCCATCTGGTGAAGGTATTGGCGAGGACCAGAAAAGCGCCGACGTAGGCCGCGAGCAGGTAGAAGCTGCGCCGGGTAGCGCCTGCGGAGGCCGAAATCGTCAGCTTATCCGGGTTGCCGTTCATACCGGCAGGCAAGAACTCGGCGACGTTTGCTTCCGCGAAGACCCGGCCCTGGGCGAGTTGCGCCTCGGCAGACAGAGGACTCAAAGCTTTCGCCCACGACGGCGGCAGGGGAACAGCCTGGATGAACACCAGGCCCAGGCACGCCAGCAGCACCAGGGTCAACACAGGCGCGCGGACGCGCGGAGCCTGATCGGCGATCACCGACAGCAGCCAGGCCGCCACGCCCACGCTCACGAGCAGACAGATGCCAAGATAGGCCCAGGGCTCGGCGCTACCAAAGAGCCAGGGCGAAAGCACGATGGCGAACACGACAGTGTTTCTGGCGATAAGGGGGAGCCTGTCATGTATGTGTAGTGCCACGCGCATGCCGCCCTTCCGGCAAACCGGTCACATGATTTGGTCTTGCACGCCGGCTGCGTTCTGCCGGGGCGGGCCAGAAGCAGCACGGGAAGTGTTCACGGGCACTCCCCGGACGATCCTCTCCGGGTTGGCGCAGAGCAATTCGAAGGTTCTCTCTTCGCCGACCAGACGTAGGAGCCGCTCGATAACGGGTTCGAACTGCGGCCGCCGCGACCCCTTCGAGGAGTGAGCATCGCTCGCTACCACGTGCACCAAACCCAATCTAAGGAACTGCTCCGCAGCCCTCTTGGCAAGACGGCCGAGGCCGCCCAGGAGGGACACCGCCGTGATCTGCACGAGGCAGCCGCGCTCGACAAGCTCAGCCAGTCGAGCAGGTTTGTGGGACAGTTCGATGTTCCGCTCCGGGTGGGTCAGGATCGGAGTAACATGCCGCACCGCAAGCTGAAAGAGCAGGTCGCCTATGCGCGGAACGACTTGGAGCGGAAGCTCCAGGAACAGGTATCTGCCGCCATCCGCCACGGTCAGCAGGTTGCCGGCGTCGAGGTCCTCGAGCAGTTCGGGCTGGAGCCGAACCTCGGCACCGGGAAGGACCTTCAGATCGATCCCTCGCTCTCGGCAGGCATCGGAAAGCTGCCGGGCGCCAAGGCGGACGGCCTCGGCAGTGACGTCGTAGCGGGGATCGCACATATGGGGAGTGGCGACAACGGTCCGCACGCCTTGCGCGTGATAGAGTTCGCACGTGCGGAGAGAATCGCCCATCGTGGCAGGGCCGTCGTCCAACCCGGGCAAAAGGTGGGAGTGGATATCAATGATGTCAAAGCCGCGCCTCACCGACCGGCCCTTTCAATGTTGGTGCAGGAATACGCCACAGCCTGTATCCTACCAGCCCGTGCTGCTATTCTTCCTCGTCCTCTCTCGAATAGTACGAACCGTAATCGTCGCGGTAATAGCGCGAGTCACCATAGTAGTAGTAGTCGGAGTAGTAATAGCCCAGGCGGGATATGCGGACGTCGTTCAGAATCCCCCCCAGGACACGCGCATTGACCCCTTCGAGCTGCTCCTTCGCCCGCCTGGCCAAGGAGCGGGTGTTCTTGGCTGCTTTCACTACCATGATGACACCGTCGCTTCTGGCGCCGACGATGCTCGCATCAGCAACGAACAGGACGGGGGGAGTATCCAGGATCACCCGGTCGTATTCCTCGCGTGCCTGCTCCAGCAGCTTCGCCAATCCCGCAGAATCCAGCAATTCAGCGGGATTGGGCGGCTTCGGCCCGGCAACCAGGACGTCCAGTCCCTCTATGACGCTGCCATTGTTCTCCGGCTTCTGCACGGCCTCAGATAAAGCGGCCTGGCCAACCAGCACAGTACTCAGCCCCACTTCCGAAGAGAGCTCAAGGACTCTGTGGATCATGGGGCGGCGGAAGTCGGCATCCATCAGGAGAACGCGTTTCCCGCTCTGCGCGATCACCAGCGCCAGGTTGGCCGCCGTCGTGGTCTTGCCATCTCTGGGGCTGCAGGAGGTGACAACCAGCGTCTTGGTATCCTCTGCCGGCGCCGAGAAGAAGAGGCTTGTGCGGATGTTGCGGTATGCCTCGGTGACCGAGGACATCGGCTCGACCACGCTGACCTTGCCCCGCTGGGAGGACGTGTCCGCCCCCCCGGACTTGCCGTCCATGGCGGGCACGAAACCCAAGACCGAGATACCGACCCGCCCCTCCAGGTCCTCGGGCGTCTTGACGGTGTCGTCCAGGTACTCGAAGAAGAAAGCCAGCCCGACCCCGAGGAAGAGGCCCATGAACACCGAAAACAGTATGATCCGGGCTTTTCTCGGTTCGACGGGCGCCTTCGGGACTTCGGCCGCTTCCACAACCTCGACGTTCGTCTTGGCATAGTCGGCGGTCAGGTCCACCTCTCGCAGCCGGTCCACCAGGACATCGAACAGCCTGCGCTGACGGCCGACGTCGTTCTGCAGACGGTTGTAGGTGAGAGACTCCTTCGCCAACTCCAGGGCGAGCCGGTTCTGTTCCTTGTATTGCTGCTTGAGTTCCTCCCCCTGGTTCGTGAGCATTGCCAGTTGGCCGGAGAGGGAGCCCACGACATCACTCAGAGCCTGGCTAAGCTCCTGCGCGACCAGGCTTCGCTTGACCTCGGCAGCTTTGAACCGTGGGTGCTCCGGACCGTAGATGTCGGCGAGGGCTGTCGCCTCTTTCTCGGCAGCAAACAGCTGTGCCCGGAGACCGGCGGTAGCGGGATCGGCGCGGACCTGGGAAACCGAAAAGAGGCGCTCATCGCCGGACCGCAGTCCTTCGTCCCCCGCGTCGAGGGCATCCTGGACGACTAGGAACTGGGCCCCAAGCTCGATGCGGCGCAGTTGTGCCTCCGTCAGCTTCCCATTCAGCCTGTTGAGCCGGACGAGGACGGGATTGCTCTTGTCGGCGACATCCAATGAAACGACTTTTGTCTGTTCGCGGAATTCCTGCAGTGCGTTCTCTGCCTGGAAGACTTTCTGCTCTTGCTCTTCTTTCTGCTCTTCGAGGAAGCTGAACGCATCGCTGCTGCTCTCCTGCTTGCGCGCCACGTGGTACTGCTCGAACGCCCGCGCGACTGCATTGGCCAGGGCAGCAGCGCGTGCCGGCTCGGCGCCGACCACCCTGACCAGGAGCAGGTGCGTGTCCCGCATCTGCTCGACCTCCACGATTTCGCGCAGCCTCTCCCAGAGTTCCGGAGGGCTGGTAGGAGTCGTCGCCAGCACCGCTGAAATCGTGCGCTTGATCTCGCCGACCAGCGAGGACAGACCTCCGCCGCCGCCGCCCTGCCCCTTGCCCTCGAGCAGCTCTCGCACGCCGGGCACCTCGATGGCCCGCTCCAGGACGGCCCGGCTCGTGGCCAGTTCCTCCTGTGTCTTGTAGTAGTCGCGGTCTGCCGACGGCATCTGCACCACATCCTCGAAACTCATCAGACGGGGGCCCTGCTTTTCGATCAGGATTCTGGCCTGGGCCTCGTAGATAGGGGTGGCCTTGAAGGCATGCACCGCACCGAGGGTGGCAACGACGATGAAGGCGGTGAGGATCATCCAGATGCGCCGGCGGAATACGCCCAGGTAATGCTTCAGTTCGGGCTCGTTCCAGGCCTGGGCCTGGCCGGCAGACCCGACCTGTTCGTTTTGCAACGTCCCGCCAGCCATAAGAGAGTCCTGTCAAATCGTATGCAGCCGCGATAAGCGACTGCATGCTGATCAAGGGAGAACCGAGGCAGACGCAGAGACGCTCGCGCCCATGCTGGGTCGGAGAAACTCGGAGACTCTCGCCCAGCCGCTGGTGCCTACTACCAGGGTATCGCCGGGCCGCATGTAGAAAGGGGGCAGCTTCCCCCGTCCGATCTTGCGCAGATCCACCGGGATCGTTTGCTGTCCCACGGGCGTCTCGCGGATCACGTACGAGTTCTGGGCTCGGGCCGTGGCGGAGGCTCCACCGCCGAATGCGACGGCGCGGAGCGCGTCTACGCGAGTGTCGTTCTCCAGCTTGTACACGCCCGGCCGTCGGACGTATCCCAGGACGTAGATGTACTGCTTGACTTGAGGGGGTATGATGAGGATGTCACCGTCCCCCACCTGAAGGTTCAGGGCCAGGTTGGCCGCGTCGATAAGCTCCGTCAGGTCAATCGGGATGACTTCATCCCCTCCGCGGAGCAGGAGGACCTCGTCACCAGCCTCCCTTATGGCCACCCCCGCGAGCGCCAGCACTTCCAGGACCGTGCTGGCGTTGTACTCCAGAGGGTACACGCCGGGCTTGTTCACCGCGCCGGTTACGATTACGACCGAGCTGCGGTGCTCGGTCACCGCGACAGTCACCTGGGGATTCTTCAGGTACTTGCCGTCGTAGGCGGCCCGCACAGCCTCAGCAGCCTGACGCGCCGTAAGACCCTGGACACGGACGCTCTCCACCCAGGGCAAGGCGATCTTGCCATCGTGGCCAACGGTACACGTCAGGGTCGTTGTTGTACCCGGTTCCTCCAGCGCGAAGACCCCGACCTCGAGGACATCACCGGGGCCGAGCACATAATCGCCCGCCTCCGCTATGGATTGGGCCCTCGCGACCGCCAGCACCCGGGCCAGGCGCTCCGACCTAAGCCGCGCCGCGGACTTCTCCGCCAGGGCATGGGACTCGTCCCACTCCGGCTGGTCGGACGCAACGCCCATGTCCAGGTAGCTGCAGCCCACACAGGCAAGAGCCACGATGACTGTGACACTGACACTGATGCCGCGCATTGCTGCTCCAGAAGAAAAGCACATGAAAGCGTTTGAGATTGCCCCTGCACCGCCAACCCCGCCTCTGTACAGGCATGGCACACTGCCACCTGGAAGCGTCACGCAAGCCCCCGTTCGCCGTGCGCCTCAGGGGCTCACGACCTTCTTATCTTCATCTTCGAAGAGATCGAATATGTCGATGACGGCAACGGCAATCAGGGCACCCGCTGTGCCAATAACCGCCGTGCCCCGCAGTCCTCCTCCGCCACCTGTGCCACCGCCTCCACCTCCTTCACCATCGCCTTCTTCTTCGGTGGCACCAACCAAGGTAAGCGCCGCAAGCACCACAGTCCGCTGTTGCTGGGCCATCTGCGCGAAAGCCACCTGGCCGTGAGGGACGATCACGTCGAGCGTGCTAACGCCGTCCTTGGCGTCTTTGGCCACACGGAGCTTCACCGTCACCCGGTCGCCGAACACGATCAGATAACGCCCCTCCTCCAGTTTGCCCAGGCTGTAAGCGCCCTTCTCGTCCGTCAAGACCTCCAGGACGAGTCCCTTGTTCTCGACGCTCCACACGCGCACGGGCGCTTTGGTCACAGGGGTCTTGCCGTCGGAGTAGAGCAGCTTCCCGGTGAGTTCGCCCGGTCTCATTTCCACGGACCGAGCATAGCCGGCCGGCGTGGAGGCTTCACTGGCAGGAGCAGCCAACAGCCGCACCGCCGGGTTGAAAACATAGGCACATATCGCCAACAAGGCTACCAGAGCCTTTCCCCTCTTGCTACGCATGACACACCCTTCTGACCAAAACCAGGAGTTCAAACGCTCTTCCGCAACGGTCGCAGACTGCGGGCCAACTGCTTCCCACTTGCTACGCATGACACACCCTTCTGACCAAAACCAGGAGTTCAAACGCTCTTCCGCAACGGTCGCAGACTGCGGGCCAACTGCTTCCCATCCACAGTCCGACAGCATCTGCCTTCGGCAGACTACCGCCCGCTATCCCCTCCATGCGCGCGAGAACGATACTGCAATGCGGAGATCGACTCCGCAGTGCCCCAAGGTGTAGTGCCGTGGCGGCGCCCTACGGGGCAGAGCTGCTGCTTCATGCGCCACAGCTCTTCGTCGTAAGCAGCGAAGTCGAACAACTGCTCGACGTTGAGTGAGAAACTCGTAGTGTTTCCAGCAGCGGTATCCGTCGTAGCCAGCCGTTGCCGAAGACCGGCCACCCACGACTGCATCTCATCGCGGTCCCTGAGTTCGGTCTTGTCGAGAATCAACGAGGTCAGTTCCGTCGCCAAAGGCAGGTCCTCCTGCCTCGAAAAACCAGCCCCGAGAATGAAGACACGTTTTGCGGTCATAGGTCACTGCCCGCATTCGAGAGTACCCCCATGCTACCGAACAGGCGTTCGCTTGTCAAATCGCGCCCTTCTGAATGCTGATGTCCCGCTCCGCTGCTCAGACGGCCCTTTTGCCTTTGGGGAAAGAGGGCGGCCGGAATGCCCTTGATTACCTCGCCACCCCGAGGTAAGGGGGGAGGCGGATCAAGCGTAACCTCATAGGTACAAGGAGGTTCAGATGGACACGAAGGCGGCGCGAGTGGCGTTCTACACGCGGATCAGCACCGACGAGGACCACCAGAAGTACTCGCTCGACGCCCAGAAAGACCGGCTGGAGGCGTTCTGCAAGAGCCAGTACGGCGACGATTGGTCGCCGTTCAAGGTCTACCGGGACACCGAGAGCGGCACGCACATGAATCGGCCCGGCCTGGAGGAGATGCTTTTCGACGCCGAGGCCGAGGCGTTTGACGTGCTCCTAGTCTTCCGGGTGGACCGACTGTCCCGCAAGGTGCGCGAGCTCGCCCAGATGGTGGACGAGCTGACCAAGCACAATGTCACGCTCAAGAGCATCACCGAACCGTTCGACACCGCAAGCGCCGCCGGGAAGATGATGCTCCAGATGCTCGGCGTCTTCGCCGAGTTTGAGCACGCCACCATTGTCGAACGCACGAAGGTCGGTATGGAGAAGAAGGCCAAGAACGGCGAGTTCGTCGGCGGCGTCGTGCCCTATGGCTACCAACTCGATCCCGAGAAGGGACTTGTCGTGCACGAGGAAGAGGCCCTTCTCGTCCGTAAGGTATTCAAGATGTACGCCTTCGGCCTGGAAGGCTCGCAGAGCATCGTAAACGAGCTCAACGACGCCGGCCACCGCAAGCGCAGCGGCAAGAGGTGGGACAAACACGTCGTCCTCCACATCCTCCGCAACCCGGTCTACGTGGGCAAGCTCCGCTGGAGCGAGGTCGTCTACGAAGGCAACCACGACGGCATCGTATCGGAGGAACTCTTCGGCAAGGCGCAGGAGATCCTCAAGCGGCGCGCCATCGAACTGAACGGCAGGCAGTGGCACAACGGTGAGGAGCGCCTGCTCGCAGGCATTATCAAGTGCGCGCGATGCGGCGCACACATGGTGGGCGTGAGCACAAAGAAGAAGAGCCGGAGGTTTCCGTACTATATCTGCAACAAGCGATGGAAGACCCACGGCTGCGAGCAGGATTACGTCCGGGCGGACCTCCTGGAGTCGGCGGTGCTGGGGGACGTCAAGGCCATGTTCCAGGATGAGCAGTTCGTGGCCCGCGTGTGGGAGGAGGCGAACAGGCGCCTCGAGGCCGAGAAGCCGGACGTGGAGAAGGAGATAGCGGGGATCGAGGCCGAGCTCGAGCGGACCCGCAAGGTTGTCGCGCGCTACTTCAAGGCCTTCGAGGCCGGCACGATGAAGCCGGCACTCGCGAGCGAGAAGGTCGAGGATCTCAACGCCCGCATCGCGGAGCTGGAAGCGGAACGGGCGGATCTGGAAGCTCGACGCCAGCGCCTGGCATTGCCAGCCATTGACCGCGAGATGCTTTCGAAGCTGCTCGAGGAGTTCGATGGTGTTTTCGCAGCTGGTACGAACCCACAGAAGAAACACCTTCTCCAAAGCGTGGTGAAGAAGGTGCTCATCCACGATCGGCGAACCGTCGAGGTCTGGTATGGCTTACCGAATGCCCCGTCGGTTCGTAGAGGGTCGGATTTGGCTCCCCGGCGAGGATTCGAACCTCGAACCTAGTGGTTAACAGCCACCCGCTCTACCATTGAGCTACCGGGGAACCGCTGTGTCGGATGCTTGAGGCATTCTATTGCCAAGCAGCACGGGAATCAAGTGCGGCGGTCGGCCAATCGCGGCACGACGCCGGCGAGGGCCCTGAGGAGATCGAGGAGGAGATGGCCGACGCCTTGGGCCGCCATGCATCCCCTGACGACTACGATGGCACGCTCTACGACGCTTGAGGCCGTTACCCGCCTCCCCTCGCCATGCTCAAGGGTCGATCACGCGCGCGGCGGAGCCGGGGCTGCTCGGCGCAGGCTGCCGATTGCGCCCCTTTCCGCCAGCCGTTAGAATGCCCGGAGCGAAAGCGAAGCCCACAAGATGACGCGGAAGGAGCGTGGACATGGAGTACCGCAGCCTTGGGCGCAGCGGCCTGAAGGTATCACGCCTGTGCATGGGGACGATGACTTTCGGCGACCAGGTAGACGAGCAAGGGTCCGCGCGCACGGTCGAGCGGTGCCTGGACGAGGGGGTAAACTTCTTCGACACGGCGGACGCGTACGGCACGGGCATATCGGAGGAAATCCTCGGAAAGGCGCTGCGAGGCAAGAGGGACCGCATCGTCGTGGCGACTAAGGTCTTCAACGCCATGGGCCCGGAGCCGAACGACTCCGGCCTGTCGCGCCGGCACATCATCAGCGCCATGGACGAGAGCCTGCGGCGTCTTAAGATGGACTACGTGGACCTTTACCAGCTCCATCAGCCCGACTACAGCACGCCACTCGAAGAGACCCTGGCCGCGATGGACCAACTGGTCCGTGACGGCAAGGCGCGCTACGTGGGCGTATCGAACTACGCGTCGTGGCAGATTTGCCACGCGATGTGGCTGTGCGACCGGCGGCACTTCGTCCCGGTCGTCAGTGTGCAGCCGATGTACAACCTGCTGTCGCGCGGCATCGAGCAAGAGCTGCTGCCGTTGTGCCGCGCGTTCAACCTCGCCACCATGGTCTACAACCCGCTTGCGGGCGGCCTGTTGACGGGCAAGCACAGGAAGGGCGCGCCACCGGCTGACAACACGCGCTTCTCCCTGAAGGAGATGTACCGCGACCGCTACTGGCACGAGCGGCTGTTCGACGCGATGGAGCAATTGCGCGGCATCGCCCAGGGGGCCGGCATCAGCCTCGTCGAACTCTCGCTCAAATGGGTTCTGGCGCAGCCGGACGTCACGTGCCTCATCATCGGCGCGAGTTCCATGGAGCAGCTTGAGCAGAACCTGCAGGCCAGCAGGGGGACGCTGCCCGAGGGTGTCGCGGAGCGCTGCGACGAGGTCTGGGAGGAGCTGCGGGGACCCATCCCGCAATACAACCGGTAGCGCGCCTGAAAGCGCGGCCGCTTACGAAATGCCGGATGCTCTCGGACCGCCCAACGGCGTCATAAGTGTGGTAGGTGTAGGAGTCATTCCCCCAGGCGGACTCAGTCCGGCTCCCGACGGCGTCGCACCCGTAGCCCGCGGCGCTGCCGGAGGCACCCCTGCCCAGGATTCCCTCCAACCGGGCCACCGCCCCCACGGGCACCGCCTCAGCAGCGGAGGAACTTCTGGACTCGGCTACCTTCCAGGACTTCCGTTACGTAGAGATTGCCGTGCGAATCCATGGCAACGTCATGGGGCGCGATGAACAGGCCCTTCGTCTCGTCCGCCTCCCCGTCCCACTGCGCCAGCACTTGCCAGTCCCGGTCGAGGATTGACAGGCGGTGTCCGAGTTCCGCCACATACACGGCATCCTGCGCCATCACCAGGTTGCAGGGCTGCGCAAAGCCGGTCAACTCCGAGATGAAATCCCCGTCGGGCGTGAAGACCTGGATGCGGTTGTTCTCCCGGTCCGCCACGAACACCTGGCCCCGCTCGTCCACGTGGACCCCGTGCGGCATGTTGAACTGCCCCGGCCCCTCCCCTTCCGCGCCCCATGAGAGAAGCAGCTCGCCTTCGGGCGAGAATTTGTGCATGCGGGACGCCCCGTAGCCGTCGGAAACATACACTTCCCCTGCCGGGCCGAGCGCAAGGTCGGTCGGCTTATTGAACGGGCGGCCGTCGGGCGAGGCCTGATCTTCCGTCCCGAGGGTCAGCAGAAGCTCGCCATCGGGCGCGAACTTCCTCACCGTATGATGGTCGCAGTCGACGATATACATGATGTCGTCCGGCCCGATTGTGAGGCCGTGCGCCATGCCGAAGAGCCCGTCTCCCCACGAGCGGATGACGTTCCCATCCGCGTCAAACACGATCACGGGGTGCTCGCCGCGGTGAACGACGTGGATTCGGTCCTGCGAATCCACGGCCACGCCGGGCACGTACCCGAAGGCCCACCCTTCCGGGAGCTTGGGCCAATCGGTGCAGCGTTCGTAGAGACTGCCGTTTGCGCGCATCTTCACGTCGACTTTCCTCCGATTGAAATCATGCGGCGCCTGCCGATCCAGCCCAATATATAGCCCGTCGCGCTCGGTTCGTCAACCGTGCCGTCGGGCGCGCGGCCCTCAAACCGTTCTGCTCGGTGCGCGAATACCCGTTGGGGGCCAAGAGCTTGCGGCGGATCTGGATGCTCCCCTCGCGAGACTGACCGGTGTGGCGCTGGAGGCGGGCGGGGCTGCGGGGGCAGCCGGTAGATCAAGGCTATAAGTCGGATATTCCAAATTCGTCAATCACCGCAGCAACCCGGCAACGGACCTCTTCGCAGACGTCATCGGGGAGGGGTCCTTTGGCCGCCGCCGCGAGGTTCTCCGTCAGATGCTCAACGCTGCGGGTGCCGACGATGGTCGTGTGGCAGACAGGGTGCGTGATTGTGTGGCGCAGGATGAGTTCGGCAAGCTTCATCGTGACGCACAGTTCCTGAAGGCCGGCTTGCTCCCAAACGGCACCCTTACACGTGCCGGCACGTCCGCCTCCGGGCCGCCGCTGTCGGCAGGATCGCAACCGCACTTGGTCGCAAGGAAGTACTCGTCACGACGGGCCGAAATGCAGCGGCCTATGCGCTCCCCGCTAAACCCATAGTCCGGGGCCGTATCGATGAAGTTGATCCCCGCGTCGAGCACGGCGTTGAGGACCTTCTCGGCGGCTTCGTCGGAGAGGCGGCGAACGCCATTCTGTCCCGGACGGAAGCCCGCCCCGAATCCGAGCTGCGTCACGTTCAGTCCCCTACGCCCGAGCCTCGCTCTCCTCATTCCTGCCTTCTTACTCAAGGGCGAGGCCCCTTTCACCCGCCGTTTCCCATGTAGCTTCCGCCCGGCGGGATTCGTCCTGCTGAGGGCACGAGTTTACGCCTGAGACCGTGGCTTGTCAACGCCTTCTCGGCCTGAAGCCCCTGTTTAGCCCGCGCATGAGGCAACGGAATCCCCCCGGAATCGCGGCTCTGCGGCGTGTTTGCCAAGGTTGCGGCAGACCCTCCGTACCCATGGCTGCCGCTGAATACGGGAGTGGGCACAACAAGAGCGTGATCGGTCAGGCCGGGGCTGGCGGACCGGCTGGAGGGCGCCCCCGGTCCGTTATTACAATGACAGCGGCGCACTACCTGCAGGCCAGGGCCCGCCGAAAACATAGCCTGTGTGTTGCAGCATGGCGGTGGGTGGAATGGACTATCGCATT
>CAZHPE010000064.1:13487-14622 GCA_964534775.1 uncultured candidatus Brocadiaceae bacterium
AATACGCATGCCAGAACCCAGTGGACCCGCCAGACCGATTCATCGTACGGGCAACAGGCAAGATGCATGGGAACGTAGAGGAAATCCTCCCGGTCGTATTCCCGCGCTTCCGCCATCCCTATGCGCGATAGAGTGACATACGCAGAAACGCAGCATAGGAAACATGCTATCGCCAGCCACATCAGGGCATCCCGGTCGCGGCTCATCTGACATTCGCTTGCTCCCCTTCTGAAGTCATGGTTTCTCCAACACCCAGCCACGTCCCGATCTCTCCCTCTTGCGCTCCCCGGAGTACTCGTCCCAACCTGCCTGCACGCCCAGCCTCATCAAGCATGAGCTCATTCATAGTTCAGGAAGAACGACACCGTGGGCCCAATTGCCGTGGGCGCCGCATAACAGTTGTAGAGGGACAGCGATAGCGTGGCTGCGGAAAGAACGACGGCCCCGCGATATCCACCTGCTATAGTTCTTAAGCGCACCTCGATGCACACAACACCAAACAGAATCTGGAAGAACGGCAAGACCCATAAGAAACTGTTCCCCAGAACCTACAGCGCAAAGAGGGCGGCTGGCGGAGTTGGACCATAGCCCGAGACAACCCACTGGCCCTGGGCGAAATACAGAAACGCGACAAAAACGTTCCCTATTTCAGCCGCATGACGCGAGGGCCACGGTCGTGTTGTCGCGGCTGCTGTGTCCGGCTGATCATCGGTCATTTATTTCAAGTCTCCAATCGCGAAATGCTGCCCGTGTTCGCCTATCACCTTATCCCATCCGGTGCATGAGAAGGCA
Source organism: uncultured candidatus Brocadiaceae bacterium (assembly GCA_964534775.1). Lineage (GTDB taxonomy): Bacteria > Planctomycetota > Brocadiia > SM23-32 > SM23-32 > CAZHPE01. The sequence goes on from CAZHPE010000064.1 coordinate 14,280, forward strand.
ACCCAGGAGTTTCATCCGGCACCAAGTGGCAGAACGATTGTGCTTGACCTGCGGGTGGCGCAAGCCTATCGTGTAAAATGCCCGTGCGGGACGTGAAGGAGTCGGATAAGTGGGCCGGGTGAGAGGCTGCTGGGAATGCGCAAGAGATCGATGCTCGTGGTTGCGGTGCTGTTCGTGGCCGGCGTTATGCTGGCCCTGGCGCTTAGCCGGGCTGAGGACCGCGGCGTGCTCTTCGGCGGGGGCGCGCCGGAAATGTCCCGACCGTCCAGGATCCTGTCGATGTCCCCGAATGTCACCGAGTGCATCTTCGCGCTCGGGCTGGGGGACCGGGTAGTCGGGGTGA
>CAZHPE010000065.1:0-6137 GCA_964534775.1 uncultured candidatus Brocadiaceae bacterium
TTCAGGTCCAGCGCCTGGGCCTCCGCCTTGGGGCGGTCCATGTCGATGAGCACTATCTCCTGCGCCAAGCCGCTAATCATCAGGGTGTAGGCGAACGTCGACCCTACCGTGCCAGCCCCCACGATCGCGACCCGAACGCTCTTGTTTTCATTCCCGGCCATGTGCCACTCCTCTCTTCTCTTGAATATAGGACGAAGCAGCGGCGGTGTCAATTCTGCATTCAGGAACACAACAGCCGATGACACGCTTCGGCGGCGCGGATCGGCTCCACGAACACCTGGGCCGGGGATTCTCACCCCGGAAGTCCTACGCCATGCTCCACCACATTCATGAAGACTATCGATCGTTGTAGAACGACCGCCTGAGTTCGTCCAGGGTCTCGAACTCGTGCAAGCTCACCGACTGTTCGTGCAGCCACTGCCGTAACCGTTCGTCGAGCAGTCTGGCTTGCTCGGCCAACTCCTCCAGGCCCCCAGAAGTCAACTGTATGAGATCGGGCAAGTCCGTCTGCCGGTAGGCAGAAGCGAACCCATTGTACAGGTTGAAGCCCATGTGCACGGCATTGCTCGGCGTCCCGCGTAGCATCCTTCTCAGATCGGAGTGAAGGGACCAGGCTACAAGGCTGGCGGCGACCGGCTGCTGCCGCTCACAAGCCGAGAGCAACTTGCCGATCATGTCCCGAATCTCAGGGTAGATTTGCCGAAACTCTGCTTCTCGGCGACCGGCCTGCCCTTGAAATCTATTCGCATCGCTCCCCCAGGCCTCGCGCGGCTGCCGGGTCACTTCAGCGCGGCGAGCAGTTTGAGCGCGCCTTCGATGAACAGTTCCGCCGCCTCAGGCGCAAAGCGGTTGTAGCCGCCGGTCAGCGGCTCGTAGCCGCCCCGGCCGAAGTGCTCCGGCATGGGGATGTAGCCGCCCATGTCGCCGCAGAGAGCGAACACGCACGTCCTCTCGAACGGGCTACCGGACTTGATGCCCATGCCGACCTCTGAGAACGGCTCGCCCGGCAGGCCCACAAATGCGCACTCGCCCATGCGGAACCCGCACAGCTCGACGCTCTCCGCCTCCAGTGCCCCGTATTTCCTGTCGAACTCGATCAGCTCCCGCGCGATAATCCACTTCCAGTAGGGATGCCCCTTAGCCAGATCATTCGCGGTTATCATCTGGCCCGTAGTGTCAGGCCTGCTGCGGGCTACCTCTGCGGCGCGCTCGACCTCCTCCTGCGAGACGCGGCGGTAGGGAACTTCCACGATCTCCGAGAGCGCCCTGGCGGGGTCGGCCGAGACCGGCTCGGCCCCTTCCAGCGCTTCGATCACGAACCGCGCGTAGCCCCTGCCGATGCGCTCGCATTCCTTGTAGGAGACCTGATTCGCCGGGTTGTCGGGGTTGTAGTGGTTTATGTTGCCTTCCGGCCCGTTCAGCAGCATGACGGGCACCGGCCGATTGAGGTGTTCGCCCAGGGCGCGGGCCATCCATGCGAGCCAGTCCGCCGAGACCTTGTCCCCGCCAATGGTGTCGGAGTGGTTGTTGGCGTTCACCAGCAGGCCGGTCGGCTCGCCGTCGCTCTCGAACGCGAGCACCTGCACATCGTGGTCAATCTCGCTCTCGGGTCGGTCAATCTCATCCGACCCCTTCGGGGGGTTGGTCACCACGCCGCCGCCCTTCATCACGTAGCGACGGCAGAACGCCAGGCTATGCTCCACGGCCCGGCCGAATCGGAGTATGAAGGGGGCGGCCGACGCGATGGCATCGCGGCACGCCTGCTCAGCTGCCGGCAGGAGCGTGTTCTCGACGTAGCCGGGCGCCGGGGATCCATCGAAAAAGTCGAAGACGACCGGCGCGGTATGGGTGTGCGTGGTGGACACGATCACGCTGCCGCCCGGCAGCCCGAGGGTCCGGGAGAGGTGAGCACGGATGGCCTCTGTCTGAACGTGCTCAACGGCCATGAGGTCGAAGACGAGGACAGCCAGCTTGGTTGCCTCCCCGTCCAGGACGAACGCCCGCACGTGAATGGGGTCGAGCACGCCCGAGGCGAACCGCCTGCTGTGATAGCCTTTCAGTTCGGCTCCCAGCGCGGGAGTTATGTCGGCCATTCCGAAGCCTGCGCGCAGCATCGTGTTTCTCCTATTGCACCTTGACCGCGCATCCCTCTCGCGCGCTCCGGTAGACCGCCTCGCACACCCTCATGCTCCAGATTCCATCGTCGTAGGGGACGGCGGGTTCCCGGTCCCGCTCAATCGCCTCGGAGAAGTCCTCTATTTCCGCCCGGTAGGTGTTGACTTTCTCGTACTCCAGTTCCCGCTCCTGCGCCCCGGCCCGCACCTGCTGCGCGTCGTAGCCGCCGACCTGTTCCGAGATGCTCAGTCGGACAGCGCCATCCGGGTCCTGCCCGATCGTGCCCTCGCAGCGCGCCGAGCCATTCAACCCGTAAAGCTCCAGCACGTTCTTCGATGCCGCATCGGGAATGTTGAAGAACGTGTCCACGATTCCGAGGCCTCCGCTCTCAAAGCGGAGGATGACGGCGGCGCTGTCCTCGCTCCGGTAGTCATGCACGAGGTTGGCGCTGAAGGCGCTGACCTCCGATGTCTTTCCCAGGAACGTTTCGAGCAGATCGACGCAGTGATTGCCCATGTCGATGAAGCAGCCCCCGCCTCCGATTTCCGGGTCTTGCCGCCACGCACCTTCCATGGGCGGGTACCAGCAGCTTAGCTGCGCCCGGCCCATGACCATCTTGCCGAACGCGTCGTAAGCGGCCATCTGCGCCAGTTTGCGGTGCGCACCGTGGTGCCGCATCATGAAGCCGGTGCCGAGCTTGACGCCCTTGCTGGCGGCAGCGGCCCTGACCTCTTGCGCCTCTTTGACCGACATAGCCACCGGCTTCTCGACCAAGACGTGCTTGCCAGCCTCGATGGATGCCAGGCACTGCGCGGCGTGGGCATTGGTGGGCGTGGCGATGTAGACCGCCTGCGCGTCCGGGTGGGCGAGCAACTCCTCCTCGGAAGTGAAATGTGGAACGCCGCCGAACTTCTCCGAGACCGCCAGCACCCGTCGCTCGTCGACATCCATTACCGCCGTCAGCTCTGCGTTCGGCGCAGCCATTATGCCTTCGGGTATGGTCCGCCGCATCGCGATCCCGCCGGCGCCTATTACTCCCCATCCTACTGCCATGACCCGTCTCCCAATTCCTGAGCAATCCGGCGGCCCGGCGGTGCACCGCTCTTGAGAAAAAGGCCCCGTCGTGGCCCGGCGGCCGCTACTTACTTCGCATATGCGTTCGCCACCTTCTTGATGGCCTCTGCGAATAGCCTGATGTGCGCCTCCTCCAGCGTCGGGTAGACGTGCACGATGAACGTCCGCTCCTCGAGCCAGGCCGCGTTCGGACAATAGACGCGGTCGAATCGCGCCGCCTCGGGGTCAGTGTATTCCTTCGACCTGAAGGGGAACTTGGCCTCGCCGAAGCCGTTGTGTTCCTGGTAGGCGCGCTCTTTGTAGGACTGCGGCCAGAACTCCCGCCACGCCGGCACGCCTTCCGCAGTGACGGCGTCAAGGAACGTCTTCTTGTCGCACGTCAGCGCGTCCAAGTTCAGGACGATCGGGAACACGTAGAATCCGTTCTCCACGTCGTTCTTCTGGTGGACGGGCAGGGTCTGTATCTGGGGGCAGTCCTCCAGCAGGCTGATGAGCACCTCGCCATTGGCCCGCCTGCGGGGCAGGTTCCACGTGTCGATCTTCGCCAGCTCCTTCAGGCCGATGGCGGACTGCATTTCGGTCATTCTGTAGTTGAACCCGATGCGCTTGTGGACGTAAGGCATGCTGCCTTCCAGGTCCAGGAGGTTCATCCTCTTCTCGACGTCATATCCGTGGTCCCGGAACGAGCGGCATTCCCAGATGACGTCTTCATCGTCGCTGATTACGGCGCCGCCCTCGCCGCCGGTGGTGAACGTTTTGTTCTGGCAGAAGGAGAAGCACCCCAGGTGGCCGATGCTTCCGGCCTTCTTGCCCTTGTAGGTCGATCCGTGGGCCTCGGCTGCGTCCTCCACTATGTAGAGGTTGTGCTTCTTTCCGATCGCCATAATGGCGTCCATATCGCAGACGTTGCCGTACAGATGGACCGGGATGATGGCCTTCGTGCGCGGCGTGATCTTCTTCTCGATATCCTCCGGGTCGATGCAGTGGTCTTCCTTGCGCACGTCGGCGAACACCGGTATGGCGCCCGCCTGCACCACGCAGAAGGACGAGGCGATGAATGTGTACGGCGTTGTGATTACCTCGTCGCCGGGGCCGATGTTGAGCGCGCCCATTGCGGTATGGAGCGATGAGGTGCCGGTGCTGGTGCTCACGGCGAACTTGACACCGTTCCACGCGGCGAATTCCGCCTCGAACTGCATCCCCTTGGGACCCGTCCAGTAGTTGGGCTTGCCGGTCCGCAGGGGTTCCATGGCCGCCTGGATCGTCTCCTCGTCAAACCACGGCCATTTGGGGATGTCATCGCCGACTGTCGGTTTTCCGCCATTGACGGCCAGTTCCTTTGCGCTCACTTTTTCGCGCCTCCTCCTGGATTCCAGTACGGCGAGACCACTCGCTCCGCCTCGATTGGCGGTCCGTGACTATAGGCCATCCGTGCGCGGCTGTCAATATACCGAAGCGCCCCGATTTGCCTGGCCGCCATCGGATTTGACAGCGCCACGCTGGGCCGATAGGCTACGTCCCTACCGTGCGATGCGCCGCGTGATTCCACGCAAATTGAAACTGGCGAATCGTCCAGAGCAGTTCGTGCAACGGGCCGAGCTTCGGGGAGAGCTTGCAGGGGATGGAGCGGATAAAGGAACGATGGCGCGGGCAGTTGATCGTCTCTTGCCAAGCTGCGGAAGGCGAGCCGCTGCGCGGCCCGATCCACATGGCCGCCCTGGCCCGCGCGGCCGGTATGGGAGGGGCGGCCGGCGTGCGTGCCGACGGGCTGCAAGACGTGGAGGCGATCCGCCGGGTCACGGACCTGCCCATCGTGGCGAGCTTCAAAATGACCGTACCGGGGAGCGAGGTGCGCGTTACGCCGACTCTCGACGCTGCCCGCCAGATCGTTGCGGCCGGCGCGGACGTTGTCGGCATGGATGCGACGGCCAGGGCGCGCCCCGGAGAAGATGATGCCGCGGCACTGATACGCCGGGTGCAAGTGGAGCTGGGCGCGGGCGTCATGGCCGACGTGAGCAACCTGGAGGAGGCGATTGCGGCGGGGAATGCCGGCGCGGACTTCGTGACGATGGCGCTGGCCGGCTACACGGCGTACACAAGCCATGTCACCTGCTTCAGTTTCGAGCTTCTCGACGCGATGGTCGAAAGGCTCGAGGCGCCCGTTGTAGCCGAGGGCTGGGTTCAGACCCCGGATGAGGCGGCGGAAGCGATCGCGCGCGGAGCCTTCGCCGTCGTTGTCGGCACCGCGATCACGCGGCCTCAGAAGATCACCGAACGCTTCGCCCAGGCGCTCAAGGGAGTTGGCTGACATGAAGCAGGAACTCTTCCTCAAGGAAGTGCAGGACCAGCAGCGCGTGCTTTCCCGCGTCCTGAATTACTACCTCGCCGGCGACGGCAGACGAGTGCTCTCTCGCGCGGCGCGGCTCTGCGCGCGTGCCGCCCGGGGGCCGGTCTTCACGGGTATGGGCAGCTCGTGCTACGCGCCGATCATATCGGCCCACATCCTGAACTCTCACGCGCTCCCTGCTGCGGTTTGGGAGGCCGGGGAGTTGCTCTACTATCACCTCGACGGGCTTGGCCCGGACAACGTGTTGGTTGCCGTCTCGCAGTCCGGCCGCACCATCGAGCTGCGGAAGATCGTCTCGGCCGTCGAGGGCAAGATGCCGATCATCGGCATCACTAACAACACCAGGAGCTGGCTGGCGCAGCACAGCGACGTGGTCCTGCCGCTGCTGGCGGGCGTCGAGCGGATGAGTTCGTCCAAGACCTATATGAACACAATCGCGGTGCTCTCGATGCTCGCGTGGAGGTGTTTGGACGCGCTGGACGGCGACCGGAAGCGGGAGCTTCTCGCCGTCCCCGCTCTCCTCGGGGATGTCCTGCGCGATGCGGAGGAGCGCGCAGGCCAGGCGGTCCGGTTCCTGGGGCGGCCGAGGTTCCTGCATCTG
>CAZHPE010000065.1:6147-10701 GCA_964534775.1 uncultured candidatus Brocadiaceae bacterium
AAAGAGGGGGCGCACATACTCACCGAGGCCCAGAGCGGCGCCTCGTTCCGCCACGGGCCTTTCGAGGTTATCTCGCGCGGGCACCGCGCCATGGTTTTCGTCCCGGAGGGCCGCACGACGAAGATCATGCTCGAGCTGGCCAGGGATATGGCCGCTCAGGGCTCGAAGGTACTTATGGTCACTAACGCGCCCACGGCGGAGACGACGAGCAATATACACGTCTATCCGCTCCCCGCCGTTGCGGAGCACGTGTTTCCGATGCTGGACATCGTTCCGGTCGAGTTCCTTCTCCTGCTGCTGGCCCGCGGGAAGGGAATGGAGCCCGGCGCGATCACCAAGGGCAACAAGGTTACGGTCCGCGAGTAGTGGGGTAGCACGTGCTTGGCGCCGACTCGATTACCCAGCTTCTGGCTGATCTGGTGCGGGCGCGTTCGGTCAACCCGCCGGGCAGCGAGGACCTGGCTGCGGAAGTGCTGCACGGCTTCCTGGACGCGCACCGGGTCTCCGCCGCGGTCGACTATGTGCAGCCGCATCGTCCAAATCTCATCGCCCGCGTCGGAAGCGGTCCGCCCAGTGTTCTGCTCACATCTCACCTCGATGTCGTCGAACCCGGGGAACTGTCGAGGTGGGACCGCGATCCGTTCTCGGGAGACGTCGACGGGGGCACCCTGTACGGACGCGGCGCGTGCGATGCCAAGGGTAGCCTCGCCGCGATGGCGGCGGCGCTCGTGTCGCTGGCGAAGGACCCGCCGTGCGAGATCGTTCTTCTGGCCGTGATGGGCGAAGAGAAGGGCGGCCTCGGGAGCAAGCATTTCGCGGCGGGGGGGATGAACTTCGACGCGGCTGTCGTCGGCGAGCCGACGCAGCTCAACATTGCCATCGGGCAGAAGGGCAGGGTGGGGATGTTCCTTGACCTCGTCGGCGATGTGGCCCACCCGACGCTGGCCAGCTCGGACGTCAACCCAGTCGTGCGCCTGGCGGAAGTCATGGCTTTCATGCGCGATTTCGGGGACGAGGCCCGTGATGCCGGCCTGGGGGCGTTCGTGGTTCTGGGCGTGAGCGCGGGGCAAGAGGATGTCCTGACCCCGCCTGAGCGGTGTTCGGTGAGGGCGTCGTGGTGGTTCCCGCCGACGATGGATCACGACGCGGCGATATCCATGTTCGCTTCGCGCCTCGAGGATTTTGCCGGGCGGGAGTCAGTGCCGCACGAGATCCGTTTCCACAAGGGGGCTGCCGCCTATTCGATGGACCCCGCACATCCCCTCGTCGCGGCCGCCGGGCAGTGCGTGCAGGGCGTCCTCGGGCATCCGCCCGACGTTTCGGAGTTCCCAGCCTCCTGCGACATGTACGTTTTCGGGCGCGAGGGGATACCCACCATCGTGATGGGGCCCGGCGACATAGGGCTGGCGCATTCCCCCAACGAGTCGATACTTGTGGACGAGGTCGTGGCCGCCTCGCGCGTCTACGTCGAACTCGCTAATGCCTTGTCGGTCGGCTGATATCCCAAGCGTGCGCACACACGGCGCGGGCGGGAGATCGTCAAAACCCTGCTGGACCTTCCACGGTTCCCCACTCCTGCGCCTGGACGACGTCATTCGCCCACCTCGGCGCGGCAGAAACCTGTGGGAATCCGATTGTGTTCGTAAGCAGTGTCACGGCGTGATATATCTCGTCCGGCGCGAGCCGGCCTCCAGGGCCCGCCTCACGGGACTGTGGACGGAGCCTTCAGAACGGATCGCGACCGCCCCAGCCACCTGAACGAGAAATCCGGTCCTAGCGTCGAGAGAGTTTTCCTCCCGGACAGCCTCCCCCAGGCCGTCCACAGCTGCCAGCAGGCGGGGGAGGTTCTGCTTCATGTGCTCGAACCATTGCGGTATTTGCTTCCGAGACATGATCTTCTCCTTTCGGTCAGGATACAATATCGCCCGTATGGCCCGCGCCAACGGGATTCATGCCTTGCCCTTTGAGTCTACGCTGCAGCCAGGAACATGTCAACACTTCCTCGGCCCGCCTCGTGCGTCGCTCATGGCATACATCTACCACTCAATTCTCTCGCCGCTGACAAAGCGGGTGAGGTTGCGCCAGCGGGGCGAACTATCGCGATAGTGCTGGCGCTGGTAGAGGGGGCAGTGTCGGCCGGGCGGGTCGATGGAGACCACTTCGTTGCCCTTGCGCACCAGCGCGAAGCGCTCCTTCTCGATGTGCACTACGTCGGTGCGCTCCCATATAGGGAAGCTCAACGTCGCCACGTCTCCGGGTGCCACGGAGCCGACCCGCGCATACCGGCCGCTCCAGGAAGCCTCCGTGTCCTCGCCGTTCACCTGGCAGCGAATGTCTTCGGGCGTGGTCCATTCCGGGATGCGCACCTCCAGGTCGGCGGGCTCCTTCATCTTGATATCGACTCGCCCCTGGTAGGGGATGTAGCTGTCGATATCGGCCCAGGGCGATGAGTGGTTGAGCAGCAGGTTCAGCCTCAGCTTGTCGCCTTCGCGGCGCAGCATGTGCTGCCATATCCAGTATATGGCCCGCGCGCCATTCACCGTGCAGCAGTGCATGATGCCCATGCCGTTGCCCACGTACCAGTCGTTGGCGGCCGACCATCCGGCAAAGGCCCCGAGGCTGCGCTCCGGCACCTTATCCGTCGTGCAGTAGGAACCCACGAGCGATGGCGCCAGATCCGTCGGCCTCGGGTTCTTCCATCCCGCTCCCGCCAAGCGGTAGAGCCAGTCCGTGGACAGGAGCTGCCCTTCGGCGAAGACGTTGCGGATCCAGCGGTCGGCGTCATCCCAGCGGTCGGCGATCCCGCTGTCGGAGAGCTCCATCGCGAGCGTGATCATATCCGCGACCTGGCAAATCTCCATGCCTTCCCACTGGGCGTTATTGACGTTCTCGGGGAAGTATCCGATCAGGTTGCCGCCCGGGTTCTTGACGCGGCCTGCCTCTCCCATGTCGTAACTCACCACGTAGTCCTTGGCGCGCTCGTACGTGCGGAGCACGAACTCGCTCAGCTCCCCGTCGCCCACCTCCAACGCGTACTTCAGTATCGAAAGCAACCCGTTCGTGTGCGCATGAAAGTGGACCCAGATCGGGTCGCCGGGCTTGTTCAGAAAGCTTCCGTCTTCCGCGTAGTAGTATCGCCGCATGTACGTGATGAGCTTGCGCGCAAGCTCCAGCGCGGGGGGGTAGTCCAGGAGCTGGTGGGCGTGCACCAAGCCGTGCACCACGTGGGAGTATCCGTCGATATCCCCCAACTCCTCGCACTTCACAGGTTCGCTCGGCTCGCCCTTCGCGGTGTTGTCCACGCGCGGCCAGAAGTAGGCGAAATCCTCGGCATCGACCGCCAGGTCGCGCAGCCCGTCCACGAGACGCTCCACTGCCTTGCGCCAGGTCGCGCCGCCGTCCCGTTTCGCCAGCAGCGACATTGCGCTGAGCATCCGGCCGTTGCCGAAGGCCGATATCTGATGGTCGCCTGGCAGGCTGACCCCGCAGATGGGTTCCTCCCGCATCGGCTTGTGCATGTGGCATCCCCAATGGCTCCACGGCCGCCCGCGGAACGGCGTGTATATGAGCCCGTCCGGCCCCTGAGACTTGAGGGCCACCTCCATCCACCTGTGGTCGACATGGGAGTTCTGATCGCTGCCGCTGACGATCCGCATCAGGCAGGTAGACTCGACGAACTTCGCGAACGTCGACCCGTGCCAACTGTTGTGGATCATTGTGGGCGGGTTGGGGCGGAGGCAGACCACGTAGTAGGGCTCGTGGTCCGCCAGCGGATCGGTGGACTCGGTCATCGAGTGGATGACCAGCCTCGCCCGCTCCTGGAGGTCGAGGGTATCCGGCACCATGGCCTCGTAGCGCTCGCCCGCATACGGCGGGACATCGAACTCCGGAATCTCCGAACGGATGTATCCGATCGGGTCGCCGGGCTTCCAGCCTTTCGTGCCTTTGGTCTCCATCGCTTCTGCCTCCACGCCATTTCCAGTGCTTCCGCAGCAAACCGTCGCCGGCTTGCGCCTGACTGCCTGACACGCTAACACTGACGGCCCTTCTTGGCAAGGGGCAACTCCATGAGGTTGGATGAATGGAGCGCGCGCGGACATACTCGATTCACGACGGTGCCGCTCATTGATGCCCCCTGAAGCCGAAGTCAGGCATTGCGATATCCTGGCGCAAACTGTAGCATGGGAGATACTCGTAGGCAAGGGCGTTGCAGTCAATGACGGGAGCACCAGGGGCTTGCCTTCGCTCTTTGGCATGTTGTGAGTGTGCGACCAACCGAGTCGACCGGTAATGATGATGGAGAGTGTGAAATGCTGCGTAAGAGCGACCGGTGTAACTGCGGTTTGCGGACTGTTTCAGTGAGGGGTTGGGGAATGAGCTTGCCTTCGCTCCCATGATATTTGGCGGCAGCCTTGTGATCATCGCGTACCTACTGGCGCGCCAATTCAAGTCCCCCACGACAGATGAGTATCTCGGGAGCCTTAGGGCCGAGATCGAAGATTCGGAGGCCGTCCTCCGTGCGTACGCGAGCAAAGTGGCCTCAGGGAGCATCTC
>CAZHPE010000065.1:10720-14475 GCA_964534775.1 uncultured candidatus Brocadiaceae bacterium
GCACGGACTTCAAGAACCCGGAGTGGCCGGATTCCGACCCGCGCATTTATCATTATGATGGCGGCGTTGACAAGGACGGTGACGGGTACCACACGGCTGCGGCCGGTCCGGACGGCGCACACCTTGAGGGTGAGGTTGATGTGGACGACACGGATCCGAACTTGTACTAGGCGAGGGATGCTACAACATACAATATTTGACAATAGCTATAGGAATTGTCAGCGAGATGCAGCTTGGGTGAAGACCTACGGGTTCACCGGTCGTACTTGGGCGGCGCTCGCTACTTCACCTCTGCGTCCACCAGCAGGGAACGGAAGCCTTCGGGCGTCGTGTCGCGGGCGATGACGTAGTGGCAATCGTACGGCGGGCCGCCGCCCCTCCTGGTGCCCATGAGCACCGGCACCCGGAGGCTGCCGTCCTCGGCCTTCAGGGGCGCCTGTGAGGGTTCTTCCGCAGGCCATAGCAGGTCGTTCGAGACGTTCCGTATCTCTATGTCGAGTCCTTCGATGGGGACGCAGGCGAGAAGCTGTGGGTCCCTGAGCCGCGCAGACGCCCGGCAGAAGAGCGCGATCCGCTCCCCATCCACCCCGTCCCAAAGGAAGAGGCGCAAATCGCCCCCGAGATGGACCCGTTCCCTGAGCTCGGCCCTCAGCAGGTAGGGCGCGCCGCTCATCGACAGTCGAAAGTCGTTCTCGATCGGTTTGCCGAGCCCCATGTAATGCGGCAGCATCGCCTTCCAGGTCACCGCGCACTGCTCGAAGCCCTCGCCGCACGCCATGCAGTCCACCGTCGCAGGATCGTAGGTCAGCCCGGGCCCGCGGCCCTGGGGCCCCCGGAAGGTTCCCTCGATGTCGTAGGCGAGCATGCGGTTGTAGTAGATGACTTTCAGCGCCTGGTAGTTCCAGTCGTAGCCGATGTGCCGGCAGGCCTCCCGTATCTCCTCCTCGACCTCCTCGGCCAGCCCCGCCGGGGCCTCGCGGGTGCCCAGATCGGTCAGTGCGCCGTGGATGAACTCCCGCCGGCCCGGCAAGTCCTCGTCGTCCAGGAACCGCCGGATAGGGTCCTCTACTCCCTCCATGAACTGGACGCCCCCCACACGCCTCTTCTCGACGAAACACCGCGTGCCGAGGGTGCTCTTGGCATGCTGAATCAGCCGCAGCATGGGGGCTGATTCGCCGATGGGATAGATGATCAGCGCCTCGTCCGGCTTCAGGCTGGAGACGAACTCCATGTGCAGCTCGTGGATTTCCAGCTCCCGGTCCCGGCAGGCGTGCCACAACTCGGGTTTGCAGCCCCCGGGTTCGTTGCCCCCGGGCATGCGGTCGTACATGTTCCAGCAGTACGGGTGGATGATCCAGTTGATCCTGCTGAGCGCGATGCTCGCGGGCATGGGGCAACCTGCGCGGTTAGAGGTCTTCCGGCGGCGTCTCCCAGTCACCGCTGAAACCGTCCGCTCCCTGAATGCGGTAGCGGTTCGCGGCCATGTCGAGCTCTACGATCACTCCGTTCGCGAACTCGATGCGGTGCCTCTTGCGGTCCTCGCTCACGAACTGGTGCGAGGTCATCTCCGAGAACTTGGTCGCCTGGCACAGTGCGGACATCTTGCGCAGCCAGTCCCAACGCGCCTCCGCCTCGGGGCAGTCGATGTTCTCGTAGGGGAAGGACCCCCCCGGCAGCCAGTTGTGGCACGGCATCGCTACGAAGAGAAGTTCATAGAGGCGCGGGCTCAGGTTAAGCCACCAATCGTAGCCCGGCGTGTACAGGATGTACCCGCCGCCCGAGAAGCCGGCCATGTAGCAGTCATGGAAAACGAGTTGGAACAACGGGATCGGCTCGCCCACGGGGCCGCTGCAGTGCTGGTTCTCGTCGGACGAGAGCCGGTCGGACGACCAGTCGGTGTAGAACCAGTAGTCGCAGTCGTGCATGGCCCAGAAGCGGACCAGTTCCCCTCCCGGCATGATGCCGGCCGCCCGGGTATCGGCGAGGCATTGGTTCTGGGCCTCAAAGGCGTGACGGTACTCGCGCGGATGCTCCGGCGCGAAGTCCTCTGGCAGGTTGCCGTGGGCAGTGAAACCGTCGTGATAGAGAACGTCGATGTTCAGTCCATGCTCCTTCAGGCTGCCCAGCACCGCCTCTTGGTTCTCCACGAAATACTCAGAGCTCACGCAAGAGTCGGGGCTCCATGAAACCTCGTGGGGTTTGCCATCCGCGTCGAGCGGCGCCCTCCCGAGGTCGAATTGCGGCGCGCCTTCCTCCTGCGAGATGGGACAGACGAACCCCTGAGTCAGGCAGCCCATGTCCTTGAGCTTCTCGTTGAAGTCCACCAGCACGGGCCAGCCGCCGGGCACGGGATTCGGGTGCAGGAATGCCTGCCAGAGCGCATTCGCCGAGTTGCCGGTGTTCTTGTCATCCGAGTATCCCATCGCGGGCCATTTTGGGAAGAAGAAGTTGATCTTGAAGCCGAGTTCGGTCAGTTTCTTCGTATGTTCGAGCACCTCTGACGCCAAGGCGGGATTCCAAGCCGGCCACCGCACCAGCACTCCCTCGAGGTACCGCTTGATCTGCGGGGTCTCCGCCATCTTCTCCTCGAGGGTGCGCACCAGGCCCTCCTCAGCGGCCTCCCGCCGGTAGAGCTTGGCCATCCCCAGATAGTCCACGTCCTCGGCGAAGCGATACCGGATGCGCCGCGCGTAGGACAGCCTGCCCAGGCTGGCGGACCAGTTGAAGTCCAGCGCCGACAGCTCGCCCGGGACGTGATCGGCATACACGTCGCAGTCCCACCACGTGTCCGCGATGGCCACCAAGCTCTCGCTCCCCTTGACCATTCCGAAGAGCGGAAGCGTCCAGCGCCCGCCGATCCGGCCGCCGACGAAGCCCTCGCCCGGCATCGCGTCGCGGCAGTCCGCAGGAATCAAATAACCCGAACCATGCGGCACGACCATGTAGCCGCCCTCGCCGATCGGCTTCTCGAAGCGGTAGACGTGCTCCACGCTGACGACGACGTCCTCGCCGCCGACCTGCTCGACTTGGAACAGAAGCTCATCGGTGCCCGCGTCCATCCCGAAACTGACCTCAACAATGGCATCGGTGCCGCAAATACCGGTCAACCGGACCTTGTGGCCCCGATACGCCCCGTCGGTGAAGGCCGAGACGGACCTGTCCCCGCACTTCGCCAAGGGGACCGTGCATGGCTCCCGCTCGCCGTGCCGCACCACGGCTACAGGCGTGACCGTCCGGGAGCTTTCCCATACTGTCTGCCCGTCCTGCTTCAGCACGGTGATGCTCAAATCCTCGTTTGCCACCACCTTGATCCGGGTGCCGGACAACTCTACCTGTTGCACCATCTCTCTCCTCTTTTTGTGCGTTTGACCCTCGGATCGGCTCATCGGGTCATCGGGACACTGGGTCATAGGCTTCGCACAGCGCGGCGAAGTTTTCCGCCGGCGTATCCGGCGGCACCTCGCAGCCTGGCGAAAGCACGAAGGGGGCTCCCGCCTCGTGAATGCATCGCCGGCATGATTCCCTTATCTTCTCGGGCGTGGACTGAAGCAGCGCGACGACCGGGTCGAAGTTCCCGCAGAGGCACACGTCGTGACCGAGCATACGCCGCGCCTCCTTCAGGTCTACCATCCAGTCAAGGTCGATCATGTCCGCGCCCGTTGTCGCGACATCGGCCAGCAACCGCGTGATGTCGCCGCAGATGTGCAGCTTGACCGGCACGCCCATCGCGCGGATAGCGCCGATCAACTCGCGCT
>CAZHPE010000066.1:0-14463 GCA_964534775.1 uncultured candidatus Brocadiaceae bacterium
TTGACTTCGAGAACGTGGCCCTGGGGCTACCCAAGCGCGGCGCGGACAGCTTCGACGTCCATCGCGTGCTCCAGCGGCTGCTTGAGAAGGGCAACATCCTCGTCAGACGGGCCTACGCCGACTGGTCGCGGTTCTCGCAGTTCGTCAGGCCGTTCCACGAATCCGGGATCGAGATGATCGAAATCCCGCGCCGAGGCGACAGCGGCAAGAACTCCGCCGACATCCGGCTGTGCGTCGATGCGATGGATCTTTGCTACGCGAAGGAGCATATCGATACATTCGTCATTGTGTCGGGAGACAGCGATTTCTCACCACTGGTATCGAAACTGCGTGAGAACGGCAAGCGCGTGATCGGCCTAGGTGTGCGGGGGACGACGTCCAACCTGCTGGTGGCCAACTGCGACGAGTTCATTTTCTATGAGGCGATAGTTGCGGAGCCGGAGTTGGAGACGCCCGACGAACCGCTCGCCGAGGATGCCAAGTCGGCCGGGGCCCGGCTAGTCGCTGACACGGTCGCGGCCCTGCTGCGCGAGGGGCGCGATCCCATACAGGCATCCCTGATCAAGGACACCATCAAGCGCAAGCAGCCCTCCTTCAGCGAGGCCGCCCTCGGCTACCGCTCATTCACCGAGCTGCTGGAAGACGCCCAGACGAACAAGCTCATCACGCTGCGCGAGGATCCCCGGAGCGGGACCTATTTGGTGAGCCTTGCGAAGTCGAGGCGACGCAGGAAGAGCTGAACGAGGCCGCACGGCGAGAGCGCGTAGATGTTCGTTGCTGCGCCTTCCTCGCGTCATCCCCGCCGGGAAGGGGCTGTTGGCATTGAGCCCGGGCGGCTGTATTCGGCCTTCACCTACTACACAGGGTTCCGCGTCAACAGCGGCGAATTCAAACTGATGGGCTTGGCCACGTATGGCGAGTATAGGTACGCCGACCTCATCCTCGACAAGCTCATCGATCTGAAGGACGACGGCTCCTTCCGCATACGCATGGAGTCCTTCAACTACTGCCAGGGCCTGACGATGCCGAACAGGCACTTCAACCGCCTGTTCGGCAAGGCCCCCGCGCAAGCCTGAAGGTGAACTGACGGAGTTCCACATGGATGTGGCAGCCAGCGTCCAACAAGTTACCGAGGAAATCATGCTGCGGGCGACGCGGCACGTGCACGAGGTGACGGGGCAAGAGAACCTCTGCCTTGCCGGCGGCGTCGCCCTGAACTGCGTCAGCAATGACCGCATCTTGCGTGACGGCCCGTTCGAGAGGATATGGATTCAGCCGGCCGCCGGTGACCCCTTCCCCGAGAATTGATCCAGTAGTTGTGAGCGAATCCAGAGGTCTGTAGAGGCAGAAAGGATTCTCAGATGGAACAGCGGCACAGTGCAAAGCAGGTAGTGGTGAAGCTGCGTCAGGCTGACGTGGCGCTGGGCAAGGGTTTGAGGGTACCGGAAGTCTGCGAGGAGCTGGGCGTCGGCGATTGGATGGGACGGAGGTCATGCAAGGATTGTGTCAACCACGGCGCAAGCATGGCTTCCCCGTGGGGGGGGGGGAATGGGCTGTGCATGGAGCGGTGATGGGGCACGCATGTGCCCCCCGTGGCTATATGAGGAAGCCCCCCCGTCGCGACAACCGGGCACAAGTCGGCCGCACGTGGGCCGGATTCAAGTCGACTTGGCGTGCTCCCACGGTCTACGCATGATCCTGCATGGTGCTGAGATGATAGGCTCTCAGGGGGCACGAGTGGCAATTGCCTGGCAGGCAGGAACTGGCGCTTCTTTCCCAAAGAATCGGCAGGAATCGCGCCTCAAGCTGCCAAAAACAAAGCGCAAGGCTTTACAGTGCAAGGCCTTGCGCGGATGTGTCAGCTGGTGGGCAGGGTCGGAATTGAACCGACGACACCAGGATTTTCAGTCCTGTGCTCTACCTGCTGAGCTACCTGCCCGCCTCATCTGGATTCAACGCCGCTCATTCTATGGCCTTCGCGGCTGATCGTCAAGGACTCGCGCCGGGAAACCGGCCCTCAGGCGCTCAGGCGCTCTTTCAGGTGCTTCCGCGCGGCCTCGAACGCTTCGTCCAGCCTTTCCGGGTCGGAGCCCCCGGCCTGCGCCAGGTCGGGCCGCCCGCCGCCGCCACCGCCCAGAATCGCCGAGGCCGCCCGCACAAGCGCCACAGCGTTCAACCCTCGCTCGACCAAGTCTGCAGTTACACCGGCCACCAGCGCAACCTTTTCGCCCTGAGCGCCGACCAGCAAGCAAGCCACCTTCTCGTTGTCCTGGCGCAGCACATCGGCCGCCTTGCGAAGCTCTGCGGGCCCTCCGTCCAGCTTCTGGATGACGAGACGGACGTCTCCGATCTCCTCGGCCGCGCCCAGCAGCCCACCCGAGGCCACCTTCTCCATGGCATCCTCGCGGGCTTTCTGGAGCTGCTTCTGAAGCGAGCGGATCTCCCGCAGCATCTCTTCCGCCCGCCGCAGGACGTTGTCTTCCTGGGTGCCAAGGGCCGTGCAGACCCTTCCGACCAGCTTTTCTCTCTCGCGGAGCCTATCCAGTGACACGAGCCCCGTGACGGCCTCGATGCGCCGAAGCCCCCCTCCGATGCTGCTCTCGCTGATGACCCGCAGCAGCCCGATCTCGCCCGTGCGTTCGCAATGCGTGCCCCCGCAAAGCTCCTGGCTGAAGTCGCCGACGCCGACGACCCGCACGATGTCCCCGTACTTCTCCCCGAACAGCGCCGTGGCGCCAAGCTCGCGCGCCTCGCTCAGGGGCATGTGCGTGGCGATAATCGGCAGGTCCGCGAGGACACGCTCATTGGCGATGTCCTCGACCTCGCGGAGTTGCTCCGGCGTGAGTTCGCTGGGGTTCGAGAAGTCGAACCGCAGCTTCTCCGCCGATACGGCTGAGCCGCTCTGCGTGGCGTGCTCGCCCAGGACCCGGCGCAGGGCGTAGTGCAGCAGGTGTGTAGCCGAGTGATTGCGCGCCGTGGCCTCACGCCTGCCGTGCCCGACGCTGCACAGCACCCTGTCGCCCAGGCTCAGGCTACCGCTCTTGACGCGTCCCACGTGAAGCATAAAGCCCCTCTCGCGCTGCGCGTTCTCAAACACAAACCGGCCGCCCTTGTCCCCGAGCGTGGCGATTGTGCCCGCATCGCCCAACTGTCCGCCCGACTCCCCGTAGGCGGGCGTGCGGTCCAGCACGACCGCGACCTCCTGTCCCGCATCGGCGGATTCTACGAGCTCCTCCCCCCGCACGATGCCGATGACGCAACCCTCGCTCTCGAGCGTCTGGTGGCCGGTGAATTCCGTGGGGCCTCGCGTGCTCTGCAGCTGAGAGACCGGCCCCTGCACGAAGACCGCCCCGCCGAACGCGGCGCCCTCCTTCGAGAGCCTCTGGTGCGCCGCCATCTCGTGAAGAAAGCCCTGCATGTCCACCGCCATGCCGCGTTCCTTCAGGATAGACTCGGTCATCTCCACAGGGAAGCCGTAGGTCTGATAGAGATCGAACACCTCCTTGCCGCGGAGAACGGAGGCCTTCTGCCGCTTCAACAATGCGACGTGCTCCGCCAGAAGCGCCGAGCCGCGCCGCACGGTCCTCTGGAAGGCCTCCTCCTCCTGACCGACGAGCGTGGCGACGTGCTCACGACGTTCGCGAAGCTCCGGATAGGCATCGCCGAACGCCTCCGCCACGGGGTCGATCAGCCACGTCATGAAGGGTTCCTCCACACCGAGCTGCACCGCGTCGCGCACGGCCCGACGCAGGAGCCGTCGAACCACGTAGCCCCGGTCCTCGTTGCTGGGAATGACGCCGTCGGCGATGCAGAAGAACACCGCCCGCGCATGGTCCGCGATGCGGCGCATCAGCGGGGCTGTGGATGAGTCCGGCGCGTAGGGTTGCCCGCAGATCTCAGCCGTGCAGTTCAGGAGGGGCCGGAAGACGTCGATGTCGAAGTTCGTCCCCACCCCCTGCATCACGCGCGCCATGCGCTCCAGACCCATGCCGGTGTCGATGTTCTGCATCGGCAGCGGGATGAGAGAGGCGTCCTCCTGGCGATCGAACTGCTGGAACACCAGGTTCCAAACCTCCACGTATCGGTCGCAGTCGCAGGCCGGGCCACAGTCGGGGTGGCCGCAGCCGGCCCCCTGGCCCATGTCGACGAATATCTCGCTGCACGGGCCGCACGGGCCGTTTGGACCCTCCTTCACGACGTTGGCGGGCCAGTAATTCTCGTCTTCCGCATAGCGGCATATCTTCTCGTCGGGCAGCCCGACGACTTTCGACCAAGCCGCATAGGCCTCCTGGTCGGTCTCGTGGATGCTGACGATCAGGTCCTCGGCCACTATGCCCATCTCGTCGAGCATGAACTGCCAGGCCCAGACGATGGCGTCCTCCTTGAAGTAATCGCCGAAGGAGAAGTTGCCCAACATCTCGAACAGGGTGTGGTGCGAGGGAGTGCGGCCCACGTTCTCGATGTCCCCCGTGCGCAGGCACTTCTGGACGGTGACCGCCCGCTTCATCGCCTTGTCGCCGCGTCCGTAGAACTCGTCCTTGAACTGGTTCATACCCGAACCCGTGAACAGGAGCGTCGGGTCGTTCTGAGGCACGAGCCCGTCCGACGGGACGATCCGGTGATCCAGCCGCCGGAAGAACTCCAGGAACCGCGCCCGTATCTCATCGGTCTCCATTTCGCTGCCATCCGGTCGAATAAGTGTTGGGAGAGGCGAGGCTGCACCAAGACATTACCATAGACCACCGCCCTCAGAATAGGATACTTAGCCCTATCCCACGCGTCAAGCACTCGCGGGCCAGCACGGCGTATTGAAGGGTCCGGCCAGACCTGCTATTGTGCTGCAAATGGTTCAGTTGAGTTTCCTGGAAGACCCGAATTGAACCAAATATACCTGCCCGCCACACTAAAGGGGGGGACTTGTCACGACTCACCGGATACGCTGGCGGGCGCATCGACCATGACGTGATAGCCGGCCTTCACAGAGCGGAAGCAGTGGGCGAATCAAGCTTGGCGGTCCCTGCATATCCTTAATGTGCGCCGAAGGAACACCTGGATGAATTGCGACCGTTCTTCTTAACGGCTTTCCAGATCGGACCGGTGCTGCCTGGGGCTCGGCGCAAGCGCAAGGAGGCTCGACATGCGGGACATTGGCGAAGTCACTCAAGAAGGCATCGGCGACATCCTCAACTCGCTGAACGCTGGCGTCTACGTGACCGACACGGACCGGAGAATCCTGTTCTGGAACCGCCAGGCCGAACGTATCACCGGTTTCAAGGCAAAGGATGTGGCCGGCAGGCAGTGCCGAGACGGGCTCCTGGATCACACCGACAAGGAAGGTGCGTCGCTTTGCGCGACGGACCGCTGCCCGCTCTACCGCTCGATGGCCACCAATACGCCCAGCGCGCGCCCCTTGCTGGTCTATGCCGGGAGCGCGTCGGGAGAGCGCATCCCGGTGTCTACTTCCGTGGCCCCGCTGCACGACGGGGAGGGGAATGTGATTGGCGGGATCGAGGTGTTTCGGGACGAACGCGATAACATGTATCAGCTCGAGCTGGCCCGGACCGTGCAGCGCCAGATGCTGCCGAGCGGTCTGCCCGACAACGACCACGTCTCCTTCGCGCTCGAATACATTCCAGTGGATATGATCGGCGGCGACTTCTGCCACATCGAGCCGGTTGCGGAGAAGGTCTGCAACCTGTTCCTGGCGGACGTGGCCGGGCACAACATCAGCTCGGCCCTTTACACCACGCTCCTGCACTCGGTGGTCGATGAGTGCGTCGAGCGCATGGCCGACCCAGCGGCCTTCCTCGCGGCGGTCAACGCGCGGCTATGCAGCAGGGCCCCTATGGTGGGTCTGGTGACGGCCGTAACGGTGACCTTCGACTGCGCGGCCGGGACGGCTGCCTACTGCTCGGCGGGGCATCCGTCGCTGCTGGTGCAGCCGGCGGGTGGCGGGACCATCAGGGAGCTAGAGTCGCTGGACTTGCCGCTGGGCATTGAAGGAAGTGCCGAGTTCGAGACCCGTGAGTTCTCCCTCTCGCCCGGGGACCGTATCTTCGCCTGCACGGACGGGGCTGTGGAGATCCCCATCGATGCAACCCACCGGCTGGGGACCGCGGGGTTGATGGAGTTGCTGAATGAGTTCAGCCCCCGGGGGACCGAGCATCGCCTGGGGCCGCTCTACGCGGAGCTGCTTCGCCGCTGCGCAGTTACCGCGCAGGAGGACGACATCACCCTGGTGAGCTGCATCATCCGATAGTCCGCCCACCGGGCCAAAGCAACATTTGACTTCACGACGGGCGGGGCCATACAATACGTGCTCACGCTGAGTTGGGCTGCCGTGAGCGCAGCCCGTGCTTTTTTTTGACGAGCAGCGATATGGCGCACGATAGCGACGAGAATAAACCCCTGGGCATAAAGGGCCTGCTGGGCCTCGGTCTCGACGGCGAGCAGGGGCGGACGCGCATCTCGCGTGGACCGAGTTTCTGCCTCTACGGCGGCTCCGAGGAGACGCACGAGAAGATGCAGCAGACCGCGGTGAAGTTCAACGAGCGCGTGGACGAGAGGGGCAAGAAGCTCCAGGACATCAACCGCCGGGAACTCACCGAGATCGTCGAAGAAGTGCGCGAAGAGGTTGAGTGATCAGGTGGGGGGGCTTCGCCTGATTCACTCGTATCCGTCTCTACTATACCCACGTAGCGGTCCTTCCACTCGTTGAGCAGGGCGGCAAGCTTCCTGCTATGCATGGCGTATCGTGGCGACAGCGTGCGCACGGGGGCGGCGCGCCTTACGCGCCCCCATAGACTACTTGGTGCATCGTCGTAGGATGTTAGGAAGAACAACACCGAGCTCCCAGCAGCATCGATGCGCTTGATCTCGGCCCACTTGTAGGAGCGAGTGCAGTGGAACCAATGCTCGGAGAATCCCTCCGTCGTCAGCGATCCCTTCCCCGAGAATTGGTCCATAGTTGTGATCGGCCGACACGAGGGAACCAAGAATGAGTGACCTTCCGTTGCTTCAGCCCTCGGCGATCTCTTCGAGCGGTTTCACATTGCCCTGCACGGGCGCCGTCCTCTCGACCGGCGCGGCCCAGCGCACGGCGTTGTAGATCACCTGCTGTACCTGCGGGTTGTGGTAGATCGGGAACGTCTCGTGCCCCGGGCGGAAGTAGAATATCTTGCCCATCCCGCGGTAGAAGCAGCATCCGCTGCGGAAGACCTCCCCGCCCTCGAACCAACTCACGAACACGAGCCGGTCGGGCGCCGGGATGTCGAAGTGCTCGCCGTACATCTCCGTGTGCGGAAGCTCGATGTAGTCGCCGAGGCCCTCAACGATCGGATGTCCTGGGCTGACCACCCAGAGGCGCTCCTTTTCGGCCGCCTCGCGCCACCTCAGCATGCAGCCCGTGCCCATGAGCTTCATGAACGGCTTCGAAACGTGGGAAGAGTGCAGGAAGATGATCCCCATGCCCTCCATCACGCGCCGGTGGACCTTGGCGACGATCTCGTCCTGGACCTCCCCATGCGCGGCGTGGCCCCACCAGGTCAGCACATCGGTATCGGCCAGCACCTCGTCCGTCAGCCCGTGCTCCGGCTCGTCGAGGGTGGCCGTCCGGACCTTGATGATGCCCGGCTGACCCTCCAGGGCGGCGGCGATAACGCCGTGCATGCCATCGGGGTAGACTTTGGCGACCCGCTCGTCCGACTTCTCGTGCCGACCCTCATTCCAGACCGTGACGTTCACGTTCTCGCACATCAGGAGGCTCCTTGATTGAAATGGAATGCGACCGCTTCAGGGTATCACGCAGCGCAAGTCCCGGCGCGAACAGAGTACGAACCGGGAGGGCAGCCGTCAAGAGGGGGCCGCTTCATCACTGCCCCCCGTGGCTCACCAGTCCGTCGCCGTCGGCATCGATCCAGATGAGGTTGGTCACGGCGAAGGGCACCGCGCCCAGGCCGTCCTCAGCGGAATAGGCAGCTGTCATGCCCCTGTTACCAGTAGCGAGGACGACGATCCAGCCATCGCGCTCGGCGGCAACCTCCACGGTCCGTTCGAGCGCCAGGGCGCCCTTTCGGCTTCCGACCTTCAGTTCGTGGGCAATGGCGCCGTTGAAGAATATCCGCACCCGCGCCACGTCCATCCACTCCGGGGCCAGCAGCCGAACCCGCACGTTGACCCTGCCGCCATCCGAACGCACCGTGCTGCCGATAGGTTGCCCGTTCACGGTGACCTCCAGGAATGGCCCGTTGCTGACGACGGCGTTCGGCCGCTCCCCGAGCGAGCGGATCACCTCGCGCAGGTTCCCGCCCTCGGCGGGGTTTGCGACGAATGTGCGCGCGCTCAGTGCCGGCAAGTCCCTCGTCGAGCCCGAGCCGCTGCCCCCAAGCGCCACAATCCGCCGCCCGGCGTTCAGAAGCCCGAACCAGCGTTTCAGGCGGTTGCGCGCCTCCAGCGTATCGCCGCCCGTCAGGAGAAAGACGGCATCGAAATGCTCGGACGGCTGCGCATCGTCCGGCGGGGCGTCCATGCAAAACAACGCACAGGGGAAGAATGCCCGCAGGCCCCCGAACACTTCATCCGCGCCCTTGCCCCAGCGCTCCGGCGGCGTAAGCCTGACCGCCCCGGTGGCCATTTCGTCGGACAACGGCAGGACGGTAAAGCCTCCCGTGTAGGGCGTGGCGACCCGGAGCGCTGGCAGCAGGCCGCGCCCGGTCTCTTCCGCCCCGGCCTGTCGCGGGCCGGTGGGCCACTGCCTCACCGACACCGCGGCATCAAGGCCCTCGGCCCGGTTCAGCAGCACCCTCTCGTCCCGTGTCAGCGCCGAGTCCGGCGCCTCGTCACAGCGCTGGAGGAAATCCACGGCCGTCCAGCCTGCGGTATCGAACACGCGTCGCAGCGTGAATTCCACCCGCGTGGTCTTGCCGGGCGCGACGCGCACCAGTGTCTCGGCAAGCTCGTGCTGAGACCCCTTGGAAGCCACCAGCCGGTAGGCCGCCGGCAGGCGCCCCGCACCAGGGGCCAGGGGCAGGAGAACCTCACCGCTCTCCGGCACGAGGGCGGTGCGGCCGCCGCCGGCGCCCGAGGAGAGGGGCCGGCCGACAAGCCGCTCGACGTTGGCGGAGTCGGCATGGATCGTGATTCGGGCGCTCGTGGGCCGAAGGCCTTCCGGGGTGGCCTCGCGCACGCGCACGCGCACGCCCGCCGGGCGCGACATCTGGAGGGTCGCCAGTTGTCTCACGCGGCCCGAGATACCCAGGCGCAACTGAAGCGTGCTGCGGCCCGGTGCGCGGCAGGTGAGTTCGTAGTGTGCCTCGCGCAATCGGAACGTAGCCTCGCCTCGCCCGTCAGTGATACCGAGAGCGGCCGCCCCGCGCTGCCTGGACGCAAGGCTGATGTAGGCCCCGACGACGGGCTTCTCTGAGCCAGCCTCCACGACGCGAACCGTCAGTGCGCCGACCGACGTGCCGCGCGGGGCGGGAGCCAGTGAGGCGATTAGCGCCGGGTCGCCCGCACGGAGCGCGAACACCCGGGCGTAGGTGCGGCTCTCGCCCGCCGGGATAGTCTTCTCGGCGTAGACGAGCCGGGAGCGGCCTCGCTCGTGGAAGCTCTCGAACGGTAGGCCATCGGCGGATCTCAGCCCCCATGCGTAGCCGCCGCCGAAGAGCGCAAACCACTCCGCCGCACCGGTCCGACCGAGGGGCTCGAGCCCAAGCCCCGGCGCGAACCGCTCCGTGCGACCGTGGTAGACCACATCGCCGAGGGCCACCTGCGCGAGGGTGCGGTCCGAGCCGTTCTCCACCTCGGTGACGATGGTCAGGTCCCGCTCGGAGGGCGCGAGCCGGTAGGTGGTCAGCACGTGCACATCGGCATCGCCTGCGAGGTGGGCCTTGACCTGGAGGGACGCATGCTCTGCCTCCCCCGCCGGGGTGAGGACAACGACATCATCGCACACAAGATCGCCCGCACCCGCGCTGCCGACCTGCGGCGCCAGCAATCGTAAGCGGTCCTCTCCTGCCCGCAGGGCGGCATCGATCAGCGCGCCCTCATACTGCGGCGAGGTTCCGCCCCGCCCCCCGCCACCGACCACGAAACGCACAAGGGCATTCTCGAGAAGGTAGTCCCCGACCTGCCCTTCGGCGCCCGGCCCCAGGGGCAGGCCCGACTCATCGGTAATCCGCTGCACCCGGGCCAGACGGACGGTGGCCGCCTCTCGCCCTTCAAGTGGCAACTCGGCCGGCCCGGAACGCTGCGCCCCGCCGCAGCCCGCGGCCGCCAGGGCGAGCGCCATGCCCACCCACATCGCCAATGCGCGACAAAGTCCCCGGCGCGGTGCTGTCATATAGCAGCTCCCATTTGCGCAGCCCCCCGTGATGAACCCTTGCGGGATGCTCCCTCCAGCCCCCCGTGATCCGCAGACCGCCCCCCCGCCGGGCCTCAGTGCATCTCCGCCCCAACTGTGCCGATGCCGTGCCGGTAGTAATGGAAGTGCACGTTGGGGTGGTCGGCCAGCAGGCTCATGGGCACGGCCGCGTCGGGCATCTTCTTGGAGATCATCAGCGCGGTCAGGCGCATGCCGAACGGGTTGTCGTGGCTGCCAGCCTGCCAGATGGAGACCTTCTCGGCCTTCCACGTCTCCACCGGACCGACCGTGGCGGCCTGCAGCGGCACCATCGCCACCTGGCCGCCCCCGGAGGTGCGCGCGTTCTGGATGATCGTCATGGGGTGCAGGTCGACCACGCGGGTCTTGAGCTTGCGGTACTCTTCGGGCGGCGGGGGCGCGTCGACGTAATCGCCGGCGCGGCGCGGCGGGTCGTTGAACGCCCAGTGCTTGACCTCGCCCTGGCCGCCCTGCATGAGGACGCAACGGACCTCGTCATAGCTGCGGCTGTAGGCCTCAAGGTCGCCCGTGGGGAAATGGAGGTGGGACTCCGGCATGCGCAGCTTCGGGTCGATGCGGTTGAAGCACATCTCCATGTCGGCCCTGGCGAACGAGAGCGCGTGCGTGGCGGAGACGGGCCGGCCATCCTGGACCCACTCGTCCATGCCCCAGAAGTGCGCATCGCGCAGGTTCAGTTCGAGGCTATTGACGATCCTGGCCACGAGGGGAAGCTGCTCCGTGGGGCCGATGGGGCCGCAAATGCCCGCCGGGTTGTCCGGCGTGGCCCGGCGCCAGGCGTCGATGTACTCGAGAGCCTCGGCGAGGTAGAACTCCTCCAGCGTCTCGTAATAGTTCACCCGGAACCCCGGCCGCGCAAGCTGCAGCAGGCCTTCCTCGCCTACCCGTGCGGCATCGTCAAGTATCTCGGAGTCCAGCGTCGTATAGTCCCACCATTCGGGGGCAACCTTGCTGATCGGGCGTGCCATGGTCGACTGTTTCCTCCAGAGTTCCTAACCCAGGGATTCCTCATGCGCCGGGTCCGTCCAGCACAACTCGCACAGCAGCTCCGACAGCGGGTCGCGGTCCGCATCGGCAGCGAACCCCAGGTGCAGGCGCCGCCGCCAGCCTTCGGCATACTCGAACCGGCCGGACATCCGGCCCACTTCCCTGCACATTTCCTCCATCGCCGTCAGGTACGCATCCAGGCCCTGGCTCACGTCGAGCCACTCCTTCTGCGTGCGGTGGCAAGCCAGCATGGCGCGCTTTGTCGCCAAGGCCGAACCCACGTCCACGTACTGTCCCGGCTGAACGCGCCGCCGCAGCGGGCCGCGCAGGCCGTAAGGCATGGCGTGGTAGACGGCCATCTCGCCGTCCCAGGGCGGCGCAAGCGGGTCCGTGGGGAAGTTCCTCATGCCCCGGCAGAACGCCGCGCTCACCGCCAAGCGGCCGGCGTTCTGGTGGTCCTCCATGTAGTCGTCGGGAGATGGCACGAGGAGGATGTTCGGTTTGACCTGCCGAATGACCGCCCCGACTTTCGCCACAAGGCCCTTCTCGTACGAGAGGTCGATGTCGTTGGTCAGCGGGGGGTAGATCGCGGCGCCCGCCGTGCTGGCAGCGTCCCGGGCCTCCCGCCAGCGAAGCCGGATGACTTCCTCGTGCTCGTGCACCGCCGTCCCGCAATTACCGTTTGCCAGGTTCCACATGTGGATATCGGCCCCGGCCTCTTTCAGCCGCAGGAGGGTGCCGGCCATCATGAACTCGATGTCATCCGGATGCGCGCCGATGGCCATCGCCACCGGCCCCACAGACTCATCCCGGCCCTGCGTCATCGCTTTCCAACGCCTCCTGAGAGGTTTCGGCGGACCCTTGTTCGTCGCGTTATCTTATCGCCTGAGCGGCCTCGGGAAAACC
Organism: uncultured candidatus Brocadiaceae bacterium; assembly: GCA_964534775.1. Classification (GTDB taxonomy): domain Bacteria; phylum Planctomycetota; class Brocadiia; order SM23-32; family SM23-32; genus CAZHPE01. The sequence continues at coordinate 12,290 of CAZHPE010000066.1, forward strand.
GAAAACGGCTCTTCCAAGGTCCGATGGCAGACCCGCTCTTCTCGCGGCGTCAGTGTGCTATGTGCGTCGGCGGGATCTGGCGCACGATCCCGTCGGTGAGCGGGACGAAGAACCTGAACTCGCCGCAGCCGTCCATCGGCTTCCACATGTAGAGGGTCTTGCAGTCGTTGCGGGCCATCACGGGGTTCTCGGTGTCGCAGTCGATGCAGTCGAGATTCGCCTGCGGATTGCGCTCGCAACGCAGGCATTCCGTCATGGGAATCAGGTGCGGGTTGGCCCTCTGAAACCTGGCCACCACGCCCCTGTAGATCGGGACAGCCATGTAGACGATTCGCGGCGATCCGCATACCTTGCAGAAACTGCGGCAATCCCCATCCATGGAAAGATTCTCACCGGAGAAATCGTCCATGACGAGGCCGCAGCGGCGGCAGGCAAAGATGGCGCCGGTCTCGGGCTCGCGGCCTTCGCGGGTGCGGAAGTAGTGGAGGATCTGCCCCTTCTCTTCGTCGGTGAGTTCATCGAAGAAGCAGACGCGGCGGGCGCACTCGGGGCAGTCGCACCCGATCTTCCTGAACATCAGACGCAGCCCCACCAGCACGCCGACTGCGGCCTCCACCACGATGACTGTTGTCAGGATAGTTGCCATTAGCCCACGAATTGGCCGGGCCACGCCTCTGGCTCGTCTACTCCCCGGCGCTGGGCGAGCCCATCGGGTCGCGCAGGTGGCGGAAGAACTCGTTTTCCGTTGACAGGATCAGGCGCGTCCGGCGGCCAAGGGTCCTCTCGTAGGCCTCCATGCGCCGCAGGAACTCGTAGAACTCCGGGCCCTGCGAGAACGCCTCGGCGGCAATGGTGATCACCGCCGCATCCCCCGCGCCGCGGAGCTCGGCCGACTTCTGGAGCATCTCGCCGCGGATCTGTTCGAGCTCTTTGCGCGTGCGGCCCTCAATGCGCATCGTCTCCTGCACGCCCTGCGATTCAAACAGTTTTGCGATGCGCCGCCGCTCCGAGCTCATCCGGTCGTAGACGGTGCTTCGAACCTCCTCATTGTAGTTGATGCGCTTGATGCGCACCTCCTCCAGCGCCATGCCGTAGCGCACCTCCAATTCCGTGCTGGCTACCGTGAGGATCTCCGCCTCCATCTTCGCCCGGCCGGTAGTGACCATTTCACGCGCGGCAGCGGCATCCTTGGCCAACTCTTCGCTCTCATAGAAGAGCTCCTCGTTGGTGCTGCGAACCACCTCGATCAGGCTGTAGCGAGCCACCACGTCGCGGACGGCGGAGTTGACCAAGTTGTCCAGTATCCCCTGGCCGCGCTGTTCTGTGCGGACGGCCTGGAAGAACTTCTTCGGGTCCGAAATGCGCCAGCGGGCCCATACGTCGATGTAGATGCCCTTCTTCTCGCGCGTCTGCATATTCTCCGGTTCCCCGTCCCAGGGCAGGAGCCTCTTCTCCAGCCGGTGCACGATCTGGATGAATGGCACCTTCATCTTCAGGCCGGCGTCCTTCTTGGGCTCGCCGACCAGCCTCCCGAACTGGGTGATGACGACCTGCTGGCCCTCCTGCACGGTATACAGTGAGGCCCCCAACACGATGATCATGATCACGGCTACTACCAGGGCTGCGATGCTCCCGATGGACTTCATCTGCCACCCCCTTCCACACCGACTCCCGATCGATCTCCGAGATCGAGTTGTAGCAGCGGCAGGACGCCGCGGATGGACTCGTCCAGCACGATCTTGTGTTCCACCTGCAACAGCACCCTCTCCATCGCCTCCAGGTAGAGGCGCGTGCGGGTGACCTCGGGGGCCTTCTCGTACTCCTTCAGCCTGGTCTGGAAGGCATTGGCGCGCCCCCTCATCTCTTTGACGACTCGTTCCTTATAACCTTCGGCCTCGCTGATGGCACGGTCCTTCTCGCCGTGCGCGGCCGGAATCCGGCGATTGCGTTCGCCGAGGGCCTCGTTGACCATGCGCTCCTTGTTCTGCCGGGCCCTGTTCACATCGTCGAAGGCCTCCTTGACCTCATCGGGGGGCGTGGCTGCCTGGAGCTTAACGGTCACGACGTCGATGCCGGTCTCAAGGCTGTCAAGCATCTCCTGCACCTGCACCTTGGCGTCGCCGGCTATCTGGTCGCGGCCAATCGTGATTACGTGGTCCACGCTGACATCGCCC
>CAZHPE010000067.1:0-1712 GCA_964534775.1 uncultured candidatus Brocadiaceae bacterium
TATCATTCTTTAGATGGCGGCCGAAGCTGGTCGCAGTATGCGGGACCCGTGCGGCAGGATACCATGCCACCGGGGCAGCGGTTTGCGCTGGGGCAGGGAGTCCTTCGAACAGTGAAGTTCGATGCCGAGGACAGGCAGGTCGCCTACTGCGATTCGGTGGACAAGGGGCTCACGTGGTCTGGGTGGCATGCCGGCAAGCTCCTGGGTGACTGGGAGCGGGACATCTTTCGCGAGGGGACGTGGAACTCTCTGGGCGGCAGTGCATGCTTCCCGGACGGCACGCTTATGGCGCCGATTCTCCACGGCTACAAGGACCTGTACCACAAGGAGCATTTTGCCTCGGTTCCAAACCACGGCATGGGCACGTGGGGGACGGAGATCGGCCAGTCCTACAGCAGCATGTCGAAGGATCACGGCGTCACATGGTCGGAGCCGGTCCCGATGGACCACGCAGCGGACCATTACGGCGACGAACCCGATGGCCCGTGCTTCGGGTTTCTCGAAACTGGGATGGCCCAGTTGCCAAGCGGCCGGATCGTATCGCTTTCGCGGCCCTTCCGCTCTCCTTTCATGTGGCAGACTCAGTCCGATGACGGCGGGAAGAGCTGGCAGGCGGCCACCTATGCGCCCTTCTCCGGAGCCGGCGGGGCGGACATGGTGGCGACGCGTTCGGGTTACCTGGTGATCGTAAAGCGCGGCCCCGGCCTTGGCCTGAGCATCAGCCTGGATGGCGGTGTGAACTGGGACGAGGGTACCGGCATAGACTTCACGACTTCCTATAACGGCACGGCCATCGAGGTGGAACCCGATGTCATCCTGGTGGCCTATCCTTTGGCAATGGACGAAATCCGGCCTGCGCTGATGCGCATGCAGCGCATCAGCATCACGCCCGACGGCCCGGTGCCGCTGGGCACCGATTGAGCGGCGAAGTTGAAGTTCCTATCGGGAGACGGAGTCATCATGACGAGTCTTAATATCGGTGACGGAGGGGGCTGGTCGTTCATGCACGGTAAGTGGAGCGACGGTCCCGACGGAAAACTGATTCCGCCGGACGGCACGGACGTCGAGTATCTGGCAGTGAAGAGCGATGAGGCATACGGTGACTTCACCGCGCGCTTCCGCTTCAAGTTCCGCCGTTGGAGCCTGGGAGGGGCGCGGTTTCTGTTTCGCGTGCAGGATAGCAGGCGTTTCTACGCCCTGGACGTCCCGTGGTGCGGGCAGCAGAAGCGAGCGCGGTACTTCTGGGCCGGGATCGTCGTAGGCGACGGCACGCCCCTCCAGCGCTATTTGAACTTCGGCCTGGTGCCGGGGCTGTGCGCAAAGGACGGGAGCTGGTACGAGGCCCGGGTCGAGGCCAGGGGCCCGCGCCTTCGCGCTTGGATAGATGGGAGGCCGGTCGCCGACGTCGAGGACGATACGTATGCGTCGGGCCGGCTGGGCCTTGGCGGCATCGCCGCCTCGAGCGAGGAGACGGCCCATTTCGGCAGGCTTGAGGTGGACGGCAAGGCGGCGCCTGCTGCCGACTGGCCCGGCCTGGTGCCGCCGCCACAGCACTGGGTCAGCCCCTGCCCGGTGGTCGATGCGGATACGTGCCAGAGCTATGCGAATATCATCAAGAGCAAATCGGGCGCGCTCACGCTCTTCCTGAAGATGGGCAACCCCAACTGGGGAGAGGTCAGGCGGGCCGTCTACGTCCGTTCGAGCGACGCGGG
>CAZHPE010000067.1:1722-14384 GCA_964534775.1 uncultured candidatus Brocadiaceae bacterium
ATCGGCCACCGGAACGTCTACTTCCGCTACTCGGACGACGAGGGACGGACCTGGTCCGAGCCGGAACCGGCCACGCTTGAGCAGGGGCTGAGCGCCAAGTTCGTGCGCGAGGACGGAACCTGGGTCTGCATGTTCCCCAACCGGCCGCCACACGGGACCCCGCGGCCATGGGCCTTCTACACTTACGAGTCACCGGACGAGGGAAGGACCTGGAATGGTCCCAACGAGATGAAGATCGGGGGCGAGTTGCCGGAGGGGTGGCGCGCGCCCAGCCCCTGCATGCCCGTGCGGATGCACGACGGCGCGCTGATGTTGCCGCTTGGCACCGAGCGGCTGATGCCGGCCGGGGTAGGGGACGAATGCCTCGTCCGCAGGACAACTTTCGCCGTGCGCAGCGAAGACGACGGACGGACTTGGTCGGCGCCCGTGCCGTGCGACACCAGCAACAAGCTCCCCGGCGAGCCGATCCCCGCGGGAACCCTCGAGGCCGCCCTGGCGGGCAACTTCAGCGAAATACGTTATGCTGAGGTTCGCGATGATGTGCTCGTGGCAATCGCCCGGCCGGTAAAGGATCCGTACATGTGGCAGCTCCAGAGCAACGACGGCGGCCGGAGCTGGGAGCCCGCCGCAATCGGACCGTTCCCCGGCTACTGTCCGTCGCTGACGGCAACGGCGGGCGGCGCCCTGGTGGCGACCACGCGCTTCCCGCATTTCGCGGCGCACCTTAGCCGCGACGGCGGTGTCACGTGGGACCCGCCGGTCATCGTGGACTATGCCCTGTGGGCCAATCAGATCGCCGTGCTCGGTGAACCGGACGTGGTGGTGGTGAGCTACATGGGACACTGCGCGCAGCCGGAGCAGGCCGACAGCCGCATCGCGCGGCTCCGCGTCACTCCCGAGGGCCTCGTCATCGATCAATAGGTGGGCCATGGAACCCCGGCGCCCGGACCGGATCCCGGCTCAGAGGACGCGGGTATGCCAACTGGACGTGGATCGCGGCCGATGGCGCAAGGTTCTCGGAGGCCATTCAGCCCGTGAGCATGCGTGCAAACCCGTCTTTTGTTCTTGTATGCTCTCCGTGTCTTCGCTTTCTTCGTGGCCTGAGTCTTGCATGTTGTTTGGTGTGAACGGAAAGGATAGGAGAATGGCCGGCAAGGGTATTGGGGTCGGGTTGATCGGGTGCGGCACGATGGGTTCACGGCTGACGCGGGCCATCGAGGAACTGGACGTGGGCCGCGTGGTGGCCATCTGGGACACGGCGAAGGGGCCGATGGACTCGTTTGTCGACAACCTCAGGCCGCGCGGCGAGAAGATTGCCGACGAGTTCCGGGGCCGCGCGTGCTCCTCGCTGGACGACATGCTCGCCGACGCGGAGGTGGAGGCCATCGTGGTGGCTACGCCGGACTTCTGTCACGAGGAGCCCGTGGTGGCGGCGGCGGGCGCCGGCAAGCACGTCTTCGTCGAAAAGCCCATGGCCCTCGACACTGCGGCGTGCGACCGGATGATCGAGGCGGCTCGCACTGCGGGCGTGACGCTCATGGTGGGGCAGTCGATGCGCTACCGGGAGCCGTTCTGTCGCGCCCTTCGCTGCGCGCGCGAAGGCCGGTTCGGGCGGCCATTCCACTTTCAAATCCGAGACTTCATCCAGCGTCCGGTGTACGAGGGCTTCTGGTTCAACACGCTGGCCGGGTGCGGCGGCTACCTCTACGGTGAGGTGGTGCACGAGTTCGACTTCATGCGCTGCCTCTTCGGGGAGCCGGAAAGCATCTACTGCGTGCGCCAGAAGGTTCGGCAGGCCACCTACGAAGTCGAGGACACGGTGTCGCTGCTCGTTCGGTTCGAGTCCGGGGCGTCGTGCTGCTTCGACGGCGGCCGGGCTTGGGGCGAGAAGACCTATAGCCGCACAGTCAAGAAGAAGCAGGAGTTCACCCTGCTCTTCGAGGAAGCAACGCTCCACTGTCCGGCCTTCTACGCCCCGGAGACGCTCACTGCGGTTTCTGCCGACGGCGAGCGGGAGATTGCGCTGGAGGACCCCGAGAAAGGCCGCCAGTTTGACAAGGAGTTGGGCGACTGGCTTGAGTGCCTGCGCGACGGCCAGCCCGTGCCGATTCCGGGCGAAGACGGGCGCGCGGCGGTTCGCATAGCCGAGTTGGCCTACCGGAGCGCCGAGACGGGCGAGTTGCAGAAGTTCTAGCCGCATAGCCGATCGCAAGAGGGGAAGCGTATGCTTTCGACCGACAGCATGGGCGGCGTGACCGTGACGGAAGAGCAACTCCACGCGATGCAACAGGGCGATTACATCTTACATGCTCGCGGGGGGAAGCTCGAGAAGATCCCGGTGGAGAAGATCCGGCTGCCCCGAGACCCGCTGGGCCACGTGCAGCGCGTGTGCATGGTCCAAGCGCCGGATGGCGCGATCTACGCCGCCGAGCACGTCTACCTCCACAAGTCCACCGACGGCGGCAAGACCTGGGAACACATCCACAGGGACCCGACCACTCTCCACGCGTGGCGCCTTCAGTTCGACCAGGAAGGTGCGATGATCAACGTCTGCCCCCGCGAGCAGGACTACGTCGATCTCGATCCTAAGGTGCTGGCCAGCCGGGACGAGGGGAGGAGGTGGGAGCTGCGCGGCCACGTCGAGGTGCCGACGACGGCGTATAGGAGCCTCGGGTGGCACGTGACGCGGCTCGAGGATGGGACACTGCTGGTGCCGATCTTGGCCAGGGAAGCGCAGCTCACCGAGGATTGGAACACGGTCCTGTCCGGGGCCAACGTGTGTTACGTCTGCCGTTCCACGGACGGGGGCCGCACCTGGCCCGGGCGGTCGGTCCTCGGAGAATGGTGCGGCGAGGTGAGCATCGCGGCGCTGCCGGGCGGGAAGCTGCTGGCCGTCATACGCTACCAGCGGGGCCGCCTGCCCGACGATCCGCCCGACCTCCCCGAGCGCACCGGGGCCGCCGCTTTCGGGATCACGGCCCCTTACAAACACGTATTCCTCGCCGACTCCGAGGACGGCGGCAGGACGTGGACCGAGCCGCGCCAGCTCACCACGGTCTTCGGGCAATGCCACGGGGCGGGCGTGGGGCTTTCGGACGACCGCGTCGTCGTCATCCACGATCACCGCTATCCGCGGAGCTTGTCCACAGGCCGCGCGATGGTCAGCCACGACGGCGGTCAGAGCTGGGAGGACGAGGTCTATTACCTCGTGCACGGCCTGTCGGCCGGGTTCCCGGCGACCGTCTCGCCGGACGGGGAGGAGATGGTCACGCTCACCGGCTCGTACGACGGCGAGATTGGCGGGTGGGACCGGCTGACGGGCCAATCGGACATGATGATCATCCGCTGGCGGCTCGTATAGAACAAGGGAACCGTCGCCGCCCGAATGAAGGGCGCTTCGCTTGCGTACGGTTGCTCACCGCAACGTTTGCCGGCGGGAGCGCCATGAGGTTTCTATGTACTTGCCTCCTCACACATCGCTACGAACGCCAGCACTTTCTCGTCGGGCGTCCCGGCCTCGATGTCACCGACCACAATATCGCATGGCGCGTATTCCCGGGCAACCTGCTCCACGACCTCTCTGAGCACATTCAGGGGGCTGTTGGCCAGGTCCATGGGCGTGTACATCAGGGCTCGCCGCGCGTCCGGAAACGTCTCCCTGGCGCGGACGAGGTCCGAGTCCAGGCCCATGTCTATGTATGCCAGCTTCGGCACCGCCGCATAATGATCCATGTAGGGAGCGGCACTCCAGGCGCAGTTATGAATCCCGATGCGGTCGAAGGCCCGGGCGATGCGTCTGTCGAGCGGCAGCAGAAATTCCTCGTATTGCTTGGGCGACACCATGTTGACCAGGCAGTTGCTGACCGTCGCGAAGCTCACCTCCACGCCACTCGCGCGCTGCCGCTCATGCAGACCCTTGATGCCATCGATCATGGTCGTGCACACGCAGTCGAAAAGGTGGCGGCAGCGCTCCGGCGCATCGAAGAAGTCCAGAAACAGGTCCTCACCGCGCAGGCGGTAGGCGTTGTTGAGCACGCCCTGCCAATTGAGGAAACCCTCGACGCGTCCCTCCAACTGTTCGATCTCGTCGATCTGCTCCATCAGGCACTCAAAGAAGGGATTGGCATCGAGGCGGGGCGGTTCAAGGCTCTCGACTTCGCCGGGTGAGAGGTACTCGTGTGCCACGTTGGGCCAGCCATTGTCCGCATACGCGATCGTCATGCCGTAAAGTGCGGCCACGGGCACGCACCCGTAGAGGCCCGTCAGCAGGTCAAGCGGGCGCTCGGGACGATCGATGCCGCCGATTCTGGTGCCGGGAAACCGGCGCTTCAGCTCATCGCGCATGAGGAGGATCGTTCCTCGCCGGTAGGCCACGTCGGTGTGCCAGCGTTCCCCGTATTCGACGTCCAGTGATTCCCGATACCAGGACGGCGTGAACCCGATCTCAGGGCGCACGAACGGTTCATCGCCCCGCGCCGGCCTTCGTGTGGCCGGCGCCGCCGGCGCAATGTAGCTGGCCAGTTGTGTGACGTCCACCGATTACTCCCTAAGGCGCTGCCTGCAAAACCCCATCCTGGCCTCGGGCCGACGAAGCGGGTTCTGCAATAGCGCCTAAAGACACCGAAGGCGTCGGCTGTCAGAAGGCCATCCCGGGGCCCCGCCGCCCGGCGCATTGTCGGCGAGGCGCCGCTCCGCGTCAAGCGGGCCGCTTGACAGGCCGACGCTTCAAGTGGTACGCTATTGAAGTAATCGGGCACTCGGCCTTGCCCCCGAGAGCCGCGCGATGACGATTCGGGCGGGGGGTGGTGGACGGCCCCGCACATTGAGCTTCGCGAAGTCGCAAAGACGTTCCTCCGCGCATTGTCCCCCATACATGCGGTCGAGGGCCCCGACACGCGAGGAACCGCAGAGACAAGGACGGCGTCATGATTCGGTACAAGCGCATTGTGGACCTGAGCAACACGATGATCCCCGGCAAGGAGGAGTACGGCCTCGAGCTGGAAACCCACAACACGGCCGACCTCTACCCCCAGTACCCCGTGACCAAGGGCACCTGGTACATCCTCCAGACCCTCCACATGGGCTCTCATTGCGGCACGCACATCGAGTTCCCCTACCACCACAACTGCGAGGGTCTGAACGCGGCCGAGTTCCCCCTGGAACGCCTGATCGGCGACTGCCTGCTGCTCGACTTCCGCCACAAGAAGGCCGACGAGGCCGTCACCCTCGATGAGTTGAAGGCGGACTACAGGATCCGAACCAATGACATGCTCCTGTTCAACTTCGACTGCGCGCAGTACTACGGCACCGACAAGGGGCACGACCGGCCTTACATAGCCCACGACGCGATCCAATGGCTGATCTTCGAGAAGCAGGTCAACCTGGTCGGCACGGACGCGTCCGGGATCGAGGTGAAGGGGGTGCCGGACCAGCCCAACCACGCCCTGCTGATGAAGCACCAGATCCCGATCCTCGAGTTCGTGGCTAACCTGAACGCCCTCGAGGCCGAGAGGTTCACGCTTCTCGTTCTACCGATGCGCATCGTCGAGCTCGACTCGTGCCCCGTGCGCTTGATCGCAATAGAGGAAGAAGAGTAGCGGCCCCGCTTGAAGAGAGGAGCCTTGGGATGGACCGAGATCTGGCGCTGCACCTGTATCGGCAGATGGTCCGCATCAGGAAGTTCGAGGAGAAGCTCTACGAGCTTTTCCTGACGCGGATCATGCCCGGCACGATGCACCAGTATAACGGTCAGGAAGCCGTGGCCGTCGGAGTTTGCGCCCACCTGGACGAGAGCGACTACGTCACGAGCACGCACCGCGGGCACGGCCACTGCGTGGCGAAAGGCGCGGACCTGAACGCCGTGATGGCCGAGATGTTCGCCAAGACGACGGGGTGCTGCAAGGGCTGCGGAGGCTCGATGCACATAGCGGACTTCGGCGTCGGCATGCTGGGCGCGAACGGCATCGTCGGCGGCGGCATCCCCATCGCCGTGGGTGCGGCCTGGACGTGCAAGTACAAGAAGAACGGTCGCGTCTCCGTGGCTTTCTTCGGGGACGGGGCGGCGAACGAGGGCTCCTTCCACGAGGCCATCAACCTGGCGGCCACCTGGAAGCTGCCGGCGGTGTTCGTGTGCGAGAACAACCTCTACGGGTTCTCCACGTACTACAAGCGCACTATGGCCATCGCGGACATCGCCGACCGCTGCACGGGCTACGGCATTCCGGGCGCGGTGGTGGACGGGATGGATGTGCTGGCCGTCCATGAGGCGGCGGGCGAGGCGGTGCAGCGCGCCCGCGACGGAGGAGGGCCTACGCTCATCGAGTGCAAGACCTATCGTTTCAGGGGCCACTCTCGCATGGAGAAGCCCAACTACCGCACCGAGGAAGAACTCGAACAGTGGCAGAAGCGGGACCCCATCACGTGCTTCCCTGAGTATCTGCGCACTGAGCTGGGCGTTGCCGACGATGAGATTGCGGCCATAGATCGCGAGGCGGAGGCCGAGATGGAATCAACGGTTCGTTTTGCGGAACAGAGCCCGGACCCCGAGCCGCTCGACTACCAGAAGTACATCTTCGCTTAAGCACAGGTGCCAATAGCAGATGGAAGATGCAACCCAAGGCGAAGCAACGACGATCGTGGCAGCACTGCGCCAGGCGCTGATCGAGGAGATGGAACGCGACGAGAACGTCGTGATCCTGGGCGAGGACGTGGCGGTTTTCGGCGGGGCGTATCGCGTCACCGAAGACCTGATGGAGATGTTCGGCGAGGAGCGTGTCTGCGACACGCCCATCTCCGAGATCGCCATCGCCGGGGCCGCCGTAGGCGCGGCCCTGACTGGCCTGCGCCCGGTGGCGGAGTTCCAGTTCAACGACTTCATGGCCCTGGCCATGGACCAGATATGCAATCAGGCGGCCAAGATTCGGTTCATGATGGGGGGACAGGTCAAGGTGCCCGTGGTGTTCCGCGCCCCCTACGGCGCCACTGGCCGGGCGGCGCAGCATTCCCAATCGCTCGAGGCCTGGTTCGTGCATACGCCCGGCTTGAAGGTCGTCATGCCGACCTCGCCCTACGACGCCAAGGGGCTGCTGAAGACGGCGATCCGCGACGACAACCCCGTCGTCTTCCTGGAGCACAAGCTCCTCTACGGCGCCAAGTCGCCGGGCGGAAAGGCGAAGACCGTCATTCACGAGCTGGGCGCTGCCTTCAAGCCCGCCCCCGCGCATGAGTACACCATCCCCTTCGGTCTGGCGGAAGTCAAACGCGCCGGCGCGGACCTGACCATAGTGGCCACGGGGCTGATGGTCTACAAGGCGCTCAAGGCGGCCGGTGAGCTGGCGGCGGAGGGCGTCGAGGCGGAGGTGATCGACCCCAGGACGCTGGTGCCGCTGGACAAGGAGACGATCCTCGGCTCGGTCGAGAAGACATCGCGCCTCGTGATCGTCAGCGAGGACGAACGCGCCTGCGGGGTGACGGCCGAAATCTCCGCGATGGTCGCCGAGGAAGGCCTGCTTTACCTCGACGCCCCCATCGTGCGGGTTGCCGTGCCCGACACGCCCATACCCTTCGCGCCGGTGATGGAGGGTGCCGTGATACCCGACGAGCAACGCATCGTCGATGCGGCGCGGTCCGTTCTTGAGTAGACCGACCGGTACCGCCAGGAGACAGAGAAGATGAAGTGGGCGTACATATTCGACTTCGACGGCGTGCTGGCCAACAGCATGGAGGCGCACTATGAGTGCTACAGGCGCGCGATGGAAGAGGTCAACGTGCCGCTGCCCAGAGACGAGTTCTACGCATTGGCGGGCATGCCGGGACGCGAGCAGATAGTCTATTTCGCCGAGAAGGTCGGCCTGACCGTGGACGCGAAGGAGGTCTACGCCAGGAAGCGGGAGATATGGGACGATGAGAAGCCGAAGTCCGAAGCCATCGAGTGCAACATCGAACTCTTCAGGCTGCTCCAGCAGGCGGGGCATCCCGTGGCCGTCGCTTCCGGCAGTTCACGCCCGAGCATCCTGCCGGCCATGGAGCAGTTGGGCATCACGGTGGACGTCCTGGTGACCTCTGCGGACTATACCGTGGGCAAACCCGACCCGGAACTGTTCCTGATAGCCGCCGAGAGGCTTGGCGTCCCTCCCGACCACTGCATCGTCGTTGAGGATTCTGAAATCGGGATAGAAGCTGCCCATGCAGCAGGCATGAAGGGCCTGCTCTTCACCGAGTAACCCATCGACCCGTTCCCGGAGCCCGGCCAATGGCCACATCTGTCATCGTACCTGATTACGGCACTTCCGTGGACCATGTGGTGCTCCGGGCTTGGCTGAAGGATGAAGGCGACCCGGTGCGCCGCGGCGACCTGTTGTGCGAGCTGGACACGGACAAGGCCTCGACCGATCTGGAAGCCTTTGCCGAAGGGGTGCTCCTGTGCCGCCTCGTGGAAGAGGGCAGTGAGGTCGAAATCGGCGCGGTCATAGCCTATATCGGGGAGCCCGGCGAACAGGCCCCCGAGCCGCAGGCCGAGGCGGGCGAACCCGCGCCGTCCGAGGCCCAGGCGCCCGTAGCGGCGACCCGCGAACCCGAGGGGCAACCCCGGGAGGGTGCGGGCGCGCCGCAGGCGCCCCGCGCAGCCTCACCCCTCGTGCGGAAACTCGCCAGGGAACAGGGCGTCGACCTCTCGCAGCTCAGCGGCACGGGCCGCGGCGGGAAGATCATGCGCGAGGACGTGCTCCGGGCCGCCAAGAAACCATCGGCCCCCGCTGCCGAAGCTGCCGGGCGCGAACTCGCCCTTTCGGACAACCAGATGTCGGTCATGCGCACCATCACGCGTAGCGCGGGCGAGATCATCCCCATCAACCTTGTCGGCCGAATTAACATGTCAGCGCCGCTCGCCAGGCGAGAGAAACTCCTGTCGGAGCTCGGCCGCAAGGTGACGTACGACGCGTTTTTCGTCGCCGGCATCGCGGGGGTGCTCGGGGACTTCCCGCGGTTGCGAAGCAGGCTTGTGGACGGGAAGTTGATGTGCTCGGATGAGGTCAATGTCGGCTTTGCAGTCAGCGCCGACGATGAGGTGTACCTGCCGGTGATTCGCAATGCGGACCGCAAGTCCATCGCCGAGCTCGGCGAAGAGATCGCGGTCCTGGCGGGGAAGGTGCGCGGCGGGACGCTGGCGCTCGGCGACCTGAGCGGCGCCGCGCTGACGATCAGCAACCTGGGCATGTATCCCGTGGATTGGTTCAGCCTGATAATCCCGCCCGACCAGAGCGCCGCCCTCGCCATCGGCGCAGTGGAGGACGTTCTCGTCCTCGGCCGGGACGGGGCGGTCGAGACCGAGCCCATCGCGCGGGTCCTGCTCTCGGTAGACCACCGGTTCATAAACGGTCGCGAGGCCGCCAGATGCATGGCGGCGCTGAAGGACGCGATGGAACGGCCGTGAGCGGCGCCGCGTGTCCGGCGGGGCAGAGCGGCTGTTATTGGTCTTGGGGAAACAAGAGGAAAACAGTCTATGTAGCCCGACCGTCTCGGTCGGGCTTGAACGGCCGCGCCCCCGCTCGGGCGCGGCGGGTCTTCCCTGAGGGACTTCTCGACCCTGTCCGCGAGCTCATCCTGGCCCCGGACGACGTGACCCCGGCGGAGACGCGGGGCTACGTGAAGGTGCAGGACGACGGGCTGAAGGAGTTCGTCGAGGCCGGCTTCGCGATGAACGAACTGCGCGGGGAGCTGCGGTTCTTCATCTCCGCCGACCGCTCGTGTTCCCACATCCTGGAGCGGTGCCTGGATGAGTTTCGCGGCCTGCAGGTTGCGGCCGTCTACCTGCGCGGTCCCGACATGGCGCAGCACTGCGCCTTCCAGTTCACGCCTTGGGCTCGCGAGTCGAAGGCGTCGGACGAGGACCGGATGGGTCCCGAGGACTCGATCCTGGTGTTCTCCGATCACGGTGTCGCCTACATTGACGAGCGCCGGGGATACGGCCACCGGTACGGAGAGCCGCCGGGCGTGCTGTATGCGTGCGGCAGGGAGTTCGAGCGTGGCCTCGATATCCGTGGGGCGAGCGTCTACGACGTGACGCTGACCGTACTGCGGCTGTGCGGCCTTCCTCCCAATCGCGGGATGCAGGGGCGCGCGCTGGAAGGGCCTCTAACCGCGGAGTTTCGCCGGGAACATCCGCCCCTGGAGCCGATCCCGGACTGCGGACCCCGCCGCCCGGCCGGGGGCGACGTGACGGAGCCGCCGCAGGTCACAAGAGACATCGAGAAACACCTCAGGGGGCTGGGCTGCCCTCCCCCCGCCGCCATGCCGTGCCGCAGCCCCCCCCCCCAGTAGCTCAGCAACCTGCATCACAAACTCAAGGCATTGTACCGATGGCTTCTATACCGGGTTCGCATCAGGATACCTGGCCTCCACATACTCTTTCCAAATTGCCAATCCAAAGGGTTTCATGGGAAAGTCTGGAACATGGGTTGCGTAGCACTCAATGACTTTGCCCTTGTGCAACGCCAGCTCCTGGCCGAAACAGAGCTGCACGGCCTTCAATGCTTCGACTGCCACCATATCGGCGCTCGGATGAGAATGCGCATCGTTTACGGCCATGGCAGCCCGTTCGTGCAGGTGCTGGACCCTCCGAAATAGAAGGTCGCGTGGATTTGGGTGACGTGGCAACCGCTCCACAAAGTCCTCGCCGAAGATTGTCCTGTGATTCTCAATGAGATCGAATAGGTACACCCCGAAAGTCTTGAATCGCTGATTGCCTACTTCCTCGACGGTGGACGGTAGCTTCGCCGAACTCACCAAGACGTCGTCCCACACAAACGGGTTGTGACTGTATCCTTTGTATCGGGAAAGCGGTTCCTCAAAGCAGGCCCGAACAGCTTCGTGGGCCTTCAGCCAGGCCGGGCTGTTTGGATCGCCTTTCAGCACGGTATAGACGTCCACATCGCTGTTGTTCTCGATGAAATTCCCGCGGACGAGACTTCCTGCCACGGTAACACTTGCGATCTGAGCCTGGAGGTGGCCAGACAGTTCAGATAGAGCAATCGCCGCTTGCTCAACGGCCTGCCAGACCTTTCGTGTGGTCAGCATTCCATTGGCCTCACAGGAAAAACTATGCACTCATCAACCCTGCCTATTCCGGGTAAAGTCCTCTGCGTCTCAGGCGTGTTCTTCATGGCGTCGCAAGTATTCGCCGGCGGTAGTCAGCCGCACGCCGGGGAGGGAGGCGACTCCGTCGAGGGCGGCGCGTAGGTCGGAGGCGGCGTCGCGGCCCGAGCGCCGGGAGAGCGGGTGGCCGTCCTTGTCGATGAGCAGGTGCCAGGGATGGAGGGCGATCTGAAGCAGGCCACCCGGAAAACGGCCTGCAAGAGAAGCGGCGCAATCGACGTAGTCGCTGGGCTCGCGGCGCCCCTCAAAAAGCTGCCACAGGTAGCCAGTGATGACCCCGCCGGACGCGTCGTGCCCCCTGCACAGGGCCAGCTCCAGCAGCGGATTGCCGCCATATTGCGGGGGTAAAGGGTAGGATTTCAGGCCCCATTCGTCGCATGCCGCACGGGTCAGTGACGCATCGTACAGATATCCGAGCGCGCGCAGGGCGTCCGGCAGGTGCGTGCCAATGCGGCAGTAGGGTGCGCGGAACCCGGTGGGCGTCCGCCCGGTAATACGTGCTACAACCCCCGTCGCTGCCCGCACCGTGCGAAGGGTCTCCTCGGCCGAAAGCGGCAGGCCGGTGTCGCGGCCGGTGAAATCCTCGTGGGCAAAGCCGTGGCAGGCGTGCTCAATGTCCCGGCGATCTGCCAGCCGCCCCACCGCCCCTCCGGCCTCGCGGTGCAGCGCGAGCAGGGCGCGACCCGTCCAGAAAAGCGTGCACGGCCAGCCCAACTCTGCGGTCAGGTCGGCCACCGCCTCAAACCCCTGCGCGCAGGCCTCGAAGCGCGCCTCGCCGCCCGGGCTGACCGCGTCCGGGCGGCCGGGGCACGGGCGGTTCGCGTCCGCGTCCACGTCCACGGTAAGCGCCACGTACAAGGGTTCGTCCCGCCCCCTCATGCCATTCTCCTTCGCGCATGCGACGCGCGTCTCGGCTCGAAAAGCGTACCCTGACCGGATGCGCATCGGCCATTGTACGGCGCTCGACGGGGGGCGTCAAAGCTGGGGGCCTTGGCGCGGCCGCCGGCGGAGAATGAACCGCCCCCGGCAGCGCGAAGTCTCATGCTTGCGTTTGACACGCTCAAGAGGTACTCCCTACAATCGGGTTTCAATTCAGCGCAGAACGGATGGAGGTTCCTGACAATCATGGCAAAGAAGTTGGCCATCGTTGAGTCGCCGACCAAGGCCAGGACGATAGCGCGTTACCTGGGCAAGGATTTCGAGGTGAAGGCATCCGGCGGGCACATACGCGACCTGCCGGCGGACGATTTCGGCGTGGACGTGGAGCACGGGTTCGAGCCGACGTACAAGCTCATCAGCAGAAGTCGCCGCACCGTGGGCAGCTTGAAGAAGATCAGCGAGAAGGCAGAGATGGTCTACCTTGCGTGCGACCCGGACCGGGAGGGCGAGGCGATCGCGTGGCATCTGAAGCACGCCCTCGGGCTGCCTGACGAGAAGGCGGTCCGGGCCACGTGCCACGAGATCACGCGCGCGGCCGTGAGTGCGTCATCGCATACAGCCAGCAGCTCGCG
>CAZHPE010000068.1:0-14308 GCA_964534775.1 uncultured candidatus Brocadiaceae bacterium
CCGCGAGGGAACTGACAATATCATATGCGGTTTCACGCCGCTCACCGACGGCACGCTCCTGGTGATGCTGATGCACAGGTACCGGCGGATGTTCGATGAGGTGCCGAACAACGACCAGGGCACGTGGGGGACGATGCTTCACCAGCCCTACTGCACGCGCTCTGAGGACAAGGGCCTGACGTGGTCCGCACCCGCGCCGATGGACTACGCCGCCCTGCACGACGGCGATGAGCCGGACGGCCCGTGCGGCGACTTCACCGAGACCGCAATGTCCCAACTGCCCAGCGGGCGGATCGTCGCCCTTTCCCGGCCGTCCCGTTGCCCGTTCATGTGGCAGACGCACTCCGACGACGGCGGGCTGACATGGAGCGTGGCCACTTATGCACCGTTCTCCAACGCCGGCGGGCCGGACATGGTGACGACGGCTTCGGGATACCTGGTCCTTGTCGGGCGCGGTCCGGGTCTTGGTCTGCATTACAGCCTCGACGGAGGCGTGAACTGGGGCTTGCAGACGATGATAGACTACACCACATCGTTCAATGGGAGCGTCATCGAGGTCGAGCCGGACGTGGTCCTCGTCGCCTACCCGGACGCGTTCGATGAGATCCGCCCGGCGCTCGTGCGCACGCAGCGCATCCTCATAACGCCCGACGGCCCTGTGCCGCTCGGCACCGCTTGAGCTGCGAACGTGGAAGTTCCTATCGGGAGACGGAGTCGTCATGACGAGTCTTAAGGTCTGCGACGGACAGGGATGGTCTTTCATGGGCGGCAAGTGGACGGATGGTCCCGGAGGGGAGATGGTTCCACCGGACGGGACGGCCGTCGAGTATCTGGCCGTGAAGGACGACGTGGCGTATGCGGACTTCAGCGCAAGTTTCCGGTTCAAGTTTCGGACCCCAATCGGCGTGGCCCGTTTCATGTTCCGCGTGCAGGACAGCCGGCGCTTCTACGCCCTTGACATTCCATGGGTCGGGCAGCAGAGCCGCGGGCGGCATTTCTGGGCGGGAATCGTCATTGCCGACGGCACGCCCCTCCAGCGCTACCTGAACTTCGACCTGATCCCCGGAGTCTGCGCGCGCGTCGACTACTGGTACAAGGGCAGGGTCGAGGCCAGCGGGCCGCGCCTGCGCGCCTGGGTTGACGGGCGACTGGTGGCCGACGTGGAGGACGCCACCTATGAGTCGGGTCGAGTGGGCTTCGGCGGCATAGCCACCCCTATCCCGATGACGTGCCACTTCGGCAGCCTCGAGGTCTCTGGCGAAGCGGTCGACGCGCCGGCCTGGCCCGGTCTGGAGGAGCCGCCCCCGCACTGGATCACACCCTGCACGGAGACCGATCCGAAGACCTGCCAGAGCTACGCCGACCTGCTCCAGGGCAGGTCGGGGGACCTTGCCCTGACGGTGGCTATCGGCAATCCCAACTGGGGCGAGGAGAGGCGCAGGGTCCTCGTTCGCTCCAGCGACGCCGGCCGGACCTGGTCGGAGCCGGAGGCGCCCATGCTCCAGAAGGGCCTCGGGGCCAACTTCACGCGCGAGGACGGGACATGGGTCTGCCTGTTCCCCGCCCACCCCGTCCTGAAATGCGTCATGCACGCCTACGAGTCCGACGACGAGGGGCGCACCTGGACCGGGCCTGAGCCGCTGAAGATTGATGGCGAATGGCCGGAAAGGTGGAAGCCGGGCGGCCCTTCACGGCCCGTGCGGCTGCACGACGGCGCCCTGATCCTGCCGGTGATCAGCCGGATGGACCCAACCGATCCCGGCGCGCCCGCACCCTACTTGTGTTTCTGCGCCTGCTTTGTGCTGCGCAGCGAGGACGACGGGCGGACATGGTCCGCGCCGGTATGGTGCGACGCCCACAACCTGCAGCCGGACGAGCCGCTGACGCCGGGCACGGGGCCGCAAGAGCTGGCCGGCCGGTACTACGAGCTGGGCCTCGCCGAAGTCCGTGACAACGTTCTTCTGGGCGTCGGCCGGCCGGAACGCGACCCGTACATGTGGCAGATCCAGAGCAACGACGGCGGCCGCACCTGGGAGCCGGCCGCAATCGGCCCCTTCCCCGGTTACTGCGCCTCCATGACCCGCACGGCCAGCGGCGCGCTGGTCGCGACCACCCGTTTCCCCCATTTCACCGCGCACCTGAGCCGCGACGGCGGCCTGAACTGGGGTCCTCCGGTCATCGTCGATTACGCCCGGTGGGCCAACCAGCAGGCAGTCGAGGTTGAGCCGGACGTGGTGCTGGTGAGTTACATGGGACACTGCATGGACCCGGGGCAGGCCGACAGCCGCATCGCGCGGCTGCGCGTGACAAGTGAAGGACTTTGCCTTGACCATTAGGCGGGCCCCCCCCCGCATCCGACGTTGCCTGATACGAAGGGAAGGAAGTAATGGCTGGATATCGTTCGCTGACTATCGTGATCGGAGATGAAGCTCCGCGACTGGTTCAGTTCGCCGCCCGGGAGCTCCAGGGCTACGTGCACCGTCTGGCCGGCTTCCTCCCGGAGGTGGCGAGCGCCGAGATTTTTATGGAAGCGCCGACGCGGGTGGACACGCCCGTCATTCTGGTCGGCTCGCCCGCGAACAACCCGCTCATCCAGCAGACCGTTGCAGGGACTTGGCCGGAGCTGTCGGACCAGGGGTTCCTCCTTCGCACGGCAACCGTGGCCGGAACAGCAGCAGTGATCGTCGGGGCGGACAGCCCTGTAGCGACGCTGTGGGCGGCCTACGACCTGGTCGAGCACTGGGGCGTGACGTTCACGCCGCGCTGCGACATCTTCCCGCACACCCCCATCGACCTCGCACTGCCGGAAGTCGACAAGGTGGCGGAGCCGGCCCTGCGCGTCAGGGGATGGCGCGGGCTGAACTGTGAGGTGAACGGCCCGGAGTTCTGGGGCCTGGAAGATTACCGTCAGCTGATCGGGCAACTGGCCAAGCTGAGATACAACGTGTTCTTCGTCTCGATCTACCCGTACGGGCCGTGGGTGGACTACGAGTTCCACGGCGTGCGCAAGAGCACCTCGGAACTGTTCTTCGGCATGCGCTACCCGCTGCACGACGGGATGATCGGGCGGGAGCTGTTCGGCGATGCCGACGAGTTCACTAATCCCGAATTCCTGGGCCTGACGGGGTATGACGAGCGGCTCGAGGCGGGCAAGCGGCTGATCAACGGCATAATGGACGAGGCCCGCCGGGTTGGGATGAAGACCGGCCTTCGGTTCGTCAGTCCGATCGAGACGGTGAATGAGTTCCGCTTCCCGTTCAAGGACTGGACCGACGTGCCGGACGATCCGGCCCGGGACGTCGACCCGCAGGCGGCGCTCTTCAGGCTGGGCACGGTGCTCTTCGGCACCGACCCCGGCAATACCAAGCACCAGAACGTGGAAGATCCGCTCGTGCAGGAGTTCGGGGCAGCGGTGATGAAGGCCCACCTGGACACGTATCCCGACATGGACTACTACATCATCTGGCAATCGGAGTTCCGGGCCTCCGCCACCGACTTCCGCCGCTGCTGGGCGCATCTGGATGAGAAATATGACCTGAGCTCGGTTGCCGACCTGGACACGCTGATCGCGGAGGCGTCGAAAGCGACCGTGAGCGATTTTGTGGGCGGCGAGGACGGAGCCAAGGGGCCGCTGCGTCAGCTCAAGGGCGACATCGAATACCTCTACCTGCTGGACCGCCTCACGAACGAGATGAGGGTGCAGGACGAAAGCCTGAACCCGCAAGCTATGATATACTACGGCGCGTTCCGGCGGGAGCTGTACGGTGTACTGGCAAAGGTGCTGGCTGAGACCGGGCACGGCTATGCGGGATGTCCGGGCCTCACGGCGGACCCTGAGGCCGTGCAACCGTTCTCGGCTTTCGGGGAACGCGGCGTGCCCGCGCTACTGAAGTGGACCCCGCAGACCGACTTCGCCATGATGCTCCAGGTCCGCCTGACGCTCTTGCAGAAGGCCGTGCAGGAACTCAGGGACGGAGGCGCCGAGGGCTACAAGCTGTGCTTCTGGGTGCTGGGCGACTTCGTCCCGACGGCCTGCTACGTGGCCCGGCTCTCGTGGGATCCTTCGGTCACGCCCGAGCAGTTCTTGCAGGAGTTCCTGGTGCGCATCGTCGGCCCTGAGGCCATCACGAGCGCGTTCGAGGGTTTCCAGGCCATCGACGCGGCTACCGCCTACGGGGAATGGGAGATCAACTGCGGCTTCCCCACCTCACAGGCCTTCAAGGTCCATTTTGACCAGGGTCTGCCCGATCCGCGGATGGACCGGAAGCGGGAACTTTACGAAGAGGCGATCATCTTGCTTCGTCGTGCCCATCAACTCTCGCGGCCCGGGGGGCGGAAGTTCCTGGAGTATTTCATCGGGCGGGCAGAGTACACGGTGCGGCTGATCCGCAGCCTTTCAATGCTCGAGCACGCCGGGCAGACCTACAAGACGCTGGAGGACGCGAAGAAGCGGCGGGACGGCCAGGAGCAGTACACCATCTACGAGCGGGTGCTGGGCATGCTCGACGAGGCCCTGGAGACGATCGAGGATGGCGCCCGGGCGCTCGCGGGCGTGGCCGAGGATCAGAGCGATAGGGGCAACCTCGCGGCCACCAACGTCTACGGGATCGACTACATCCGCTATCTGCGACACATCATCTGGCTTGACTCAACGCATGGGTAGCCAGTGGTGAGACCGCTGCAGGGGAGCGGGACCAACTGACTGCGTTCGGGAGCAGCCGACCCGGCCTCGCGCGGATAAGCGAGTCGGCGGGCGAGCGCTCACAGGGAGAAACTGTATGTCGCACGAAGCGCCGGGCAGGGAAGCCCTCGAATACATCTGCAAGGACGTGCCCCGGTTCGAGGAGCTATCGTATCCCGGCCGGCGCTATGAAGCGTTCGTGCCAGACACGCTGGACCTTCAGGAGCGCGCCGCCCTCGGGATCAACGGCGTGACTGGGCCGACGGACCCGGAGGCCGACCACGAGATGTACTTCCTGGCCTTCTTCGGGCGCAACCCGCCGGCGATGGAGCATGATACCTCCACCGACTGTCAGGGGAAGCTCCAGGAATCGCTGCCCTTGCTGCGCCTGATAAGCGGGAGCGATCTGAACTCGCACGTCGATCGGTGCTGGATGGAAGTAACGCTGAAGATGCGGGGGCCGGACGGGCTGCTCTACAACCCCGTCAAGGGCCGCCCATGGTACGGCGTACAAAGCGGCAAGGACATGCGCCCGTCGCCGGAGATCGCAAAGGCGGGCCACGTCGGCAATCCAGTCTACAACGGCCGGATGCTGGGCGCCCTGTCCCTGTATTACCTGCTTACGGGCGATGAGCTGTGGGTGGAGATCGGCCGGCGCGTCGTCGAAGGGCTGGGCGGGATAGTGGAGTACCACTTCTGGCCGGGCGCGCCGCGATCGACCGATGGGCCCAAAGGCGTCGCCATGCCATGGGTCTTGCAGGGGCTCTGCCAGTTCTTCCGGGTCACGGGGCACGAGCCAGCGCTGGAGCTGGCTCACAGGTGCGTCGACGAAATGAAGAAACAGGCCTGGATAGCCGATGGGGACTCGGGAGCTTTCCTCGGCGGCGAAGTGAAGGACAAGCTGCGCGGCCCGGTCCCGTTCGGCTGGTCGGCCCCGTCCGGCTATCGGCCGCATTTCCACTCGACGGTTATCGGCCTGCTGAGCCTTATGGAATACGCGATGATCGCGGGTGACGGGGACCTGATGGCCCAGGTCTGCCAGGGGTACGAGTATGCCAAACTCCTGGGCGAGACGACGGTTGGCTTCTTCCCCGAGCGCGTTGCGAATCTCTTTTCAACCTCAATCGCGGACCGGGCGGACTTCCGGTACGACACGTCGGAAACGTGCGAGGTTGCCGACATGATCGCCCTGGGCCTGAAGCTTACCGAGGCCGGTCAAGGCGACTACTGGGACGACGTAGACCGATGGCTGCGCAACCAGTTCGCCGAAGCGCAGCTTACCGACGTGGAATGGGTCCATCGCATGACCGAGGACCTGCCGAAAACGTCTCACAATCCGATGAACCAGACCACTGACCGCGTGCCGGAGAGGTGTCTGGGCGCCTTCGCCGGCTGGCCGTCCGTCAACGATTGGTATACGTGGGCGCGGCACAGCCGCCATCTCTACCCGGAGTACCCCGGCCAGGCCATCATGCAGTGCTGCGCAGGCAACGGCACACGGGCCATCTATTACGCATGGGACCGCGCGCTGGACTTCGAGGACGGGACGCTGCGCGTGAGCCTGCTGCTGAACCGCGCCTCCCGCTGGGCCGACGTTGACAGCCACATCCCTTACGAGGGGCGGGTGGACGTCAAGGTGAAGGAAGCCTGCGAGCTGATGGTGCGGATTCCGGAATGGGCCTCGCCCGACGATACGCTCTGCCAAGTCAACGACGAGCCGCGCCGGCCGGAGTGGGACGGCCGATATGCCCGCGTGGGCCGGGTGCAGGCCGGCGACCTGGCCGCGGTCAGCTTTCCTATCTCCACGCGAAGCGGGGAGATCAACGTCACGGGCAGCTACTACAAGATCATGCGCAAGGGCAACGAGGTGGTGACCATCGACCCGCCGGGCAAGTTCTGTCCGCTCTATCAGCGGGCGCATTACCGGACCAGTTCGACACGCTGGAAGAAGATGACCCGCTTTGTGGCGGACAAGACTATCCACTGGTAGGCAAACTGCGTGGCTGCCGGCCGATAGGCTATTGCGCCGCGAGTATAGAAGACTGAGCATGAGAACGAGAAGCACATTCTGGAATGCCCCGCAGCGCGAGGGAATTCTGATCTCCGATCTGAGCCACTGCGAGCCGCAGAGCGCGATCAGCTCGAGTCCCGAACGTGACCGCTGGCACAAGATGCCCTACGAAACCAGGGACGGTATCAAGGGCGTGATGTTGTGCAAGGGCGGCGTGGCGCATCCGCCTGACGTCCGCCTTCCCCTGCCGATGGAGGGCTGGCACGCGATCTACCTGGGCATGTTCTGTGGCGAGGCTCACGATCAGTGTGAGTTCCGCGTGAAGCTGGCCGGTGAGGACTTCTTCGAGCCGGTGGTGCCCAGCAGACTCGGATGCCGGCTCTCGCCGAAGGGCCGGTTAGTTGGCCGGCCCGGTCCGCTGCCGGGCTGTAACACGACCATCGAGGAGTTCCTCTGGAAGGCGGCGGATCTGAATGGGCAGAACCTCGTGATTTCTCACATGCTGAGCAGCGATACGGCTTACGCTCACCTGGCCTTCGTGCGCCTGGTGCCGATGACCAAGAGGGAGGTGGCGGAGTACGCCGCGGCCGCGCCCCGCGCGGACACCAAACTTCTGATCGCGCAGAGCGATGGGCAGTTCTGCTATGGCGGCGGCGCCAAGACCGCCGAGGACATCCAGCAGATCTTCGAGCCCCTGCGCGACACGGACGTCGGGAAGTTCTTTCTGGGCACCTGCGGCAACGCAGCCGGGCAGACGTTCTTTCCGACCGAGGTTGGAAACCTGTACGGGGCCGGCGGCATAGAGTTCGTGGACAAGAATGGGCGCGGAACGGTGGAGAGCATCCGCAGCTTTCTCTCGCGCGGCATCGTTCCGGCAAAGGTCGTCGTCGACCACCTGCATTCCATGGACATAGAGGTCTACCTCGGCTTCCGCATGGGGTCGATGGCGGCGATCCCGGGCATCTGGCTCGAGTCGATCCCCTTCTGGGTGGAGCACCCCGAATGGCGGTGCCTCGACCGGGAAGGCGTTACGGTACAGCGCCTGAGCATGGTCTACCCGGAAGTCCGGCGCTTCTACCTGGGGCTGTTCGAGGAGCTGCTTGCGTTCGGGATCGAGGGAGTCCAGTTGATCTACAGCCGGCGGCCCCCGTTCGTCCTGTTCGAGGAGCCGGTCGTAGAGGATTTCAAGAACCGGTACGGGATCGACCCGCGCGGGTTGCCGGACGATCCCGCGCGCCGCGCTGGATGCTATACGACCGATGAACGCCTTATGAGGCACTGGGCCGGTTACTTGACGCAGTTCATGCGCGAGCTTCGCGAGATGCTTGACAAGCACCGGCGTCCCGACGGGGGCCGCCTCCAGGTTGCCGCTAACGTGAGCCACGACGCCTTTTGGAACCGCGCGGGCGGCATGGACCTGGAAACATGGGCGCGGGAGGGCCTCGTCGACATTCTCGCCCCGTACACGGGCGGCAGCGGCATCTGGCAGGTGGACTTCGAGTATTTCCGGCGAGTTACCGAGGGGACGGCGTGCCTCTTCTATGAAGACGTCACGCCACGCTGCATGCCCGGCAGGGACTACGCCAAGCGGGCGCTGCGGGCCTACGAAGGCGGTTCGGCAGGAATAGCGCTCTGGGACTTCGAGGGGCGGATATTGACCAAGAGCCAGTGGCACACCGTCCGGAGGCTCGGCCACCGCGAGGACCTGAAGCGGATGGCGAGTCAACCGGCGCACTATCACGTGCATCCGTTGAAGAGCATCTATGACTGGAATCCGGACGACAGATACGGGTGAAGTTACCAGTCACGGGTGTTCTCACCGTGCGGCACACCCCTCACCGTACGCCCGCCAGCACCTGCCGAAACTGCTGTTCGGTCGTCAGCATGTTGACGTTGACCGGCATTAGGCGGTGAGGGTCCGTCTCAATGGTGTTATAGGCCGGCCGGAAGTCATGGGACCAGAGCCGGGCCGTGCAGTAGTGACGCTTGACCACAGCCTCCACTTTCTCATTCCAGCCGCCGCCCGGATAAGCA
This sequence comes from uncultured candidatus Brocadiaceae bacterium, assembly GCA_964534775.1. Classification (GTDB taxonomy): domain Bacteria; phylum Planctomycetota; class Brocadiia; order SM23-32; family SM23-32; genus CAZHPE01. The sequence goes on from CAZHPE010000068.1 coordinate 8,727, forward strand.
AAGCTGTCGGCCTCCACCCCGAGGCGCTGCTCGATCTCCTCGCGGCAGCCGGCCAGTTCCCGTTCCACTTCCGCCGGCCCGCCGGCTTCGGCGTAGACCTTGTCCATGGGACGGTGCGTGAGCGTATGCGCGCCTATCGTCCAGCCCGCGTCTCGCAGCGCGGCAAGCTGGTCCCACGTCATGGCCGGAAACACCTGCATACCCGGCAGGTCGCCGTCGGCCAGACGCGCGACCGCGAACACCGTGCCCCTGAAACCGTACTGTTCCATCACCGGGAGCGCGTTTTCGAGCACGTTTTGCCGATTGTCGTCGAAGTCTATCGCCGCCGTCTTGCCCTCAGGCATTCCGCCCCGCCCGTGCAGCCACTCGGCAAACTCGCGGTGTGTGACGACCGAGAACCCGCCCTCGGCCAGTGCCGCCATCTGCCACTTGAAGGCCGACAGCGTCACGTGGCCGCAGTGCTCGCCCAGCACAACCTCGGGCATCTGCGGATCATCTTCCCGATGAACGCGGTGATAACACAGAATGGGAATCCGTTTCATCCAAACCTCCGGCCCTGTCGCTGAAGCCGCCTCGCCCGCACCAGCGCCGCAATGCTTCTTGTCCTGTCGCGACGGATCAGCCTTTCTCGCCGCCGTCCGGGCTGCAAAGCGAGTACAGCCGACAATCGCGCAGGTAAAGCCACAACTTGACGGCCTGGTCCTTCGGAACGGCCGACCTTCCGTCCCACGAGGCCGTCGAGCGCACGGCGTCGGCGCTGAAGCGGTCGAAGTCGCTGCGGGCAAACCCCTCGATGACGTCGTCGTTAGCGACGGCTATCTCGATGTCCAGATAGCCGTCGGGGCCGCACTCAGCATTGAAGGCGAGTCGCTCGCCGGTCAGGCGCACCGGATGCGTAACGATGATCCCTTCCCGAACATCCGTCGCTTCCAGGGAAACGAAACCTTCCCGGCGCAGGAGCGCCCGGCCCATCACCGCCTTGAAGTGCAGCGGGCGACGGACCTCCGGCAAGTCCAGCCCCTCGCGAAGGCCCACCAACCACCAATTGTGGTGGTGGTCGGAGCCGCCGTAGTATATCCACAATTCGTCGGCGTGCTCGACAGGCGGCTCGGAAACAATCGTCATGTGCTCGTCCCAGTCGCCCGGACCACCGGTGGGGATGAATGCGGTCCGGTTAGCCGCCCGGTGCCAGGTGATTCCGTCGCGGCTGTAGGCCAACTGCACGTCCAGCTCGCATGAGACGCCGTGCAGCACCGAGACATAGCCGACGTAAAGCTCACCGACCCGCGCGTCACGCACAGCGCGTTGAACGAGTCGTCCAAGTTGTCCTCCTCGTCATCCGCCACCAGAACCTCATAGGGTTCGTTCCACTGGATCAGATCATCGCTCTCACACCGCCAGATGCGCCGCTTGTTGTTGCGGGCCGGATTGTGCGGGTAGTAGGGCAGCGACCAAGCGCCGGTGCTGGGGTTCTTTGGGTTGAGCGGGGGATTCCATGCCCAGGGGTGGCGCGTGTACAGGATGTACTGGCCGGTGTCGGGGTCCTGGATCAACTTCACGACGTCGCCCAGCTTGGGGCCCAGGCCGCCAAAATCGAGCGTGCGCTCATCGGCCGTCCAGTGGATGCCGTCGGGAGAGGCGGCAAGACGAAAGGGGCTCTGCAGGACCTCGAACGGGCTGGCGGAATCGCTGGTGCTGTCGACGCCCGGCGAGGCGGCGGTGACGTGCTGGAAGAGCATCTTGAAACGCCGCTCCGGATCGCTCTCGAAGAGGTCGTCAAGGACCGTAATGGCGTGGATGCTGCCGAAGTCCGTCGGCCCGAAACCGGCATCGCCGAAAACGATGTTCGTCTGTTGCCCCCCGTAGCGCATGATGTCCAGGGCCGGCTTCGTCCAGCGCAGGCCGTCCCGTGAGTAGGCGTAGCAGACGCGTGATCCGGCAACCGTCGGGTCGGTGATGTCGACCGTCGAACCCCGCATGCGGTTGAAATCCACGTGGCAGTCCTCATACCAGCACCGATAGAGGCCCTCCCGCTCGTCGAAGATCAGGGCCCACGGCACATCCGAGAAGGCAAGGTGCGCCTCCCACAGACGGTCCCGTTCGAGAAGCCTGTCGGGGCATTTGCGCGGCTGGTGGAAGACGCGTCTGACGTCCTGGACCATCTCCACGAGGTAGTTGTCGAAGAAGAGCCGGGGACCATTGTCGACGGTGCGCGCGTGTTCCTCCATAGCAACTCGACCTCCGATACCAGAATGAACGAGCGGGGCGACACAGCTCTCGAACGGACACACGCCGGAAAGAGGACGCCGAGCACAGTATCAACTGGACGGAGATGATACGGTATGCTCCGCAGCCTTGCAACGAATGTCCCTGGCAGACCGGGGACGCTACGCCGCTGAAAAGGAAGCCGCAAGGCCCCCCATCTGACGGATTGCACCGCCGCCGGCGGGAGCCGGATGCATGATCGTGGCCCAGGGACTGTTGACGGATTCCCGTCCGGGGCATACACTTCGGAGCGTGACAGGATTAATCCCGAACCTCGTGGAAGGAAGGGCGTGCGCATGCTGTCGACACAGGACCTGGGCGGCGTGACGGTGACGGAAGACCAGCTCAGGGAGATGCAGGCGGGCGATTACATCTTGCACGCCCGCGGCGGCAAGCTCCAGAAGGTCGAGGTGGAGAAGATCCGGTTCCCGATCGACCCCGAGGGACACACCCAGTGCCTGAGCCTGACCCAGGCGCCCGACGGCACGATCTACGCCGCACAACGCACCATCGTCTCCAAGTCCACCGACGGCGGCAGGACCTGGGAGCACTTTCGCCACCGGGACCCGAGCCCCTACGGCTGGTGGCGCATTCGGTTCGACGCGGACGGCACGATGCTGAACCTCGGCCAACCCGAAGAGGGAGCGGTGCCGCTGGTATGGGCGTCCGCAGACGAGGGCAAGACGTGGGAGCAGATCGGCCGGATCGACATGCCGACAACGGGAACGCCCGTGCTTAGCTTCGGCGTCATCCGCCTCCGCGACGGGACGCTGATGGCGCCGGTCCAGGACAGGGCGGCGAAGGTCTCCAGGAGCTACGAAGCTGTCCTCTCCGGGCTAAACACCATCAACGTCTGCCGTTCCAGCGACGGTGGCCGCACTTGGCCCGAGCACGCCTGCGTGTGCGAATGGTGCAGCGAAACGGGCTTGGCGGAACTGCCCGGCGGTCGCCTCGTGGCTGTCCTGCGGCACCAGCGCCCGGCCCTGCCCGAGGATCCGCCGGACCTGTGCGAGCGCACGGGCGCGGCAGCGTTCGGGACCAAGGCCCCCTACAAGCACGTCTTCATCACCCACTCCGACGACGCCGGCAAGACGTGGACCCCGAAGCGCCAGTTGACCACCGTCTATGGACAGTGCCGCGGCACCGGCGCAGGGCTGTCCGGCGACCGGTTCGTCCTGGTGCACGATCACCGCTACCCCCGGAGCGTGTCCAGCGCGCGGGCCATGGTGAGCCTATACGGCAGCGAGACGTGGGAGGATGAGGTCTACTACCTGAACCATGGCATGGCGGCGGGCTATAACGAGACCATCTGCCTAGACGGCGAAGAGATGCTCACCCTCACCGGTTCCTGCTACGGGAAGGTCGAGCGATCGCTGGATGTCATCGGCCGCTCGACGTTCGTCCTCATCCGATGGAAGTTGGTCCGCTGAGGCGTCCGGGGCCCAAGCCTCCAATCACAGAAGGAGCACTAGGCCATGTCTTTCGCACTTGGTTCCGCGTCGTCGATGCAGAGGGTCTTTCGGGACCGGCCGTTCGACGGCCCGGTCGGCAAGCCGCTCGAGCTGGCAGCAGCCATGAACGGTTGGACCAGCGGGCAGGTGGTCATTATGGCGGGCGGAAAGGGGCTGCGAGACGTCCGCGTCGAGGTCAAGGACCTGAAATCGTGGGAGGTGAGCGAACATCCCACCGCCCCACCGCTTCACGCGCTGGTCGAGGGGCCGTCCATGCCGGCCGAAGCGTTCAAGGTCTCCAGGGTCCAATACGTGGAGATCACGCAGCCATCTTCCGGCAAGATAACCCGCCCGGGCTGGTACCCCGACCCCCTGGAGCCGCTCACCCCCGAGAGCCGCTTCGATGTCGAGCCGGGAATGGTCCAACCCATCTGGCTCGCGCTGAAGGTGCCGCCCGACACGCGGGCGCGCAACCACAGCCTCTACCGCCGCTGGTACAGGCTGTTCCGCGGCTCGGTCGTGGTGCATGCCGACGTGGAGGGCGAGGGGCGGCAGTCGCAGGAGCTCGACATCGAGCTTCGGGTCTTCAAGTTCAGCCTGCCCAGACGCAGGCTCCGCATCTGGACGATGATAAGTAACTGGGCGGAGTTCTACAACTGGCTCAGTCCGGAGGAGCTGCACGAGAGTCTCAAGCGGATGGCGTTCCTGCTCGGCAGCTACGGGATAACATCGAGCATGCCTGCGCCCCCGAGGGCCGAGGGCGAGCCGCCCGACTTGGACTACTTCGAGCGGGTCTACAAGAAGCTCCTGGACATGGGCGTATCGCACCTTCAGATCAATCCGGACACGTGGCCAATCATCGTCAAGAACGGCTGGGAGGACATCGCCTACATGTACGTCGGCGGCGAGTGGCCGCGCGAGGACAACATCGAGAACGCAAAGCGCATTCGCAAGGTCATTGCCAAAGTGCCCCTGGTGAAGACCCAGGCCGCACTCGTCCACCCCTCGCCGCACCTCGATGACCTCATCAAGGTGTGGGTCTATTCTTCAGATGACAGCTCGGACTCCCTCAAGGAGAGGCTTGCCCAGGGCGACGAGGCCCAATGGTACTCCTGCTGCTGGCCCGACGGCGCGTACCCGAACTGCATGCTTGACTGCGCCCCCGTCGACCCCCGCATCATCTGCTGGCAGGCCTTCCAGTACAACATCTCGGGATACCTGTACTGGAATGCCAGCCACGTGGCGCCGCACGGCCCGGACCAGGAGAAACACGAAGGGCAGCAGTCCGGAAGAGAAGTGGCCCAACAGGCCCTGGAGCCCCTACACAATCGTGCCGTACACCAACAACGACGGGCTGCTCATCTACCCCGGCCCGGACGGCGTGCCCTGGAGCAGCATCCGGCTGGAAAACCTGCGCGACGGCGCCGACGACTACGACTACCTCTGCATCCTGCGGGACTACGTGGCGAAGTTGAAGAAGCTGATTTCTCGCCGGAGCTTGTGGATCGTGCGGAGCAGACGCTGAAGGTGAGCCCCGAAGTGTCCGCGTGCAAGACCGAGTACACCGGGGACCCGGCGGTCGTAGAGCGCGAGCGGCGGCGCGTCTGCGCCTACATCGAGGAGGCAAGGGGCACCCTCGGGGAGATCGGCCCCATCTTCCCCTCGGGGTTCTCCTCTGAGAAGTGATGCGGTTGGCCCCGCTACTGGCGCCCCGGCACTGGCGCGTGCCATTCGGTGGATTGCAGTGATCTTGCGGGGTCGGATTCTTGTTCAACAGGAGGATGCGGATGAAGGTTACTGACATCGAGATTCACGAAATCTCGCCCGAGTTCGAGGGCTGGCAGGCCTACCAGCTCACCCACCACT
>CAZHPE010000069.1:0-14138 GCA_964534775.1 uncultured candidatus Brocadiaceae bacterium
GCGCTCTTTCACCTGAGAATCCCTCCTGCCTCTACAGACCTCTGGATTCTCTCACGACTCCTGGATCAATTCTCGAGGAAGGGGTCGGTTCCCGAGGTCTCGCTCGAGGCTGCGTAGGTTCGCCTGGGTCGATGCCTCCGGCCCGAAGAAAACGTTGTGCATGTCGTTGTCGATGCCGACGATGTGCAGACCCTGCCCTGCGAAATACCGCGATGCCTCCGAGCCGATCAGCCCCGCCGACCCGGTGATGACAGCTACGCCCATCGGTGCATTCCTCCCCAACGCTCGGCCTCACAATATCCTGGCGCGGATTATATCAGGAAGGCCGCCGCCGGGAAAGACTTGACGGTTGAGTCTTGACGGCCGCCGCCGGACGGGTCATCATGGAGATAGGGAGAATCCAATCGCATGGGTGCTGAGAGCGAAGCGAAGGCAATGCGGTCTGTGCCGTGGCGAGCGGTGGGGGTGGTCGTCGTCCTTGTGCTGCTCCTTGTGGCATACAAGTTCTTCGGGACGCAGATCACCGCGGTGATGGAGCAGGCGAGGAACTGGATCGAGCGGAGAGGCTCCTGGGCGCCGGTCGTGTTCATAGCAGTCTATGTCGTCGGGACGGTGGCGTGTTTCCCCGGCTTCGTCCTCACTTTCGGCACGGGCGCCATTTTCGGCCCGGTGTGGGGACTTGTCTATGTCTCTTTTGCGTCCACCACCGGGGCGGCGTGCAGCTTCCTGGTAGGGCGCTATTTCGCGCGCGGCGCCATCAGCGGCTGGCTCGAAGGGAAGGAGAAGTTCCAGAAGCTCGACGAGCTCACCCGGGTGCACGGCAGCTACGTCGTGGCCGTCACACGCCTCATCCCCCTTTTCCCTTTCACGCTGCTGAACTACGGATTCGGCCTGACCAAGGTACCCCTGCTGACTTATGTGTGGTGCTCCTGGCTCTTCATGCTTCCAGGCACGGCCGCCTACGTGCTCCTTGGCGCGGGCGCCGCACAGGCGGCGGAGAAGAGGGCGTTCCCGTGGGGTATCTTCATCGCCCTGCTGCCCGTGGCGGTCGTGCTGTTTGTGATCGGCCGTTTCGGCCGCTCCTTTGTGAAACGCAAGATGGGAATCGGGGATGACGAAGAGTAACGCGACGACCGGCAGCAGCAGTGGGGCCGCCGCCGTCGGCGAGCGCGACAGCACCGAGCGTTTCCGCGCGATGGGCGTGGACGTCTACTTCGGCGACGGGCATTTCGAAAGCCCCCACGAGTACGTCCTGATGATGGCGAACGGCCGGCCCGTCACCAGCATCTCCAGGGCCATTCACGTCTACCCGACCATCTCGCAGGCCGTGCGCCGGGCGGCCAATCGCTACTACGATGAACACCTGTTTAAGAGCCCTCTGGTCAACTGGCAGAAGAGGCTACGCCGGCTGCGCGGGGTGAGCATATACGAAAGGCAGAAGGAGGGGGGCGATGCATAGGGCGAGAAGCCGGACATGGTGCGCGGGTCTTTGCATGGTTGTGCTGCTGGCCATTGGCGCACCGGCGGCCGATGAGCCGCCGCAGCAGCAGAAAGGGGGAACAAAGGAGAAGAAGGAGAATAAGCCCGCGTTCGATCATTCCGAATGGGCCAAGGTGCTGAAGGCGCACATGGCGGACGGGTGGGTGGACTATGCCGGCATCGTGAAAAGCCCCGCGCACCTGAACCTCTATCTGGTTCGGCTCGCGGGCGCCGACCTGCGCAAGCCCAAGCGCAGCGACCGGATGGCCCTCTACATCAACGCCTACAACGCCTTCACCGTCAAACTGATCGCCGATTACTATTGGGAGAGCGTTCCCGACAAGGCGACTGGCAAACCCAAGCGCCGGATCGACTCCATTAAGGATATATCGAGCCGGAAGAGGTGAAAGGCGAAGCGATGGGATCTGGCCGGAGAAACCCTGAGCCTGCACCAGATCGAACACGACATCCTGCGCAAGCAGTACAAGGACGCGAGGGTGCACTTTGCGCTCAACTGCGCCTCGCCCGGTTGCCCCGACCTGACGGCGGCGCCATACGAGGGCGAGAAACCCTCGAAACAGCTCGACGCGGCCGCCAGAGCATTTCATCGCAACACTGCCAAAGGTCTGAAGCTCGACCGGGCCAAGGGCAGGGTCTATGTGTCAAGGATCTATGACTGGTTCGACGATGATTTCGAGGATGCGGCGGGCAGCGTGCTCGACTATGTCGCGCGCCATGCCCCGAAGGGCGACGCGGCCCACATCCGCGCCAATCGAAAGAGGCTGAAGGTCAATTATCTGGACTACGACCGGGGCCTGAACGATGTGATGGACAGGCCTCGCAAAGCGCCCGTCGAGGGCAATTAGGCGAGCTTCCACGGTAACGTTTGCTCGTCTCCAGGGAACCATCTTCATTATCTCGCACATGCCACGGAAGAGTTTCCTGTTTTCGGCTTGAGCGGTGGGGAAACAGAATGAACAGTGATTTTGATAGGGTCGTATATGACGTCCTGGGCGTGCCTCTTGCCTGCCAGGACGTGGAGACGCTCCAGGTGAACGTGGGCTTTCTGTGCAACCAACGGTGCGTCCACTGCCACCTTCGGGCCGGCCCCGAGAGGACGGAGCAGATGTCGGCGGAGATCGCCGACGAGGTGCTGCGGGCGCTAGGGCGGCTCGGAAGCCCCACGCTCGACATCACCGGCGGCGCCCCCGAACTGAACGGGGAGTTCCTCCGGCTGGTCCGCGGGGGGCGCGAGGCCGGCTGCCGGGTCATCGTCCGCACGAATCTGACCGTTCTGGGAGGTCCCGAACGCCGCGCCATGGCCGCGTCGCTGGCCGACCACCAGGCCGCCATCGTAGCGTCAATGCCGTGCTACAGGGAGGCCAACGTGGAGCGACAGCGGGGCCGTGGCGTGTACGGCAGAAGCATCGAAGCGCTGCAAGGGCTCAACTCGCTCGGCTACGGGCGGGACCCGGCCCTGGAGCTGGACCTGGTCTACAACTCCGCCGGGGCTTTCCTGCCGCCACCCCAGGAAGGGCTCGAACAGGACTACAGGGAGCACCTGCGCGAGGAGCACGGGATCGAGTTCAACGCCCTCTTTGCGATGGCGAACATGCCCATCGGCCGTTTCGCCGAGGGGCTGGAGGGCGCGGGCGAACTTGAGCAGTACGTGGACCTGCTGCGGCGCAGCTTCAACCCGGAAACCGTGCCATCGCTCATGTGCCGCCACCAGGTCAGCGTGGGGTTTGACGGCACGCTGTATGACTGCGACTTCAACCTCGCGCTGGGCCTGTCCGCCTATCTGGGCGGCAGGGGGCGCGTGCGCGACATTGAGCCGGGAAATGTGGTCGGACGGACGATCGTGACGGGCGAGCACTGCTTCGGCTGCACGGCGGGCGCCGGGTCGAGCTGCAAAGGGGTCCTGGCAGGCGAGGTCACGAGCGGAAACTCTTGAGGTGCCCATGACCGACGAGATGCCGTGCTACGAGCTGCGGGACGCCGAGAGCCGCAACCTGTGGGCCAAGGCGCTACTGTTCCCGGAAGGCGAAGGCCGCTTCGTCATCCATCCGGCCTGTCAGAAGCACGTCTTCGACCTGCCGGGCGACGTGGGGGCGGAGGAGACGGTCTTCGTGCCGATGGTCGAGCACGGCGCGCCCGCTTCACCTTCGTCCTTGCTTTCACGCCCGAAGGCCGGGCGGCGGCGGAAGCCCGGATCGAACAACTGCGCGACGTCGAGTCCGTCCTCGGCGCGTCCCGGGCCACTGCCGCCGCGAGCTCTCCGCTTGCCAGGTGATGACGCCCGATCGGGCCATCAACCAGGGCGCGTTCTGGGCGAAGGTGAACATGCTGCGCGTGCTGGCCCATTACCCCCAGGGCGAGGCGTTCACCAACGAGCCGGGCGTCTCCTCGAACGTCGTGGCGGGGGACGTCATCTGGTTCCTGTACGGGCACGACCACTTCCGCCCGGACTCATCCAGGAACATGCTCGACGCCCTGGCGCGCTTCCAGTACGAGAGCGGCAATATCCCCGAGTACTACAATGCCCGCACGGGCGAGGTGGCCGATTACGACCTGAACATCAACGACGGTACGCCGCTGTTCGTGCTCGGGGTCAACCACCACGTGCGCAGCACTGGGGCCATGGACTACCTGCGCGGCATGTACGACCACGTCGCGCGCGCCTCACGCTATATCATGTCACAACGCGACGAGCGCGGCCTCGTCTTCTGCACGGGCGAGGGGGTGGAGGTGTGGGGCATCTGCTTCTGGCGCAACGTGATCCCGAACTACAGGATCAATGGCGCCGTCACCGAGATCAACGCCGAATGCGCCGCGGCCCTGCGCGCCATGGGTCACATGGCGGAGAATCTGGAGAGGCCGGACGACGCCGCGGAGTTCGGCGCGGCGGCCAAGGAGCTTACCGCCACCATCAATGAGCACCTTCTCGACAAGGAAAGGCAACTCTACCTGCTCAACATCGACACCGCCGGACGGCGCCATACGGACGTGACGGCCGACAAGCTCTTCCCAGTACTCTTCCGCGTGGCCGATGAGGACGTGGCCTACCGCATCATCCGCCGCCTCAACAGCCCAGACTTCTGGACGCCGGCCTGCGCACGGTTTCGCGCCTAGACCCGATGTGCGACCCTTCGAAATACGTGGGCCTGCTCGGCGGCGTGTAGCCGGGGCTGACGTGGTGGTACGCCTTCGCCGCCGCACGCTACCATCCCGAATTCATGGTCGAGGCGCTGCACGCCTCCTTCGAGCACTACAACCTCAACCCTCGGGTCTTCAACACCGTGCCGGGGCAGTTCTCGGAGTGGTTCGACGGCGAGAGCCTGGTCAACCGCGGCATGAGGCTCTCCCCCTGGGAGCCGCCTCGCTTTCTGTGGGCGGCCATCGAGGGCGTCTGCGGCATGATGCTGAACCCCGGCCCGCCCGGCATCAACCCACTCCTTCCGCCGGACTGGAAATGGGTGTCGACCGCAAGCATCCGGTATCACGGCTCACACGTCACCTTCTTTGCCGAGCGCATGGACGGGCAGATGCACCTCTACGCCAACACCGAGTTCAAGGGCAATGGCCCCGGGGCCGTCCTGCGTGATGACGTGACGGACAGAGTCCGCGCGAGGCACGCCGGGGTGCATGCGGTGGCGCTGCGCGAGGGGGGGCATCTTGTCGTTGCGCAGGGAAGCAGCCACGACAAGGCCGTCGCCACCCCCGTGGACCTGACGGACCTGCTCGGGGCGGCGGAGCAATACGAGCTCAGGCAGTAATATAGCGAAAGGGCCGAGTGGGAGGGGACCATCGCGGGCACGGGCGCGGCGCTCAGGAACCTTGCCGCACGCATCGAGGCGAAAGGACACCACATCCTGGACTTCACCGCCTCTGACTGACGGGGCGGGCCGCACGTTCAGCGCCGGTGTCGGCCGCGGTCGTAGAGCCTGGCGAGCACCTCGGGCGGCTCTCCCAGGCGGTAGCCCAACTTTACCATCGCCATCGTCACGTAGGTCCTCGCCACGCCGCCGCGCGCCCACCTGCGTGCGGAAGCCGTGGCGGGAGCGGGGACTATCACGAGCTTTCCCGCGCCGCGTATGCGCCGGGCCATCTCAATATCTTCCATCAGGGGCCAGTCGGGGAATCCGCCGATCTTTTCGAACGCCGCCCGGCGCACGAACATGGCTTGGTCGCCATACGGCGTGCCCAGCAGGCGACTGCGCATGTTGGCCGTTACCTCCAGGACCTTCAGCCAGCCCGGCGCGGGATCGATTCTCAGCTCGAACGCTCCGCCGGCCACGGCCGGGTCGAGCAGCGCCCGGCCCATCTCCCAGAGCGCCAGCGGCCCGAGGCGGCAGTCGGCGTGCACGAACCACAGCGTCTCGCCCGAGGCAGCGTCGGCCCCCGCGTTGAGCTGCACGCCGCGGCCGGGCAGCGACGCGATCACGCGGGCGCCCGACCTGCGCGCAAGCTCCTGCGTGCCGTCGCGGCTTCCCCCGTCCGCGACGATCACCTCGCTCGGGCCCAGCATGATGGCCCGCGCAACGCACGCCACGATCCCAGCCTCCTCGTTCAGCGCGGGTATGATAATCGAGACGGGCCCTGCCCCTCCCCACAGGTCGGGGGCCGTATCCAGGTCGCTCAAGGGCCGGATTTCCGTCAGGCTGAGGCGTGCCCGCAGGGCCGCGGCGCGCGTCTGGGCGAGCACGCTGCCGGTGCTCCAGGCGATCCCCTCGAAGAGCGCGGGCGCGGGCGTCTTCAGACCGATCAGGTAGTAGCCCCCGTCTGCGGCGGGCCCGACCACCGCGTCCGAACGGCGCAGTGCGCGGCAGGCCTCGCGCAGGTGCCCGGCCGTAAGTGCTGGCGCGTCCGTGCCGATGCAGATCGCCGCGCCGTAGCCCTCGCTGAGCCCGTCGTGCAGGGCTGCCGCCATCCTTTCGCCCAGGTCGCCCTCGCGCTGCGCCTTCAGGTTCCACCCCTCGCCCAGCCAGCGTCGCCACCTCGCGTCCGGCGGCTCGGCGGTGCATATCCTCACGCGCCCGCCGCAGCCTTTGGCCCACTTTCGCGCCTGCTGCAAGGCCCTCTCGGTGCAGGCGCGGTAGAGGCGGCAGGCCGCCTGCGCGCCGATCGTGCGGGCCAGGCGCGTCTTGACCTTCCCCGGGATGGGATAGCGCGCAAAGACGATGAGTAGAGGTTCGGGCATCCTACAGTCCCTCACGCAGCGGGCGCAACCGTGCCGCCGTCCGCCTGCGTCGCGTTGATTCGGTCCGGTGGGGCAGTATACTTGATCGCGGCGATCGGGCATATTGCCTGCATCCTCTCATCGCGGCGCGAAAGGGCCGGGGAATAGATGAACACCGATGGGTCGTGGATCAGGCGGCGGTGGGCATCGTAACCGTGACGGACTTCATGCGCGCGTTGCTGGCCACCTACAGACGGTTCGACAGGCTGGAAGGCTGAACCCGCTTTGCATAGCGCCGCTGGGGGGGGGGATCTGCACGGCTCTCCCAAGGGCCGGGGGAGGCACCGAACCGGCTGTTGGCGTACCTGCTGGCAGCATCTACGCTTGACGGCGATTCGGCGAGTGCGGATACTTGTGCGCGCATTTGCGCGGTTACATGACCGGCGGGCAAGCAGCGAGCGTTCCCTGCGCCATTATGCCCCCATGCAGCCGGTCGCGCAAACCATAGAAGGAGCATTCGGATGAACGGAAAAGAGCTTTCCGAGGCACTGCGGGGCGGCCGGCGGGTCTACGCCACGCTCACCGTATCCACCTCCCCTCGCTGGCCAAGCGTGGTCAAAGGACTGGGATTGGACTTCGTTTTCATCGACACCGAGCACACGCCCATTCCGCGCGACACCCTCTCATGGATGTGCGAGACCTACCGCGCCATGGACCTGGCGCCCGTGGTGCGCATCCCCGAGCCGGACCCCTACATGGCGTGCATGGTGCTGGACGGCGGGGCGTGCGGCGTGATCGCCCCCTACGTCGAGACCGTCGAACAGGTCCAGGCCCTGCGCGGCGCGGTGAAGCTGCGGCCGCTGAAGGGCAAGCGATTGGCCGACGCACTGAGCGGGAAGACCGAACTCGAACCCGAGGTCGCCGCATACCTCGAGAATAACAACGCTGGCAACGTCCTCATCGTGAACATAGAGAGCCGCCCGGCCGTCGCGGCGCTGGACGATCTGCTCGCGGTGCCCGGGCTCGACGCGGTGCTGATCGGCCCGCACGACCTCTCGATCAACTTCGGGGTTCCGGAGCAGTACGATCATCCCGTCTTCAACGAGGCGGTCAGCGACGTCATCCGCCGGGCGCGCGCCAAGGGCGTGGGCGCCGGGGTGCACTTCTGGCCCAACATCGAAAAGCAGATCGGCTGGGGGCGCGACGGCGCGAACATCATCATCCACGGCAGCGACCTGCAACGCTTTTCGGGAGCCATCCAGGAAGACATCGGGGCCGTCCGCGAGGCGCTTGGCGACCAGCGGGACGCCGGCGATATCGAGGGCGCAGTCACATAGCCGCCGCGGCCTTACAGCCCCTGGCACGCGGCCGAAGTCCGTCTGGATAAGCGGTGCCATTTCCGACCCGCCGCTACAATTCGAGATCGGGAGGAGCCCCATGGACTACGACGCAGCGATGCTGAACATCGGTCACGAGAAGCAGGTGTTCGTCGACGACCTTGTCGTGGAGGTGGCCGAGAACGTCTGCCGCACTTGGCACCCGCCCGTCAGGGCGGGCGAGGAACCCGTCCTGCGCAAGGACCAGCCGTGGGAGCACATCCCCTACTTCTCGTGCAACATCTGGCAGGTGATCCACGACCCGAAGGACGGCCTGTTCAATTGCTGGTACGTGGACTGGGACAAACCAGATGTGCGCCCGGGCGTGACGGCGACAGTGGTGGGACGCGCAGCAGGGTCGAACCGTACGGGCACGTGCTCCCCCACGAGGAGGGCGCTGAGCCGGCCAGCCGAGGCGGCCGTCAGGTAGAGCGCCAGGAAGACCATCTCGCAGGTTGGAAGAGGAGGGACAAAGATGATGGATCAAGGGCAATGGCTTGGAGGTCTGCCTTCGTTCAAGAGCTATAAGGCGCGCAGCATCACCAGCATCACGGGGCCACTCGCGTTCGGCACTAGGCTGTCGAGGACGAATCTCAACCAGGACAGGCTGCATGACGTGGCGCCCGGCGAGACGGTGACGTTGGCGGAGATGGCGGGGCCGGGAGAGATCACGCACATCTGGTTCACCGTGATGTCGAGTGAGGCCCATTGGCCGCGCAAGGTGATGCTCAGGATCTACTGGGACGGCGAAGATCATCCCAGCGTTGAAGCTCCGGTCGGCGATTTCTTCGGACTCGGGCACGGCATCATATATCCGTACGTGTCCATGCCTTTCGTCATCGGGAGTGAGAACGGCCTCAATTGCTATTGGCCCATGCCGTATCTGGAGTCCGCCCGGGTCGAGATCACCAACGAAGGCGAGAGCAATATTGACCTCTTCTACTACATCATCGATTTCCGCGATTACGCGACGGCGCCGAAGGACGTCGGCCTCTTCCATGCAAAGTATCGGCAAGAGATGCCCACGACGCTCGGCAGCAACTACGTAGTCCTCGAAGCGTCGGGCAGAGGGCATTTCGTCGGGCTCAACATGAGCGTCGAGCAGGCCAAGGACGAGTGGTGGGGTGCGGGGGACGCCATGATCTGGGTCGACGGCGAAGATGTGTTCTCAGTGGCCGGCACGGCGGTGGAGGACTACTTCGGCGGCGGGTGGGGGTATTCCGATGGAACGTTCTATTCCCCGTTCCTCGGCAATCCGTTGCAGCGCGAGTGCGCCTCGTTCAAGAAGGGCGCGCTATGGAATGTGTACCGCTACCTGATTCCGGACCCGGTGCCCTTCCAGGAGTCCATTCGCATGGAGTTCGAAGTAACAGATGATATGGGCCTTTCGGACACTGAAGAGCTCATCTATCGCCAGGACCATTATTCGAGCGTGGCGTTTTGGTATCAGTCCGAGCCTCACAGGGAGTTCTTCGACATCCCGCCTGCACACGAGCGGCTGCCAAAGGGACAGGGACCAGCCACGGGGTGAATGGCGGCCGCAGCACCAGCGGAATGGCACCGCACCTACGGCTTACTGCCGCAGTGACCAACCGGGTGCGGCAGCAGGACCCGCGCGGCCTCGGCCGCCGAGCGGCAGTAGATCACTTCCACCCCCTCGGGGAGCCTGCTGCGCGGGGACGGTTCCACGTCCTTGCGGTTGCCATCCGGCACTAGTACGGTCTCGATGCCCGCCCTTTTCGCGGCCACCAGTTTCTCCGGCACGTCCCTGGTCTCCAGCACGCGGCCCGTCAGCGTGAGTTCTCCCAGCACGGCGGTGTGCTCCGGCAGCGTGCTCTCGCGCAGGATGGACAGGAACGCGGCAAAGATGGGAAGCCCGACCGAGGCCCCCTCCGCCGGTCCGCCCGTGCCCGGAAAGTGCACGTGATAGTCCCACGCGCCGATCTGCTTGGCGCTGAGCCCGAACTCTTCGGCCGAAGAGCGCAGGAAACCGAAGGCGAGCAGCGCCGTCTCGCGCAGGACGTCGCCAGCGCGGCCGGTAACGGCTAGTTTGCCGCCGCCCCGCGCCTTCTGGACCTCCACTATCACGATCTCCGCGCCCTGGTCGGTAAGGGCCAACGTCGTGCACATGCCCGGACGTGGTGCGCGCTCCACCCGCAGCGGCACGAAGGGCGGCGTGCCGAGCATGCTCCTGGCCTCGGCCTCGTCGACCGCTCGCACGGCCTCCCCGCCGCCGGCGATGCCCGCGGCAACTTTGCGGCACAGCGCGGCAAGCTGCCGCTCGAGGCCCCGCACGCCGGACTCGCGCGTGTATCTCTCGGCCATCATGGCGATCACCTCATCGCCGATGGTCAGAGATTCGGCCAGCAGCCCGGTTTCAGGGAGCTGCTTCGGCAGCAGGTGGCGCCGCGCGATCTGCACCTTCTCCTCTATCGAGTAGCCCGAAAGCTGGATCACCTCCAGCCGGTCGAGCAGCGAGGCGGGGATCGTAGTCTGCGTGTTCGCCGTGCAGATGAACATGATCCGCGAGAGGTCGAAGGGAACCCCCAGGTAATTGTCCGTGAATGAATTGTTTTGCTCTGGGTCGAGCACCTCCAGCAGCGCGGCGCCCGGGTCGCCATGTAGGCCCGCGCCAAGCTTGTCCACCTCGTCGAGCATCAGGATCGGGTTGCTCACCCCCACGGTGCGCAGCGCTCGAATGAACCGCCCGGGCAGCGCGCCGACATAGGTGCGCCGGTGGCCCCGGATCTCCGCCTCGTCGCGCATCCCGCCGAGCGCAATGCGGTGGAAGCGCCGCCCGGTCGCGCGCGCTATCGAACGCCCGAACGACGTCTTACCGACGCCTGGCGGCCCGACAAAGCACAGCAGCATGCCCTGCCTTGCCGGCTTAAGCACCCCCACGGCGAGGTACTCGAGCACGCGCTGCTTTATCTCCTCCCGGCCGTAGTGGTCCTCGTCCAGGACCTTCTGTGCCTTGCCGAGGTCGAGCGACAGCTCCTCCACGACGTTCCACGGCAAGGACGCGAGCCATTCCACATAGTCCATGGCGACCGGGAACTCGGGCGAGATGCGCGGCATGCTGCTCAGGCGCGTAAGCTCCTTCTCGGCCTGTTCCCGGGCCTCGGGCGGCATGTCGATCCGGCGGATGCGTTCGCGAAGTTCGTCGACCTCCTGGCTCTCGTCGGCGATATCCGCCAGCGCGCGTTCAACCTCCGCCTTGCGCTCCTCCAGGAACTCCCGGCGCTGCTGCTCCCCGAGGCGGCCCTTGCCCTGGGCACGCAGGTGCGCCGCGGTGCGGAAGACCGCCGTTTCCCGCTCGAGCAGTTCCAGCACCTTCCGGCAGCGCGCGGCAGGGCCGGTCTCGGCCAGGAGCGCCTGCTTCTGTTCAACGCCGACGTCCAGGTCCATGGCCGCGGCGTATTCGGGCGCAACGTCGCCCTGCTGGGCTGTGGACGTAGTGGGCTCGCCGAGCTCCGCTCGCTGCTGCGCAAGGGCCGACGCCAAGTCGCCGACTCGGCCGCGCAGCTCCTCCGGCGCGGGTCCATCATCGTCCGGGAGGTGGCCCACGACCGCCCTGAAGTACGGCTCCATCGTTATGTAGCGTTCGATCCGGCAACGCCACAGCCCCCGCACCGCCACCGTGCTCACCCCGCCCTGCAACTGCTCGGGCTCGGATGCGATCTGACAGACCACGCCGACATCGAAGAGTGCCCCCGGCCCGGGCTCATTGATACCTGCCGAACGCTGGGTGACCAGAACGAGCCGCTCGTCGTGCTCCAGCGCCCGGGCAAGGGCCGCGAGGGAAAACGGGCGCCCCACCCCGAGTTGCGCCGTCTCGCCCGGATAGACGACCATCCCGCGAATGGGTATGGCTGGCAGGCCGTCGTCGCTGCTGTCGGAAGGGCACATCTTCGCACATGACCCCTGCTGGAGGGCTTTGGGCCGCAGCCCATTCGCGGCCCAAAGCCTCCATGATGACGGCTTTGCGCCATGCGCGCAAGTCCAAGAAGGAATCGGCCGGCGCGTGGCTCCTACATGATGCCAGTCACCTTGTACTCGCCGTCCTTCTTGATGAGGATGAAAAGCCGGCGCTGGGTTTCGCCGCCTGCAGTGGCCACGACTACGACCTTCAGGATGCCGTTGCCGGCCCGCGTGACCTGGGCGAGTTCCACCGTGGCCCCCGGGTCAAGAAAGGCGGCCGGTGCGCCGGCCGCACCCTCCGACGAAGCGGCCCGGGCCGCTTCGTCGATCCAACGGTCGACGGCAGCCCTGGCCCCCGCGATTTCCTTCGCGGAGGCCCCCGAAGTGCTGTACTCCCGCCCGCAACCCGCGGCCCCCAGCAGCACGGCAATGCCGAGGACCAGCACAATAGAATGTTTCATCGCGCACATGTCCTTACTTGCCGTCATAGTGAGGGGAAAATGCGTCGAGCCCGTCGAAGTAGAGGTAGTCGCACATGTTGTTCTTCTTCCAGATGTCATCGCGCGGCGCCTTCACGGCCTTCGCGTGGCCGTCCCAGAAGACGACGTTGGCAGTCTTGCCGGCATGACGGAAGTGGACGCTCCCATCGCAGTGCCCGTCGGCATCGCTGGTGTTGGGATCGAAGGCTGGGCCCCAGTCCGAGCTCTTCGGCCAGTCGACGGTCCGGTTCTCAGTCAGCAGCCCGTAGGTGTACCCCGCGGGCCAGGACCACTGGAAGTTCACCGCCGAATCCAGGAAGAGCACCGTGTCGGCCGCCTTCTTTAGATCCGTGATTCGCGTGTAGTCGTAGTTCGCGGGGTCGAGGTAGTCGCCCGACATCTTGTACTGACTGGCCAGCTCGTTGTTGTAGCCGTAGGCCGAGGAGACCCCGCTCTCTCCGGCCAGAATGCTGAGAGCCCCGCCTGCCGGGAACGAAGGACACTGCCACACCGACCCGGCGGCGCCTCCCAGGTACGGCCCCAGCCAGCCCCAGTCGTAGCGGACGTCATCATAGGGGCGGAACGCATACATGGCGTAGACCTCGTAGGAGGAATCCTCCTGGCTGGCCTCCGCCGTGTGCGGCATGAGGAAGTTGTCGGCATCGTTCACGTATAACTGTGCGGCCAGGCCCTGCTGTTTCAGGTTGGCCAAGCACGAAACCGCGTGCGCCCTCTTGCGCACCTCTTCCAGGGCCGGCATGAGCATTGCAGCCAGAATGGCAATGATGGCGATTACCACCAGCAGCTCGATCAACGTAAAACCCCTCCATCTCGACATGGTACTACCTCCGCAAGAGGTCAGGAACCGAAAGGGCGGCATTCTTCAGGCGGAGGGGAAAGGGCAGCGCAATAAGAAGCTCGACGCAACGAAAGACACCGGGCCCCGTCCTGACCGTACGCACCGAGCGCTTTGGGGCCGTGCCGCGTCCCTTAAACCCGAAGAACCATCAGCACTGTGCTCGGGGGAGTCGGTCTTCTGGCTTCTGGTCGCTGCTACTTGCCCGGCCTTCCCATCCCCGGCCGCCACGGCGGCTCAGGACAGTGGCCATAGCAGGGCTTTCGCTACCAGTTACAGCGGCGGGTCCGCAACGGAATTTCACCGTTTTCCCGCGCCGCGGCGCCATGCCGCGACATCTCTCCCAAGCTCCAACAGTATTACCCATCGGTAACCCAACACGCCGACAAAGTCAAGCGCAAGTCGCCGGGACTCCACCGGTAGCCGCGCGCAGAAACCCCACGAAGCACCTGCTCAATGTGCCACTGAGCCTTGCCCGGCCGTGGGCATTGCACTATAATCCCGGGAGCTGGGGCGACAGTCGGGGCGTGGCGCAGCCTGGATAGCGCGCGTGCCTTGGGAGCACGAGGTCGCCGGTTCAAATCCGGCCGCCCCGACCAACGTGACAAATCGGCCCTTCGGCGAAAGCGTCGAAGGGCCTTCTCTTTTGCGTGCAAAGAGTTACGTCGCTCAGGGACTTTCCAAAACTTCCTACGCCGAACGATGACGTCTGCGGCATTTGCGAATTCGAAGAGAGGTACTGGCGATGAACGATACGGGACAGAAAGTCCGGCGCAAGCCACGGTCATTCGCACAAGAGAGGTAGTGATATGGGACGAGGACGCGGCGCACTTCTGGCAGCGGTATCG
>CAZHPE010000070.1:0-13813 GCA_964534775.1 uncultured candidatus Brocadiaceae bacterium
CTGATGCCGTTCATGGAAGCCTACCTGCGCCTCAAGTTGGCGGAGAAGACATCTAAGCACTGATACGCGCGCCCGGGGGGGGACATAGCCCGCACTTGGCCGAGGACCATGCTGCCGAAACCAAACAGGATGACCCTGCGCGCACTTCAAGAGCGATTCGCACGGCTCGCCCGCACGCCCGGGCGGTTGGCTGTGGCCAGTTTCCTGGTCGCCATCCTTCTGGGTGCTCTCGTGCTCTGCACTCCGCTTTGCAGTGCGAAGGACCCCCGGACCGGCCGGCGCCCGTGGACCCACCCCGTGGATGCCCTGTTCACGGCCACCAGCGCGGTCTGCGTGACGGGGCTCATCGTCAAGGACACCGGCGGCGACTGGTCGCTGATGGGCCAACTTGTCATCCTCTTCCTGATCCAGGCCGGCGCCCTGGGCATAATGACCATCTATGCGTTCCTGGTAAGCATGCTGCGCAGGGGACTGTCGATGGGTTTCGAGCACTTGCTCGGGCACGACCTGGAGGCCGAACCCTCCGGCAGCGTCGGCCCGCTCATCAAGTTCATTTGCATCTTCACGCTCGTCGCGGAGGTAATCGGGGCCGTCGCGCTGTTCTTCAGTTGGCGCGACAGCGGGAACTTCTCGGGGTTCTGGGCCTGCGCTTACCACAGCGTGTTCCACTCCATCAGCGCCTTCTGCAACGCCGGCTTCAGCCTCAATGCGGACAGCCTTATGGCCTACCAGGCCAGCCTGCCGGTGAACGCCGTGATATGGGGCCTGATCATCGCGGGAGGTTTGGGATTTCTCGTGATGCGGAACCTGACGCGGTATGCGAAATGGTGGCTGCTGCACCGGCGGGGTCGTCGGCCCAAGCTCATCGTGCATACGCGACTGGTGCTGACGATGACCGCGGCGCTGCTGCTGGTAAGCTTCTTCGCGGCTTTCGTTAGCCTTGGCCGCGATTCCCTGAGCGACGACTCGCTCAGCACGCGCGCTCTGGCATCCGCGTTCCAGTCCGTCACCCCGCGCACCGCAGGGTTCAACACGGTGCAGACCAGCACGCTTGCCCACTCGGCGCTGCTTCTCGTAATGGCCATGATGTTCGTGGGCGGGAGCCCCGGCAGCACTGCCGGCGGCGTAAAGACCAGCACCATCGGGATAATGCTGGCCAGCATGCATGCCACGGCGCGCGGGCAAGGGCAGGCCGAGGTGTTTCATCACTCCGTGCGTCAGGAAACCGTCCACCGTGTGGCCAGCATCATTCTCCTCTCGGTGGCCGTGCTCGTGACGGGTACGTTCCTTCTGCTGATTTCCGAGCGCGAGCTCATAACGAGCGGCGCGTTCGGCTTCCTGGACGTCGCCTTTGAGGCCACCAGCGCCTTCGGCACAGTGGGACTGAGCCTGGGCATAACGCCGAAGCTAAGCCTGGCCGGCCGGCTTATCGTGCCCCTGCTCATGTTCATTGGCAGGCTTGGTCCGGTGACGCTGATGATGACGGCGGTGGTCGGAAGTACTCGTGCGCCCTACACATACCCGGAGGGCCAGATACTGGTGGGCTGAGCCGGCGGGTGTTTTGTGTTGCATTGGCGCGGCGCGTCGGGGAGAATGAAGCCTGTGGACATGAGCCCCCGGGACGCCTGTTCTCGGACAGAGTTTCTCGTGGCCGACTAAGCGTCGGTGGCGCGCATTTGCGGGATGAGGTGGCGGCCGGATGCCGGAGAAGGACTACTACAGGATATTGGGCTTGGCCCGCGACGCATCCCACCAGGCCGTCCGGAAAGCCTACCGCCGCTTGGCCA
Organism: uncultured candidatus Brocadiaceae bacterium; assembly: GCA_964534775.1. Lineage (GTDB taxonomy): Bacteria > Planctomycetota > Brocadiia > SM23-32 > SM23-32 > CAZHPE01. The sequence goes on from CAZHPE010000070.1 coordinate 1,788, forward strand.
AGAAGTACCACCCGGACCGCAACAAGGGGAGTGAGGCCGCCGAGGAGAAGTTCAAGGACATAACCGAGGCCAACAGCGTCCTGGGCGACAAGAAGAAGCGCAAACAGTACGACCAATTCCGCGAAGCCGGGATGCGCGGGGGCTTCGGCGGCTTTGAAGACGTATCCGGCGACGCCAGGGGGCGGAAAGCGCCCGGCGGCGGGCGAGGTGCGCGCGGCTTCGGGTTCGAGGACCTCGGGGGTATGGGCGACCTGTTCAGCCGCATCTTCGGCGGTGGCGGCGGCGCCGCGGCGGGGCCCAGCGCCCGTCAGCGGGGGCGCGACATCCACAGCCAGGTGACGGTGCCGTTCGAGATGGCAACCAGTGGCGGAAAGATAAGCGTGCGCGTGCCGCGCCAGCAGAGCTGCCGACGATGCGGTGGCTCTGGGGCTGCCGCGGGCGCCGCCGCGCAGCCCTGCCCCCAGTGCGGGGGTTCCGGGCGCGTCTCGAGCGGCCAGGGCGGGTTCAGCGTGGCCCGGACGTGTCCGCAGTGCTTCGGGCGCGGCAAGATTATCCAGACCCCGTGCGCCTCATGCCGTGGAACCGGCGCGGTGGAGGAGCTGGCGGACGTGGCGGTAAATATCCCGGCCGGCATCGAGGAGGGAAAGAAGCTCCGGCTCCCCGGGATGGGTGAACCCGGGGTAGGCGGGGCCCCGGCTGGGGACCTGTTCATGGAACTCAAGATCCGGAGCCACCCGACGTTCCGCCGCGATGGGCTGAACATAATCAGCACGGTGACGGTCGGCATGGCGGACGCAGCCCTGGGCACCACCGTAGACGTGTTGACCATGGACGGGCCGGTGGCCGTGAAGGTGCCGCCCGGCACCCAGCCGAGGCAGAAGCTGCGCCTGAAGGGGCGCGGCGTGCAGGGCGCCGACGGGCGAGAGGGAGATCATCTTGCAGAGATAAGGGTCGTCGTTCCCAAGGAGCTGACCGAGAGGCAGAAGGAGTTGCTTAGAGAGCTTGCCGGCAGTGAGGCCGCCTCGCGCACGTAGCGCGGCAGGCGCGCCTGGCGAGTTGGAGGGACCGGCAGGTTCGAAGTTGTTGTTGGCGAGGAGAGGACAATGGGGTATCCGCTGAATCGTCGGACGGCGGCGCCTGCCGAAGGGTTTGAGATCTTCCAGCGCATGGTGGAAGAGTTCTACGGCGTAGGCCGTGCCAGATCCAGGCATGGCGGGAACGTGTGGGCGCCGCAGACGGACGTCTACGAGACCGAGAGCGAGATCGTTATAAAGATGGCCGTACCGGACGTTAGCGCGACCGACGTGAGGGTCGTCTTCAACGAGACCTCCATCACCATCAGCGGCGTTCGAAACCCCGTTCAGGAAGCAGGCGTGGTAGCCTACCGTCAGATGGAGATTCCCACGGGCTACTTCGAGCGCAACGTGGCCGTCCACCAGCCCTACGACGGGGAGTCCGCCGAATGGCAGTATGAGGACGGCATCCTGTGGCTACGGGTTCCGAAGTGCCTTGAGAAGACCACAAGAGTGTTCATGATACGGCTGAGGCTCTGATGCCGCGCGCGAGCGCCCGACCGCGAGCAGGACTGAGGTGGAACTGAGATGGACCCCGAAGAGCAAGACCACGAATCCGACGAGAAGCCCGAAGAGGCGACCAACGAGGCTCAGCTGGAGCAAGTCATCGAGGGCCTGGAGGGCGGGGAGCAGCGAAAGCCGCTGCCCGACGAGCTGCCCGTCCTGCCGGTCCACGGGGTGCTCGTCTTCCCGGACGTGCTATGGCCGGCACACGTCGCGGAAGAAGACCGCGTGAAGGTGGTTGAAGAGGTCACCCTCGGCAACAGGCTCTTCCTGGCGCTCACGTTCAAGGGTGAGCCGACCGAGTCTCCAGGACCCGACGACCTCTACAGCGTGGGCACCACGTGCTCCATCCTCCAGATGCTGAAGTTCCCGGACGGTTCGGTGCGCTTCCTTGCGCGGGGCATCCAGCGCTCGCGTGTGGAGGAATTCGTGCAGGCCGAGCCACACTTGAGGGCGCGCGTGAGCCATCTGGAGGAGGAGGAAACGGGCGATGTCGAGACGGCCGCCCTCGGCAAGAACCTGCGCGGCCAGTTCGTGAAGCTCGCCGACATGCTGCCGAACATGGGCGAAGAGGACAAGCTCATGGCCCTTAACATCCCGGGCGAGGGGCGACTGGCCGACCTGGTGTGCTCCAGACTGGGCATTGCGCCCGCTGAGAAGCAGGAGGTCCTGGAGGTCCTGGACGTCAAGGAGCGCCTGCAGCGTGTGACGGCGCTGCTGACGCGCGAGATGGACTTGCTCGAAGTCGCTCAGAAGATCCAGATTCAGGCGCGCAGCGAGATCGACAAGGGCCAGCGTGAATACTACCTGCGTCAGCAGTTGAAGGCCATTCAGGATGAGCTTGGCGAAACCGACGCGCAGACGGGCGAGATGGACGAGCTGCGCAAACAACTCGAGGAGAAGGCCCTGCCCGAGGAGGTTCGCACCGAGGCGGAACGCGAGCTGGACCGGTTGGGACGCATCAACCCCGCCAGCCCCGAATACACGGTCGCGCGCACCTACCTGGACTGGATTCTGGACCTGCCTTGGCAGGACTCGACACACGACACCCTGGATCTGGAAACGGCCCGAGGCGTGCTGGAGGAGGACCACTACGGACTGGACAAGATCAAGGAGCGAATCCTGGAGTTCCTGGCCGTCCGCAAGCTCCGCGAGGACATGAAAGGGTCCATCCTGTGCTTCGTCGGGCCTCCGGGTACCGGGAAGACATCCATCGGCAAGTCCATCGCGCGGGCCATGGGACGTAAATACATCCGCATCAGCCTCGGCGGCGTGCGCGATGAAGCAGAGGTCCGCGGACACCGGCGCACCTACATCGGCGCCCTACCCGGGCGGATTGTCGTGGGGATGAAAAAAGCCGGCTCCAACAACCCCCTCTTCATGCTCGACGAGGTCGACAAGCTCGGAGCCGACTTCCGGGGCGACCCTGCCAGCGCTCTGCTGGAGGTGCTGGACCCGGAGCAGAACTTCTCATACACAGACCATTACCTCGACCTGCCCTTCGATCTCTCGAAGGTCTTCTTCATCTGCACGGCCAACATTCTGGACCCCTTGCCCCCGGCCCTGCGGGACCGCATGGAAGTGCTGGAGTTTCCCGGCTACACGCAGGAGGAGAAGCTTGAGATCGCCAAGCGCTACCTGGTGCCGCAGCAGGTGGACGCGCACGGGCTGAAGGAGGAGAAGCTGAAGTTCGCGGACGAGGCCCTAACCGGCATCATCACGAGCTACACGCGCGAGGCGGGCGTGCGGAACCTGGAGCGCCGCATCGGCTCGGTCTGCCGGAAGGTGGCCAAGGAAGTCGTCATGGGGCGCGAGGAGAGCCAAAGCATCGACGGGGCCCGAGTAGAGGAGCTTCTCGGTCCGGCGGAGTTCATCCCCGAGATGGCCGGGCACATCACCGAACCCGGCGTGGCCACCGGGCTGGCCTGGACGACGGCCGGCGGCACGGTGATGTTCGTCGAGGCCATCCGCACCGATGGCGATGGTAAACTGACCTTGACCGGCCAGCTCGGCCCGGTGATGAAGGAAAGCGCCCAAGCGGCGCTCACTTACACGCGCGCCCATGCCCAGGACCTCGGCATCGGCCCGGAGCCGTTCGGCAAGAGCGACTTCCACATCCACGTCCCGGCCGGCGCCGTCCCCAAGGACGGCCCGAGCGCCGGAGTGGCGATGGGCATGGCGTTGATCTCGCTGTGCACCGACCGGCCGATCCGCCATAACTTGGCCATGACCGGGGAGATCACTCTCCGTGGCAAGGTCCTGCCCGTTGGCGGGGTCAAGGAGAAGGTGCTGGCCGCCACGCGCGCCGGCATCGAAATCGTGGTGCTTCCGAGGGATAACGAGAACGACCTCGCGGACATCCCGTCCTACGCCCGTGAGAAGATCGAGTTCGTCCTCGTCGACCGCGTCGACGACGTAGTAGCCGCAGTCTTCGACGGCCCCCAGGAGGCGATGGCCGGGAGTTCCGGCTCCGGGGAAGAAGCAGCGTCCGCGGAACCCGCGACGCAAACCGCCGCCGGTAAGGAGCCCGCCGCCCGTAACGTCCGAGCACGCAAGAAGAGCTGACACGTGCAAGAGGCCGCTGATACACGCGGATACCGTCGATTCCCTGCCCTGCCCGAGCCTTCATCTGCGTTCATCCGCGGTTGACGCCGTTGTCCTCCAGCCCCCTCAAATGCCGGGGCTGCGCCCAATTCTCACACCCATATCTCACCCCACGCCGCTGCGTGCGGGCCTTTGACAGGCTTGGCTACATGTTGTATGGTCACCATAGTTTGGACGTCGTACGGCGCGCGAAGGTGCGCGCGGGCACGGAATGCCCATGCCATAACGGCGCCGTGGAGGATCTATGGAGCGGCGATTGGGTGCCCATTCACCCGGCGCTCAGTGCGCCGTAGGGTGTCCACAGACTATCCATCGGCGATGCGGCGACGGGCGCGTGGGCCACTGAGACGGTCCACGTTCGGTAGATGACGGATTACTCGTTGCGAACTAACGCGGGGCTGGAGGCCTTGCGCAGGCGCAGTTGCACAATAGGGAGAGCAGTATGGGCGCTCGACGGATGTTGGGACTGTTGGCCTGCACTCTGATTCTCGCCGTCGGCGCCGCAAAGGCGCGCGCAACCGATTGGGAGACGTTGCAGGATGAAGCTGGCTGGATAGCCCACACCGCCGACGAGGCTTACGTCGGCGGCAAGGCGTATTTCTTCTCGAAAAAGGTGGATATTGGCGACGCGAAAGCCGAAGAGGCCGTACTGAAGGTAACTGCGGATGGCGACCTGGGCGTCACGCTCTATGTCAACGGCAAGGAGGTCGGTTCCAGCCAGCACTGGTATGACCTAGACGCCTTCGACATCAAGCCGTTCCTCAAGCGTGGCGAGAACGAGATATCTGTCAAGCTAATGCCACAGGGGTGGGCCGCTGCAGTCTTTTGCGCCGGCCGGATCGACTTCGAAAAGGGCAAGGCGCTGAACATCATTTCGGACACCACGTGGGATGCGTGGTGGGAGGATGACCCGACGCCCAAGAAGGCCGAGGTGATAGTCAGGGGAGTGGACGGCGGCTTCTGGAACAACGTCACGCCGCTTGAGATGCCCCCGCAGTTCAACGAGCTGAACACCGGCTACGTGCTTCCCCACATCCCGTGGGCCAAGCCCTACCTCGGCGGGAAGCTGAACATCCTGGCAATCCACTCCAGGTGGCAACAGGCGCACACGGTCGGGCTGTATCACCGGCTCGATGCGGACGTGAACGCCGTCTTCAGCGACCCCATGAAAGAGGATACGAGGAATCCCTTCTTCCGCGCGTTCAAGGGGGCCACGAAGCGAGACATCATTGCGAAGGTCGCCAACGCGACTGGCGAGTCTTACGGCGTGATCATCATGGGCGGCATCTCTGAAGAACTCTTCGGGCCGGAGGCGCAGGCGTGGCTCAAGGCGCAGGTCAGCAATGGCGCCGCCCTGATCATCTCCGGCGGGCTGCCCGGCAAGGGCATGATCGAGGAGATGACCAAGACGTCCGTGGCCGAGGTCCCGGACTTCCTCACGGTGGGCGTGCCCTACGAGAAGCTCCAAGGCATGGGGCCGGCGGCCGACAAGCGCTTCCCGAACAATGTGTCCCTCTACGAGTACGGCAAGGGCCGCGTGGTCAAGCTCGGCTTCCACATGTCGACCCTCGAACCGGGGGGCGAGGCCGCCTACGAGTATCACCAGTCTTTCCTCATCAAGTCCATCCTGTGGGCCGCAAGGCAAGAACCGGCGATTGCCTTCAAGGATTTCCCCGTCGAGCTTGCGGCCGAGAAGTCGGGCCCTGACATGCCGGCCCTCAAGTTCACGCTTGCGAGCCAAGAAACAGGCCTCGAATCGTACGATGTAGAGTTGGGAGTCTGCACCTCGGCCAAGCTCCTGGACGTCCCCTCGGCGCCCTACGCCGCCCCCGGCGTGCACCAGGGTGAGAAGGTTGTACTTCCCGTTCGCAATGCGAAGAAAGCCGTGACCGTTGACGGCGCAGCGCAGGTCGAGTTCGACCTGCCGTCGCTTCCGGTCGGCGAGTACTTCGTGAACGTCAGAGTTTCCAAAGACGGCCTGAACGTCAACTGGGCCACGGCGCACCTGACCGTGACCTCCGGAATCAGCGTCAAAGAGGTGACGACGGACCCGACCTGGCTTGACATGAAGGTCGAGAAGGTGCTGCCGATCACTGCGACGATCGTTCTGTCCGGACCGGCGCCGAAGGGTGCTTCCCTGAACGTAGCCGTGATCGACAACTACGACCGCCTGCTGGACCGCAAGCAGGTCAAGCTGACGCAGGGGCAGGAGAGCGTCGAGCTCGCCTTGTCCGTGCCGCACATAGTGACCGTCCTCGGCAAAGTAAGGGCGGAGCTCCAGATCGACGGGGATACCGTCGACGTGGGAATCGGCCGGTTCACGACCGTGCGCCGCGACTGGGACAAGTTCGTCTGGTCCGGTTGGGGCGGCGGCACCCGATTCTTCGCCGGTCTCGGTCAAACTTCAACGAAGGGATTCGCTGCCTCCCTCGACGCGCTGGAGCGGGTGGACATGCCTGCCGACCCAGGCGGCGGCGGAGCGCGGATCGGCAAGATCGACACGGACCCGGAGGTGCTGGCGGAGAGAAAGAGCACGGTCCAGGCCCACGTGAGGAAGGCCCTTCCCTTCGATCCGATCTGCTACAGTTCGACCGACGAGGTACGGTATGGCGGCGGGGACGACCTGCCGGCACGAGTGGCGGACTTCCGCAAGCAGCTTCAGGCGGAGTACGGCACGATTCAGGCGCTCAACGAGCAGTGGGACAGCGACTACGGCTCTTTCGATGAGGTACCTGCCATCACGGGCGAGGCCAGCACGGCATTCGTGGCAAACGCCCTGAAGACCAAGAACTTCAGCCCGATGACGGACCAGCACCTGGAGAACTTCCGGGTCTACACGAACAACTGGCGCTTCTGGGTCGATGTGATCAACGAAGTGGACCCCGGCGCGAGGATGGGCACCGAGTCGCCCCTGTGGCAGTGGGCAGGCAGTTGTTTCGACTGGTATGAACTCTGCCGGATGATGGGCTTCTTCAGCCCCTACGGCAGGGACGGCGACATCCAGACCTATGAATACGGCAGCTCGTGGAGTAAGCCGGGAACGCTCCTGACAATGACCTACGGCGGCTACCTCTACAACGGTTTCATCCGCCAGGCCGAGCCGAACGATCCCGAGTTCCACTACTGGCGCCCGTGGAATGCGCTGCTTCGGGGCTATAGCGGCGTATGGTTCTATCTGATGGGTCCCTACGTTGAGGGTGTGAACGCACCCGGCGGCGAGGCGTATCCGGCGCTCACGAGCGCCGCTGAAGCCATCGCCGAGATCCGCACCGGCTATTACACGCTGTTCCGTGGCTCGAAACGCGAGAACGACGGCATCGCCGTCCACTACTCCGTGCCGAGCAACATCATGGGCGGCCACATCAGTGACTTCAATCAGCTGCCCTGGGACGTGCATTTCCTGATCCGTATCTTCCAGGACTACGCGCCCAGGCGCTACGAGTTCGTGGCGACCCAGCAGATCATCAAGGGCGAGCTGGACAATTACAAGGTCATGATTCTGCCCCTCTCTCAGGCGATCACTGCCGAGGAGTCGGCGGAGTTCGTGAAGTTCGTCCGTCGCGGCGGCATCCTCATCGCCGACGTGCGGCCGGGCCTGGCTGACAAGCACGGCAAGGTTGGTAATAGCAAGGCCATGGAGAAGCTCTTCGGCGTCACCTATGAGAAGAGCCTCGGCAGGAAGAACGTCACCGCCGAGCTTAACGGCACGTACAAGGGCGTGCCGTTCAAAGCCGACGCCGGCAGGTTCCCCGTAGACCCCGCTCTTCGCCTGGACGGGGCTGAGGCCGTGCTCGAGGCCGACGGCGTCCCGCTGCTGACCTACAACGACGTCGGCAAGGGAACGGCGATCTGCATAAACAGCCCGTTCAACTGGTACAAGAACTATCCGATACCCGACGCGCTCTACTTCTACCTCGGGCGCAAGGAGCATAACATCCGCATGGGCAACGTACTGAACGCGATCTTCGAGGCCCATGGGATCGAAAGGACCGCCGACGTCGAGGCCGTAAAGGGCGAGTGGCCCTGGGGCCTGGAGATTCGTTACAGCACCGACGGCGATGCGCAGTATGTAGGCCTGACCAAGCGTCGCAGCGCAAAGGCCGAGGCCGACAGGAAGCTGTTGGTGACCGCGCCCAAGAAGGGCCACCTCTACGACATGGTGAGCGGCAAGCACTACGGCCGCAAGGATTCGTGGAAGGTGACCATGCCGGCCTCCGACGTGCAGCTCTTCGGCATCCTGCCCTATAAGGTCAAGAAGCTGAAGGTCGCCCTGAAGAGCAAGGCCGTAAGTGCCGGGTCGATGCTCGAGGGCAGCGTGGAGGTCAAGACCGGCAGCGGCCGCCCCGTGCGGCACGTCATAAACCTTCAGGTGACCCGTCCGGACGGCAAAACCATCCGGTACCTTGCCAAGAACCTGGAGACGGACTGCGGCATCGCTCCGTTCTCGCTCCCGCTGGCGCTCAACGAGCCGAAGGGCGCCTATACACTCACCTTCACCGACGTAGTGAGCCGGAAGACGGCAAACGTAACGGTAGACGTGCGGTAACAGGGCAACCTGGACGCGCACGGACGGTTCTATCGGGCGGGGCTTGCCATCGTGTGCAGGCTCCGCCCGTTGTACTGCTGTCGCGGCCGTGCACCGCACATCCTACGAGTCCATTGCGAGGAACAGACACATGTCGCACCAGGCCAAGTCGCCGGATCAGTACAGGGTGATCTTCCACCAAGACGCGATTGACCCCCTGATGAGCGCCCACGTGCCGAAGATGACGCCGGACGCGCTGCTGGACTATTCCGTCCGCCAGTTCGCACACCTGCCTATCGACTGCTACGCGTCCGACGCCAATCACGCGAGCGGCTGCGATTATCACACCAAGGTCGCGGACGTGAATTTGAGCGGCCGCAGCCATTTCCGGGGCCAGCAGGACGTGCGGCTCATCGATGCCCTGCAGGCGCTCTTTGATGCGGGGACGGACCCGCTCGAGGTCATGTGCGAGGGGACCCACGCGGCGGACAAGGACTTTATGATCCGCCTGCGGATGAACGACCTGCACGACGTCGTTGGCGTTTTGCAAGACCTCGAGACGCGGAGCCATCGCCCCACCGATACGATCGGCGAGCCCATCTATTACACGAGCAAGTGGAAGAAGGAGCACCCCGAGCTTCTCATCGGCGACCCGACGGATGATACACCCCCGGTGACTTACTCGTACTTCCAGCGCTCGGCGATGAACTACGCGCTGGGGGCCGTGCGTCAGCTCACCTTCGCCATGGCCAAGGAGCTGGTCACCGGTTACGACCTCGATTTCCTGGAGCTCGACTTCATCCGCTTTGCGTTCTTCTTCCACCGGGCCGAAGCCTACGCGCAGCGGCACGTGATGACGGAGCTGGTCCGGCGCATCCGCGGCCTGTGCGAAGAGGAAGGTAAGCGCCGCGGCCGGCCGGTGCGCCTGTCGGCCCGCGTGCCGGACACGCTGGAGCTCGGCCTGCGTTGCGGTCTCGACACAGCCGTCTGGCTCTCGGATGGTCTGCTCGACATGGTGACCATCGGGGGCGGCTACACGAACTTCGGCACACCGTGGCAGGAGATCGCCGGCGCCGCCCGCGACGTCGGCGTACCTGCGATGGCCTGTCTGAATGCCGCGACGAAGGCGAGCACGAACGACATCCGGCAGATCCGAGCGGCGGCCCACCGCGCCCACGCCGCGGGCGTGACCGGCATCAAGATATGGAACTGCTTCTATCACCTGCCCTACCACCATCCCAAGGAAGGCAAACCCTCGCGGCTGGAGTTCACCCGGGAACTTGCCGACCCGGACTGCCTGGGCAAGCGCGAGCTGACCTACGCCGTCGACTCTGCCATGAATCCCGACAAGCTTCTCGGCGGCAGGTCCCACTTCCATCACGCCTGGCCCGGCCAGTTGCCCATGACAATCGGCCTGGCCGGCGACGGGATCGGACAGCGGGTGACGTTCGACATCCCGGAGGAAGCGGCCGGCCGAGAGCCGGGCGACGAAGCGACGCTTCTGCTGGAACTCGGCAACTTCTGGATTCACGACGACAGGCTGGAGCTGTACTGGAACGGCCAGCCGATGGAGGGGGCGGACTACGAGATGCGGCGCCAGTTCGGCACGGAGCGGTACTGGGTCACTTATAGCTTGCCATGTAGCTCGATCCGCAAGGGTCTGAACAGCGTCGAGCTGCGGCTGGTCTATCGCGACCCCCGGGTGGACCCGTTCGTCGCCCTGTGGCGGGCCGAGTTGACCGTGCCCGAGCGAAGCGCGTGAGGCGCGAGGAGAAGACGCTTGAAAGTAACGGTTGCCGCCGTATGCGTGCCGGACGTCAAGGGTGATCGCGACAAGAATCTGGCCGCGGCGCTGTCCATCACGAGGGAACTGGCCGAAGCGGGCGCGCAGGTCGTCGTTACGCCGGAATCGTGCCTGCAGGGCTATCCGTCTGCGGAGGAAAGCTTCAGCCCGGATCAGCTACGCGACATGGCCGAGCCGTACGACGGCGAGTACGCACAGGCATTCCGCGACGCCGCCAAAGAGACCAGCATCTACCTCGTCGCCTGCTATGACCGACGCGATGGGCAACGGGTCTACAACACGGCCGAGCTGATCGGCCCGGACGGCAAGACCATCGGCCTATACGACAAGACTCACGCGCGCATACATCCGGACACCAGGCTCTACACCCCCGGCGACGTTCTCCCGATCTTCGAGACGGAGTTCGGCAAAATGGGACTGCTGATCTGTCTCGATAGGACGTGTTCCGAGAACTGGCGCATAATGATGCTCCAAGGCGCGAAGATCGTACTCATCCCAGCAAACGGCGGCTACAGCGAGAGCAATACCCGTCGCCTCCAGACGATGGCGATGGACAACGCCGTGTGCTGCGTCTTCGCACACCCGAAAAGGGGGTTTGTCATCGGGCTCGACGGGAAGCTTCTCGCCCACGACGAAGACTCAGCCCGGCCCTACGCGCTCACCGAACTGGACCTGAGCGATGTTGAGGCGAGGCAGGCGCTGAAGCGAAGCAAGCGACGGCCGGAGCTCTACGGCCTGCTGACGCAACCGGAAGGCGAGGATGCCGGCGCGACATAGGAGACCGTCGGGCAGGTTCATGCCTGCAAGAGGTGCAGCTTCGCGATACCCACCACCGGATTGAAGGATACGCCAGAGCCATGACAGAGACTTTTTCGATCTTTGCCGATGGGATTCCGTTCCCGGAGGGGCCGGCCTTTGACTCGCAAGGGAACCTGTTCGTCTGCGCGCGCCGTGACGGCTACATCGTGAAGGTGACGCCCGACGGCAGCGTTCAGAAGTTCGTCGAGACTGACGGCAAGCCGAACGGCCTTGCCATCGATGCCGACGACCTCATCTACGTCGCGGATGCCGTCCGGCGGGAAATCCTGACGGTCGACCGGGACGCCAATATCGAGGTGCTTATCCCGACGGCGTGCGGGCCCCATGAACTCAAGGGCCCCAACGACCTGTGTTTCGGTCCGAGCGGAGCCATGTACTTCACTGACCCCGGCCTGTCGCTCTCGCCGGGCGGAGTCGTCTACCACTACAATCTGTCCACCTCGGAGTTGACGCTCCTGGCAAGCGGGATGTCCTTCCCGAACGGGCTCGCGATCAGCGCCGATGAGAGGACGCTCATTGTGGCCGAAACGATGACATTCCGCCTGTTGAAGGTCGATCTTTCCCGCCCGGCGACCTCGAGCCCAGAGACCGTGGCGGAATTCGGCGAAGGCGCGAACCCCGACGGGATGGCCTGGCTGGATGGCGACCGACTGGCAGTCGCCCTGCACAGAGCCGCGGCAATCGAGATCGTCAGCGC
>CAZHPE010000071.1:0-13661 GCA_964534775.1 uncultured candidatus Brocadiaceae bacterium
GCGGGCAGTTCGACTGGGCGGCGGCCATGAAGAAGATCACGGATGCAGGGTTCACCCGAGAGCAGATACGCAAATGGCGAACGGAAGGGATCTCCGAACAGGACAAGGAAACCCTCCGCAAGGCGGGCGTCCCGGCACAGTTCCTGGAGATGATAGGGCGAGGTGGCAGGGAGGGCTCCGGCTGGTCCGGTCAACGCCAGGGTGGGTCCGATGCCTGGTAGGACCGGGATGCGCTAAACCCTCCGATCTCGAAACTCTGATGGCGCAGGTGGATAATAAGTGGGCCGAAAGAAAACGAATATCGTCGAGCTTCAGGATGTACGTAAGACCTACGTCATGGGGCCGGTGCGGGTCGAGGCGCTCCGGGAGGTGAGCTTTGCCATCGAGGAGGGTGAATACGTCGCGATCATGGGCCCGTCGGGGTCGGGCAAGTCCACGCTGTTGAACCTGCTCGGGTGTCTTGATACGGCCACCGACGGCAGCTACCTGCTGGCGGGCCGGAATGTATCCTCCCTGAGCGATGACGCGCTGGCCGACATGCGTCGGGACAGCATCGGGTTCGTGTTCCAGTCGTTTAACCTTATCCCACGCCTCACGGTGCTGGAGAACATCGGGTTGCCTCTGTTTTACGCAGGCATATCGGGGGCTGAATCGAGGCACCGCGCCAAAGGGCTGTCCGAACTGGTCGGCCTCGGCCAGCGGATCGCGCACCGCCCGTCCGAGCTCTCGGGCGGGGAGCTTCAGCGTGTGGCCATTGCGCGCGCGCTTGCGAATCAGCCTGTCATGATCCTGGCCGACGAGCCCACGGGTAACCTGGATAGCCGCACCGGGGGGGACATCTTGGCCCTACTGGACGAGATCTGGCAAAAGGGGGCCACGCTCATCGTCGTTACGCACGACGCGGACATCGGCGATCGGGCGCAGCGCACGATCCGCCTTGCCGACGGCGCGTTGCGCGAAGACACGGGTGTGGTGAGGGGGCTAGGCGCATGATCACGATCTTCAAGATTGCTAAGAATGTCCATCTCGGCCTGATCAGCCTCAGGGCGCACAAGTTACGCTCGGCGCTGACGGTGCTGGGCATCGTCTTCGGCGTTGCCTCCGTCATCTGCATGTTGGCGATCGGTGAGGGGTTGAGCTACGAGGCCCGCGAGCAGATCAAGCGCCTCGGCAGCAACAACATCATCCTGCGCAGCGTTCGGCCGCCCGAGGATCCGCAGGCCTCGCAGCAGATGATGCGCGTCCTCCAGTATGGATTGACCTATACGGATATCGAACGCATGGTCACCACCGTGCCCGGGGTGGAGGTTATCGTTCCCCATCGCGAGGTCCGCACGGACATTTCGTTCCGCCGCCGTGGCCTCGATGGCCTGGTAGTTGGCACCACGCCGCAGTACCTGCAGACGATCGGCGGCAGGATCGTCGCTGGCCGCTTTATCAGCGCGCTGGACGTGCACGGCTCGGCCAACGTGTGCGTTCTGCACGCGAACGTGGCACGGAACATCGGCGGACTGCATACCCTTCTCGGGGCCACCATCAAGCTTGGGACCACCGCCTACAAGGTGATCGGGATCATTGGAGGCGGCACACCGGTCGCCACGGGTGAAGCACCGGCTGCCATCGAATCGCAGAACGAGGTTTACATTCCGCTCACCAGCGCGCGTCGACGTTTCGGCGAGGTGCTCATCGAGAGGCGAAGCGGCGCAAGGAGCATCGAACGCGTCGAGCTCCACGGCGCCATCATCCGCGTAAGGGACGATAGCGACGTCCTCGTCACGGCCAGCGTCATCGACGGCCTGCTGAAGATCTCGCACGAGCAACCCGACTACGACATGGTCATCCCCTTGCAACTCCTGGGGGAAAAGGAGCGCGTCAAGCGGCTCTACAACGTCGTGCTCGGCCTCATGGCGGCCATCTCGCTCGTCGTCGGTGGCATCGGCATCATGAACATCATGCTCGCTACCGTGACTGAGCGCACGCCGGAGATTGGTGTGCGCCGCGCCATCGGGGCCAAGAGACGCGACATCCTCGCCCAGTTCCTCACCGAGACCATCCTCTTGAGCGGCATCGGAGGGCTCGTCGGCGTAGGGGTGGGATACGGGATGGCCACCGGGATCCGACATCAGACCGAAGTGCAGACGATCGTGAGCGCGTGGTCGGTGGTGATGGCCTTCGGCATCTCTGCCTTGGTGGGCATCATCTTCGGCTTCTACCCCGCCCTGCGCGCTGCCAACATGGATCCGATCACCGCGCTCCGCCACGAATAGGTGGCGGAACCTAAGCGAAATCCTACAAATCCCCAGTATCTGTCTTCTCGAGAAGGTTTCGCTCTACGATGCACTTACGACGGCGCCCTCGGAAAACAGAGAACCCTGTCTCCGCAAACAGTAGCCACTGTTCGACCTATGACCTGGCAGTAGTGGTCAGGTATTGGTCGTCAGGCATTCCATCCGCAGTGCGCGCCCCGGCCTGACGGTGACCGGGCGCTGAAGGACGACGTCGAATCCCTCACCGGACGGGACCACGGTGGCCCCGATCGACCTCCCTGCGAGCGTCGCACGCACCTTGCCCGGCAGCTTGCGGCCGGGCGCCGCGAGTGAGAGCGTCTTGATCCTCACGCTGCCGCTACGCACGTCAAGCACGTGTTCGGCGCTGGCGGCCCTGATCTTCTGCGAGTAGAGGCCCCATCCCGTATCCACCGAGAAGAACGTGGCGAAGTCCCTTTCATTGATGCGCGGCGCGAAGGCGAGGCGTTCGCGCGGAAGGTCCGCCGCGAACCCCGACAGCGCCAGCAGCACCGCATAGCTCGACATGGACCGGGCGTAGTGGTGTCCGCACTCGAACTCGTCCCAGGGGTTGCGGCGCGTGCCGTCGTGACGGTCCCGCGCGGCCTTGACGATCGCCAGCGCTTCGTCCACCAGCCCCCGGTATGCCAGCAGCGCCGCCGTCGAGTACTCGATGCCCGTCCACACCTCGTCGCTGTAGGGGAAGGGGAACCTCTCCCGCCCGCCCCGAGGCCACGAGCACAGCAGCAGCCCCGCCTCCTCGTCTTGGGCGTAGATGCGCTGGACGTTCGCGTGGTCGTGCAGGTCGGCGCGCCAGTTGTATCGGAACATGCTCTCGGCGGCCCGGTCGATCATGCGGGAGTCGTAGAGGTCGCCGAGCTCCAGCATCTCCGCGAAGAGCTGCCCGAGCAGTTGGTCGGACAGGCAGCCGGACCCGTACTGATACTTCGGCCGCTCGTGCGCGCGCCTGTCCTGATCGAGGTTCACGCGCTGAACGAAGTGCTCCCCGTTCCACAGGTTTTCCCCGCTCCAGGCCTTTCCGCTCTCGAAGAGCCGGCGGTAGGTGCTCGCCGCCTCCTCATCGCCGATCTTGCGCGCCATCTCCTCGCCCGCGCGCAGGGCGCCGAGGTAGAAGGAGCCGAGCATCGTGTTCGGGCCCCAGAAGTTGATGTCGTAGGTGTTGTGCTGGACGCCCTCCATCACGCCGTCGCGATCGCGGTCCCACCTGACCCATGCATACTCCAGCGCCTGCTTTACGCTCGGCCAGATGCGCTCAAGCCACTCATCGTCGCCGCTCACGCGCCACTCGCGGTAGACCTTCATGATGCCGCCGAGCTGGCCGTCCGCAGCCCCGTGAGACCCGGGCTCGCCGGGCGTGCCGAGCGGAAGCGGCATGCGGAAGGTCAGGCTGCCGTCCTCATGGAGGTTGTTGGCGTAGTCGGTCTCGCGGATGCTGCGCTCCAGCGCCGGGAACAGGTAGGGGAGCATCTGCTGGTAGTTCCACACGTGCGTGCACGTGCCGGTGCAGCAGCCGAAGCTGTCGCCGCAGCCCTCCCAGGCCCAGAACTCGCCGCCGGTGAGCCGCAGACAGGTCGTGCTTTTCAGCACGGCGCTCGTGGCGCTCACAGCCTCGATTACCTGGCCCGGCACGGTCGTGGCGCGCAGCGTCTCATCGTATAGGCGCGTCTGCGACTCCAGCCGCTTGAGGTTGCCCACTACGTAGGCGGCCACGTCCCACGCGTCCTTCCACTGCGTCGCGCAGTAGTTCTTCCACGTCGGCTGCCCGCCGTCCTCATCCTTCGGCGCCAGGTGCATTTCCGTGGTGGGGAAGTGCCACGCCAGCACGACCGGCAGCGTCCTGGACGCGCCGGCCTTGAGCGAGAACCGGAGGCCGACCGTGCCGGCCTCCGTGGCCTTATCGGGCGAGACGCTCGGCCGGACCGATTCGTCCAGAGTGCCCGTCTGCACCTGGGTCCAGAAATCCGTCAGCGTGTCGAACCACCCGCCGCGCAGCCAGTGATTCAGGTATGTCACCTTCCTGTGCGGCGTCGCGAGGGCCATCGTGCCGTAGCGGGGGGAGGTGCGCGGGTGCTTCCGGGTCTTCAGCTCCAGGCCGCGGATGCCGCCGGTTTCCCTGAACCGGTTCAGCCCCTTGCCGTAGTCCGGGAACCCGATTGTGTTGCTCAGGTTCATAAACAGCGTCGCGTCGACGGCCCTTCGCGTCGAGTTGGTGATGGTCCACTGGAAGATGGCGCACGGGATGGACGAGTCGCGGTCGTCGAGCGGGATGAACGGGTTCCAGGCCGTCAGGCTCGCGCGCAGGGGCATGGTGGTGTCGCTCAGGGAGACCGTTGCGAAGGGGTAGGAGGCGGTGAACTCGCACCGGCGGAAATGCGGCAGACCGGCTCCTTGCGCCCGGCCCCACTGCCCGCCCCCGCCGCCGAGGCCCGGCGGACCCATTCTCGGCCCGCCGGCCGGGCCCTGGAGCACCTTGGTCACCGGCTCGCCGCCCTTCGGCCTGACGTAGAGCGTGAAAAAGGCCATCTCGTTGCGGTTGCCCTTGCCGGGGCGGCCGTAGATCTCCCAGTCCCTTAGCTGTCCCCAGCCGCCGAGCGAGACGCATCCCGAGCCGATCCCGCCGAGCGGGAAGGCGATCATGTCGAGCTGTCGCCCGGTGTAGGTGCGCACTGCCCCGGGTTCCCTCAGCTCCGAGCGGCTCCACGGCAACTTGCGCGTCCAGGCCATCCTGTCTTCCCCCTCTTGTGCATGCCAGTACTTTCCACCATATAATAGCCAGACAATAGCTTGGCATGGGGCCGTCGCACAAGCGAAATCGCAGATCCGATGGGGGATAGGGGGAGGGGCAAGCGAAAGAAGAGGTTGGTCTTTGCGCTGGCAGTTCTTGTCCTGGCGGCGGTCATCTCAGCGCGGGCGCTGATGCGGGGGCAAGCGTCGGAATACCGATATGTCCCCGACTGGCTATCTGTTCCCTTCTTCCCGGCCGCCGCCAAGGGGATACCGCCCGCGTAGAGGCATTTCTTGAGGTTTCCCCGGAGTTCCTCGATGCACGTGGTTTCTTCGGTCGAACGCCACTTTTCGCCGCGGCAGTGGACGGGGAAAGCGAGGTGGTGGAACTCCTACTGAACAAGGGGGCGGACCCCGACCCGAAGGACGACCAAGAGTACACGCCTTTGCACTGGGCGGCTTGGCACGGGCACGAGCGCGTGGTCGAACTGCTGCCGGAAGCCGGCGCGGGCGTGGATGCCAAGACCGACAACGGAGACACTTCGTTGGGCCGGGCGGCGATAGACGGCCATACACAGGTAGCGAAGCTCCTCCCTGCCAATGGGGCCGAGCCGAACTCGAAGACCCACCGTGACCGGACGGCGCTTCACACCGAGAGTCATCTTGGGCACGCAGATTTCGCCGAGTTGCTGCTGGCTAAGGGAGCCGAGATTGAAGCACAAGACAACCTGGGGGCAACTGCGCTACACACAGCGCTCTCCAACGGCCACAGGGATGTGGCTGAGCTCTTGCTTGCTCACGGGGCGGAAGCCGATATCTTTGCGGCCGTCGGCCTGGGCAGGATTGCCGATCTGAAGGCCCAATTGAAGGATGAGCCCGACCTGGCCAAGAGGGGCGATGACCCCTGGGGCTGGACGCTGCTTCACTGCGCTGCTGCCACGGGCCAGAAGGAGGCAGCCGGACTGCTTCTCGACGCCGGTGCAGAGGTCGATGCGGCCGAGGCTGCCACGGTTGCGATCAGGCCCGGCAGGCCGCCGCTTCACTGGGCGGTCTGGTTCGGTCAGACGGACGTCATCCGGCTGCTGCTGGCGAATGGGGTCGACGTTCAGGCAATGACGAACGACGGCAAGAGCCCCCGCGACCTTGCCTGGTTCCAGCCCACCGCACAGGTGCTGGACGAGCACGTAACAAGCAAAGAGCCGTCATCGCCAAGTATTGAGTCCCGTCGCCACCTCTCAGGCCGTCGACGCCCCGTGGCCGTGCATGCGGCCCTGGAGGTGGTCGCGCGCATGCTGGTAGACGGCCTTCATCTCGTTGTGCCGCTTCTCGTCATAGCGCACCGAGAGCGTGTCGAGGTAGGCCAGACCGCCGTCGATCAGCGTGAGCATGTATGTGGCGTCGGAGGGGCTGAAAAGCTCCGTGCCCGGCACCACCACGTAGATCGGCGAGGTGTGCGCGCTGAGGTAGATCGGCCAGCAGTGCTGCGCCTGGAGGTTGCTGCCGCAGCGCGCCGCAAACCAGCACGATCCCTTCACGGGCAGCTTCTCCCTCACTTCCAGTTTCCCGGAGCCATCGGCCGCCGTGGCCTCCGCGACGACCTGACCGTTCATGATGATCTCCAGCCGGTGGATCGGCCAGGCGCACTCGGCCGACGCCCGCACCTCGACCGTGCCCGCGCCGCCGGTGAGCCGAACCTCGCCCCCCATGCCGGCACCCTCGACCTTCAGGTCGATGAGCGGGCCGGAGGTGCTGAAGGTCCGCCCGGCCCTCACCGCTTCGCCCCAGTTCTCGAAGTCGAAGGGGCGGTCGGTGTCGAGCTGCGCGTAGGTGCGAACGCCGCCGACCGGCATGCCGGCCGACATTTTGTCCGTGCCGCCGACGCACGCCACGCGGTAGCCGCAGTTCAGGTAGCGGTAGTACTCGCGCAGCATGTGCACCTCCAGCGAGCCGCTGGCCGGGGCGCTGTAGGCGCGGATCTCCAGTGCGTCGAACTTCCCCAGCACGATGTCGACGGGGTTCTCGAGATTGGGGGAGGGGAAGTGCGGCCGCACCACGACGCCCTGTTTGCCGCGACACTCGTCCGCCCAGTCGGCGAGGGTGCGCTCGTCGGGGTCGCCGATGTTGGCCTCGCCCGGTCCGCCCGCGCACATCGGAAAGACCGGCTCGCCGCGCGTGCCGAGCATTGAGACGTGGCCGAGGATGTGGTTGCGGTTCTCCGTGCCGACCCACACGAGGGTATCGTCCTTCGCCACGCCAACCTCGCCGGTGATGTCGCCGACGTTGGTGAACAGGCGTCCCCACTGGCTGGCCAGGAGGTTGATGAGGTTCAGGCCCTCCGCCTGGCCCTGGAGCCACGCGGTGTGGGGGCTGATGAAGTGGACGTGGGTGTCCGCCGTGACCCAGCCCTCGGAGCGCCAGTCGGCGCAGCGCTTTAGCCGAAGCTCGAGCTCCCGCTGGCCGGGTTCGATCTTGAGGCGCTGCCTCAGCGGCTTGTACTCGAAGCCCTTGGCGGCCTCCACGTATAGCTCGCCCACGGGCAGCTTGGTCTGGAAGGCGCCCGGCACGTAGGCGTAGCTCATCTGGCCGAGCTTGATGTCCGCGCCGTATTCCTCGAACCAGTTGTCATTGACCACCGTGTGGTGGCCGTAGGGGGCGTAGTATTCGCCATTGGGGCCGGAGAAGTGCACGCGCGCCGCGATCGGCTTGCCGGTGTCGGTGTCTGTGACCGTTACGTTCACCCACGAGTCGGCCGGGTGGACCACCTCCAGACGCACGCCGGAGTCCTCGCTCGCGCCGCGGTGCAGGGCTTCCCCCATGCTCAGGTGGTGGGTGTCCTCGGAGCCGAGCTTCTTGCTCCGGATGGTGAGGGTGGCGCCGTCGGCGGCGCTGATCTCCAGGAGGCGCGCGCTCTCGTCCAGCGGCGCGGCGGCTGGGACGCCGAGTCCCGCCTCCACCGCCCCGACCCACTCATCGTTCCGAGGCGCGGCCGCCCCCGCGTCGCGCACCAGCACGCCCATATCCACGTCCATGGCCTCAACCTCAGCCCGTTCCGGCAGCGCCAGCCTGTAGTAGCGCCGGGGGTTGTGCCGCAGCGGGTGCCCCGGCCCCTCGTAGAGCGTCAGCCCCATCACGCACAGGCGCACGGAGTGCTTGCCGCGCAGCAGGACGGATGCGACCTCCGCGTCGGGGCGCGGGTTGACCAGGGCGTAGATCCACGGTTCACCCAGGTTCCCGTCTTCCACGTCCACCTGGAGCCGCCCCCAGCCCCATTCCTTGCGGGATTCCTGGCTCATGAAGTCCAGCGACCGGATCATCTCGGCGCCCACGCCGGCGTAGATGTGTTTGCCCCACGGGTGGTTGCCGGCGCCCACCTCGAACATGACCCGTATGGGCACGGCGGCCGTCTCGCCATCGGCGTATTGCAGCACGTACTCGCCGACCAGGTCGGAGCCCGCCTCCGGCTGTCCCTGGCTGCATGTCGCCTCCCAGTAGTGGAGGAAGCACAGGTGGCTGGCCGTGGCGCCGACCTCGACGGCGGTCTCCTCGCCCTCCGCCAGACGCAGCACGTTCGCCCCAGCCCCCTCGGGGGCAAGCTCGAAGGGGATGCCCCACAGGCGGCGGTTCCCCCTGCACACCTTGCGGGCGCGTTCGGCCGCCTCGCACCTCTCCCCCTCAAAGGGGAAGTCATGGGTCAGCGCGACCGGTTGAAAACGGGCGCGGAAGTCCTCTCCACTTGCCTTCTGGCCATCGGCTTCGCTCATCTCGGGAACTCCTCGGATTAGGATGATCTCCTCAACACGCGCGCGGCCATGATATGACTTGCGGCCTGCGTTGGCAAGCACCCGCGCCGCGCGGGGGATGGGCGCTTGACGGCGGTATGAATTGTCTGGTGTAATCCTGCTGTTGGAGGGTGGGCGCCGCGCTTGCCGTTCCGCATTGAAGTTCAACCCTGGCCGATCTTCCTCGGAGTCCTGCGGCGCAATTACTGGAGGTAGGGCATGCCACGCAGTTCGCTTACGATGCTGAAGATGGCGGCCTTCGTGGTGATGGTCGTCTGCGGCTGTTCCGAGAGATCCGGGCACGATGCCGAGGGCAGGCTCAGGCTTGCCACCACCACGAGCACGGACAACTCGGGCCTGCTCCGCCATCTGCTGCCGCGCTTTGAGGCATGGTATGACTGCGAGGTGGACGTGATCGCCGTCGGCACGGGCAAGGCGTTGAAACTCGGCGAGAACGGGGATGTGGACGTTCTCCTGGTGCACGCGCCGGCGAAAGAGAAGGAGTTCGTCGAAAAGGGGTTCGGCGTGGATCGCAGGGGCGTGATGTACAGCTACTTCGTCATCGCGGGTCCCGGCGACGACCCGGCGGGCATAAGCGGCATGAAGGACGCTGCGGCCGCGTTCGAAAAGATCGCAGCGGCACGGGCCTTGTTCTGCTCGCGGGGTGACAACTCGGGCACGCACATCAAGGAATTGGAGATATGGAACGCCACCGGTGTCTCGCCGCCGGGGCAGTCCTGGTATTTGGAAACCGGCCTCGGGATGGGCAGCACTCTGATTATGGCTTCGGAGCAGCGCGCCTACTGTCTGACCGATCGCGGGACGCATATTACGTTCGAGTCGAACGGGCGGATCGACCTTCCCGTCCTGATCGAGGGCGACCTGAAGCTCTACAACCCATATGGCATCATCGCAGTGAACCCCGAGAGGAACAGGCATGCCAGGTACGATCTCGCCGGAAAACTGATCGATTTCATGACATCCGAGGAGGGGCAGAAGCTGATCGGCGAGTTCCGCATGGACGGCAAGGCCCTCTTCACGCCGAACGCGCAAGGGAGGTAGGCCGTGGCCGACGCTGGGTCGTCCTTCATCCTTGACGGGCTTGTCCGGGGGGTTCGACTCCTCGTGAGCCTTGACCCGGAAGTCTACGCGACGGTGTGGACTTCCGTCTATATCGCAGTGAGCAGCACGTGCATCGCAAGCCTGATCGGCGTGCCGGCAGGCCTTGCCGTGGCGCTGCGGAAGTTCCGTGGTCGAAGGCTCGTCATTACGACGCTCAACACGCTCTTCGCGCTGCCCACCGTGCTGGTTGGGCTGGTGTGCTATTCGCTGCTGTGCCGCCGCGGGCCGCTTGGCACGCTGGGATGGCTGTTCACCCCGAAGGCGATGATCGCGGGGCAGGTCCTGCTCATCATTCCGCTCATCGCTGCCCTGACGGTCGCCGCGGTCTCGCGCGTGGACAGGCGCGTGATGCGGGAGGCGACGGCCTTGGGCGCCACGCGCCTGCGCGCAACGTGGCAGGTGGTGCGGGAGGGACGTTCGGCGCTCCTGGCGGCGATCTTCGCCGGGTTCGGCCGCGTCTTCAGCGAGGTCGGCATAAGCGTGATGGTCGGCGGCAACATCTACGGCCGCACCCGGAGCATCACCACGACGATCGCCACGCAGGCTAGCATGGGCGAGTTCGATCAGGGCGTTGCGCTCGGGATCGTGCTGCTGGCCGTCGCTTTCGTCATAAGCGTGCTGCTCTACCGATTGCAGGGACATACGCCATGAACAGCGGCGGATCGAGCCCGGCGGCCATTGAGGTGCGCGGTCTGCGCGAATACTACGGGCGGCGACTGGTTCTTGACGTTCCGGCGCTTTCCTTCGCGCGCGGTCGCATGCACGTCGTCGTCGGCGGCAACGGCGCTGGCAAGAGCACGCTCATCTCCATCCTGGCCCTGGTCGATAAACCCGCCAAGGGCGACGTGCTCTACGGGGGGCGGCCGGTGACGTCGAACGGCCGTGCCGGCCTGATGATGCGCCGGCAAGTGGCGCTGGTGGCGCAGGACCCTTACATCTTCGACACGTCCGTGCTCGCCAACGCAACCTACGGCCTGCGCCAGCGCGGGGTGGGCCAGCGGGACATCTCTCGGAGAGCGTCGGCCTCGCTGGAAAAGCTCGGGCTGGGCGGCCTCCAACACCGCCCAGCTCGGGAACTCTCCGGCGGTGAGGCCAAGCGCCTCGCCATAGCGCGCGCGGTCATCCTGGAGCCTGAACTGCTGTTTCTGGACGAGCCGACGGCAAACGTCGACCGCCATCACATATCCGTTGTCGAGGGCATTATACGCGAGTTGCAGGAGGAGAACGACGCGACGGTGGTGATGACGACGCACGATCTTCAGCAGGCCCAGCGGCTCGGGGACGAGTTGATCTCGCTCTCTGATGGGCGCATCGTGCCGCTGGAGCCCGACAACGTGTTCCGGGCGCGCATCGCGCGGGATGCCGACGGCGTTTGGGCGGAGACAGAGCCGGGACTGCGCTTCTACCTTCGCAGCGTGCCGCCCGGCGCGACGAGAATCACGATCGGCATAGACGCGAACGATATCATAGCCTCGCTCGAACCGTTCTCATCGAGCGCGCGCAACTGCTTCCAGGGCCGCGTCAGAGAGATCGTGCAGAGCGCCGACGGCGTGCGCCTGAACGTGGACGCCGGTGCGACGTTCTACGTCTCCCTTACCCGGCGGTCCACAGAGGAAATGGGGCTCTCGCCAGGCACGCCGGTCTATGTCACTTTCAAGAGTTCTTCGGTGCGTGTTCTGTAGGCTGACATCCCGGGCTTTCGACAACGCTCAGACAGGGAAACGTTCCTAATACGGGCGCAGGCTCCGGGGCGGACGAAGGGAGTGAGGCAATGTCTGAGCGTAAGAAGACTGCCTTTTGCCAGATGGAGATGTCTGTCAATACCTGGGACGATCTATCCCGTGTCGCCGAAGAACTTCGCCGCATGGAACGTGCTCAGTGGGTCTTTCGTGGTCATAGCGATCTGACCTGGCAGCTGAGAACAAGTCTGGAAAGAATGGCACGACGGTACCGGTGACGACGCGGACCGTGCCAACGCCTCGAGGCGTTGGCAGACGTCGAGAGGCGAATGCTGACGCATTTCATGCGCATAGCGCATTTGCGGGGCATCGATGTGCCGGACAAGGATCGAGTGGACTGGCTGGCAATGCCCCAGCACTACGACGGCCACACGGGCTGCTTGATTTCGCGAAATCGTTTTGGGCGGCAGTGTTCTTCGCCATCGAGGTTTGTCTGGGAGAGGAGCCGGTGCCTCCGAATGACAGATGCTCGTGCCATTGGCCAGCTACTTGCCAGCTTCCACGGCCAGTAGTATGGACCGTGACATCCCGCCGCCTTTGGGATAAAGCAATGGAAAAACTGGGCCGCACCGGGTGGTGCGATTCGCGCCATGCTTCACGACGGAGGGAGGGGGCTTGCAAGGAGTGCAACAAGCGTATATGGCTCAAGGAGTTTGAGAGGCCACCGAAGATTATGCAACCCCTCGCCCTCCCCGTGGAGCCGGAACGAATGAACGAGCGCATGGCGGCCCAGCAGGGCTGTTTCATATTTCCCTTCGCCGACGAACGTGCGTTCGAGGCGAACTTGTGCCGCACCTTTGCCTTGGAATCCCTGGGTTGTCCTTGGTAGGACTGCGCGTCTGTTGCGGACCAGTCTTGTGCCCTTAAGGATTCAGACGGACGGGAGCTCGTTATCATCAAGATTCTGTTGCCAAACCAGAATAGGCCCAACAGGCATGCGATTCCGCCATGCAAGGCTCCCTGGTGGCGATAACCGAGGGATATGATAGACTCCGAAGCCTGAACGTCACCCCGGAGACGATGTTTCCTGATCTTACGGTGGCCGCACAGGGAGCCTGAACCGCCTCTGGATGTGATACCGGTCATCCGACTCTGGACTCCTTCTTGGCGCCGCCCGGCGGGGCGGGCTGCCGCATGACATGGACCGGCTCGCGCCGAAAATCATGCACCATATCGGACACACGCCCGCGCAAAACGACTATGCTCAGGGCACATGTGCGCGCACAAAACCAAGGGATGCTTTCGGGGTCCGACGACGGCGGCGGGCAGGAGGGGACGGACGTGGTGTCTTTGGCATATAGGCACCCGCTCGGGGGGCGAAATCAGCTTGGCGCGCGCCGCCGATGTCACGGTTCGGTGGGCATTGTGCAGCGTTCGTGCGGCGTTTCTGCAGTGCTCGTGTAGGGTCCGTGTAGGAATTGATAGGCACATAGCGGCCCTGTAGCGCCCGCGAGCACGCGGTGGAAAACGCGTTGACACGCGTCGCCGGAAGCCCTACCATTCCCCCTCGGCAGTCCAGTAATCCCTGCGCGCCATGTGCCGGGAACTGCGGCCTGCGAGGAGGGAGAAGAATGGTAATCGATCTTGCCGGTAAGGGCGCCATCGTCGCCGGGGGCGCGGGCGCCATAGGGCTTGCCATCTCAAGAGCGCTCGCCGAGGCGGGCGCGAGCGTGACCGTGTTCGACATCAACCTGGAGCCCCTCGCGAGCAACCCGCAGCTCGCCGGCCGGGAGGTCGATCTCGCGGACGTCGAAGCGATCCGAAGCGGCGTCGATGAGTGCGGCCCGGCGCTCGACATCCTTGTCCACGTCGCCGGCGTCAACCTGCACAAACCCTTTGCGGAAACCACGGAGGCCGACTGGAACCTCGTGATGGCCGTGAACCTGAGGAGCTGCTTCTTCCTGGCGCAGGCCGCGCTGCCCCACATGGCGAAGCGGGGCGGCGGGGCGGTGATACTGGTTTCAAGCTGCTCGGCCAAGCTCGGCTATCCC
>CAZHPE010000072.1:0-13477 GCA_964534775.1 uncultured candidatus Brocadiaceae bacterium
AAGGACTTCGCCGAACCGCTGGGGGTCGAGGGCAAGCTCGAGCATCACGTCCCAATCGCGCCGCCCGCGCGCCTCGCTCATCCGGCCGTCGAGCTCCCGGGCGCCTTCTATGCCTTTTGCAATGTCGCCGACGTGGGCGGCGATGCGCGTGACGATCACCCCCTGCCGCACGTCTTCCGGCCCCGGAAGCCCCACGTGCTCCATCGGCGTGACGTAGCAGAGGAAGTCCGCGCCGGACATGGCTGCCAGTGCGCCGCCGATCGCGCCCGCGATATGGTCGTAGCCAGGGGTCACGTCGGTGGGCAGCGGCCCGAGCACGTAGAACGGCGCGCCGTCGCAGAGCTCCTTCTCCATGCGCATGTTCTCGGCGATCTCGTGCAGCGGGACATGCCCCGGGCCCTCGATCATCACCTGCACGCCTCGTTCGCGTGCGCGCCGGGCCAGTTCGCCGAGGGTCTTGAGTTCGGTGATCTGGGCCTCGTCCGTCGCGTCCTCGATGCACCCGGGCCGCAGCCCGTCGCCGAGGCTCAATGTGACATCATGCGCGCGCGCCATATCGAGAACGTCATCGAAGCGCTCGTACAGGAAGTTCTCGGCCCCGCGCTCGCGCATCCACTTTATCAGAAGCGAGCCGCCCCGGCTCACCACGCCCATAAGGCGCGCTTCTGCAAGCGGGATGCACTGCCGGGTGACCCCCGCGTGCACGGTTGCGAAGTCCACGCCAGCGCGAGCATGCCTTTCGAAGTCCTCAAGGTAGGCCTCGGACGTCATCTCGGCTCCGCCGCCGCACCTGACCGCGGTGTTGTAGATCGGCACTGTTCCCAACGGCACGGGACAGTTGGCCAGTATCTGCCGGAGGATCGCGTCCAGATCCCCGTCGATGCTCAGGTCCATCACCGTGTCCGCGCCGGCTTCCAGCGCGGCGCGCAGCTTGGCGAGCTCTGCTTCCACGCACGAGCGGCCCGGCGAGGTGCCGATGTTGGCGTTGACCTTTGTGCGCAGACCCCCGCCCACGCCTACGGGCTGCAGGCCCGTGTGGTTCGCGTTCGCGGGGATCACCACGCGCCCCTCGCGCACCCGTGCGAGAAGCACCTGCGCGTCCATGCCCTCCGCGGCCGCCACATGCTCCATCTCGGGGCTCACCTGCCCGCTTCTCGCAAGCTCAAGCTGCGTCATATTCTCGTCCTTCACGTTCATCTGTGCCGAACTCCCGCTTTTCGCCTACGTCCCGCGCGGGCCGAAGATGGCCCTGCCGAGCCGCACCATGCTGGCACCTTCCTCAGCGGCCACGCGCCAGGAGTTGCTCATGCCCATGGACAGGATGCGGAGGTCGACGTTCGGCAGGCCCGCGCCCCGAAGTTTCTCGAACAGCCCGCGCATCCGAACGAAGTAGGGCCGGGCCCTCTCGGAGTCTTCGAAGTACGGTTCCATCGTCATCAGGCCCTCCACCTGCAGCTTATCCAGGGCCGATATCTCCTTCAGCAGGTGCAACACCTCGCCCGGCGCCACGCCGGACTTGCTCTCTTCGCCCGCGATGTTCACCTCCACCAGCACGCCGAGAGGCTCAGCAGCCCGGTTGTTCAGCGCGCCAGCCAGCCGGGCCGAATCCACCGTCTGAACCAGATCGAATAGGTCGAGCGCCTTGCTGACCTTGTTGCGCTGCAGGTGGCCGATCATGTGCCATTGTGCCGTGCCAGCCCGCTCTCCAAGCGCGGCCATCGCCGCCTCGGCCTCCTGAACGTAATTCTCGCCGAAGATGCGCGCCCCGGCCTGCATGACCTCCGCCAGTTCGTCGGGGTTACAGCCCTTGGCGGCAACGAGGATATCAATCTCGCCGGGCAGCTCCTCCCGAATGCGACGATAGTTCTCGGCAATGCTTCCATCCGTCATCGTGGCCCTCACGTATCATCAACGTAGCCACCCTTGTCCGTGCGCCGCAGCTTCTTGAACCCGTGCTCCTTCAGGTGGCAGCTGCCCAGCACCGAGGGCTTACCGGCGCTGAAACCCGCCGGCGCCTTCTCGACATGGCGGCCACAATGCGGGCAGGCCTTCAGCGGCGCCTCGCGCATCTCCTGAAGCACCTCGAGCCCGTCGCGGCACCGCTCGCACCCCTCGCCAGCCGAACGGTACACGTAGATCGGCACGAGCGTCTCCCCCGCTCACAGATACCGGACAAATCGATTCTCTTGGTCAACCAGGACGTTCTTGACTTCAACCGGATGGTCAGCAAGCTCGAAACCCATCACGATCACCTGGTCTCCGCCCTTGATAAGCCTGGCAGCGGCGCCCCTGACGCAGATGGCGCCTGAGCCAGGCTCCTCAAGGATCACGTAGGTCTCCACGCGGGCGCCATTGGTGTTATCTACGATCAGCACCTTTTCGCCCGCCAGCAGTCCCGCCTTCTCGACCAGCTCGGCGTCAATCCCGATGCTGCCGACGTACTCAACTTTCGCATCTGTGACAGTGGCGGTGTGTATCTTCGACCTGAGGAACCATCGCATATCATCAGACCCCCGTGAAGGCGCGCAGGCGCATCCGTAGCCGCGGGCGAATAACATCAAAGGGTAACGGTTGACAGGGACGCGGCATGTGGACACGCTTCCCTACCGCTGCCAGTATACCTCATGAACATGCGGAGCGTCAAAACGCCGGCTGCCCTCAGACGCTCCTGAAGGTACCCCGGCATGCGGGAGCCTTTGGCGCTATAATGCTTGGAGCGCAAGTCAGGAACATGCCGTACAGGTCCACGGGAAGAGGGCATCCAAATGGGCAAGACGTCGGGTATCCGCTGTGAGGATCTCGATGCCGTGAAGGCCGAGGTCCTGAACGTGATCGAGGGCGAGGGCAAGAGGCTGCCGGGCTTCGTCTACGGCGACGTGCGTCTGGAGGTCCGCGAGGGCTGCGCCGCCTGGGCGGAGAATGGGGAGCCAAAGGCCAGCGTTCGGGACTTCGAGCTAGCCCTGGGCGTGCGCGTGGTGGCGGGCGACGGGGCTGCGGCCTCCGGGCACTACGGCCTCACCCTGGGCCCGTCCGACGTGTCGCGCCTGCCGCAGATCGTGGCGGAGGCCATTGGCCACTCCCACGAGCGTGCACGGGCCGGCGCCGCGCGTAAGAAGGCCGCCGCAGAGCGTTTCCCCGGCGCGGGCGGGAGTCTCAGTTCGTACGAACTGGCCCCTGTAGATGCGCGCCAGGACGTGGTCGCGGCCATCTACGAGACCGACCCTCGGAGCATCGATCCACAAGCGGTGTGCCGGCTGTGCACAGACATATCCAAGGCCGTCGCTGGCGTGAGCGGCGACGTGCGATACAACGCCGTGCAGGCCGTGACTTTCCTGACCCGAGACATCTTCGCCTCCAGCGAGGGCGCCCTGATCGACCGGAGCTACGCACTGACCCAGGGAATGCATTTCGTGGTGGCCAACAACGGGGAGGCCGGGCAGGAACACTACGACTACATCGGGCACCAGAGGGGCTGGGAGGTGCTGGAACGCGGCGTCACGGACGAGCCGCTGCTGGCGTGCCCCGGCCTGCACGAGTCCGCGCTGGGCCTGGCCCGCGAGGCAGTGGAACTCTGCGCCGCACCGCCCCTGCCGGCGAGCGAGGGCGAGGTGACCGTGGTGACCGACCCGCACTACAACGCGCTGCTGGCCCACGAGATCATAGGTCACCCGTCGGAGCTGGACCGGGCGCTGAAGTGGGAGACGGCCTACGCGGGGCGCTCGTGGCTGCTGGGCGACCTGAACCGCAGCCAGATCGGCGAGCAGATCGCTTCGCCACTCGTGACGGCCTACTCGGACCCCCTCCTGCCGGGCTACGGGCACTACGAGTACGACCATGAGGGCACGCCCGCCCGGAAGGTCGTGCACATCGACCGCGGCGTGTTCAGCGGCTTCATGAACAGCCGCCAGACGGCGGCCCTGACCGGCGCCGAGCCCAACGGGCACTACCGGGCCACTGACGCCTCGCTCGTGCCCCTGATCCGCATGTCCAACACCTGCATTGCCGGCGGGAACGCGTCGCCGGAGCAGATCATCTCTGAGGTCGAGGACGGCTACTACCTCGTTGCCATGCGCGTCCCGTCGATCAGCGAGAGCCGGGAGAACTTCCGCATCACGGCCCGCCGGGCATACGAGATACGCAACGGCCGGATCGGACAGCTCTACCGCGACGGCGGCGTCACCAGTGACAGCAAAGATTTCCTTTCGAGCGTGGATGCGGTGGGGGATGACTTCCGCCTGAGCCCCATCCCCAACTGCGGCAAAGGGCAGCCCATGCAGGTCAAGAAACTCGGCAACGGCGCCCCCACGCTGCGCAGCCGAGCAAGGGTCACGGGCAGGGGCTGAGAAGACACCTGCAACACGTCAAGAACCATAAGGATGGCAGGGAAACAACGAGCGGCAGGGCCAAGAGCAAGAAGCGGTTTCTTGCGCCTTGCCTGGCTCCACGAATCCTGGGTTCCTGATGGGTCTTGTCCTGGCTGGGAGAGCTAAAGCATGCAGGAATTGAGCAGACTCCAGGAAGCGGCTGAGCAGGCCCTGCGCTGGGTCCAGGCTCGGGAGGGCGTGCGGGAGGCGGAGGCCTTCGTAGCGGCGAACGATATCTTTGTGGCGCGCTTGGGCTACAGCTCGCACATCCCGTGCGAAGGGGTGCTGGAGCCGAAGTCGGCTGCCTCGTTCGGAGTGGGGCTGCAGGTCGTTTTCGACGGGGCCGAGGCGCGGATCGGCTCGGGCCAGGAGACCGGCGACCTGAGCGAAGGGGCCGTGCGTTCGGCGTTTGAGAAGGCGCGTGCCGGCGCCGTGGCCGACCCCACGTTTGAGAGCCTCCCCCGCCCCACGGGCGAGGAGCGCACGCTCGAGGGCTATCATGACCCCGCCCTCATGGAAATGGCCGACGAGGATATAGTGGGGCTGGGATGGGAGGCCGTCGAGGGGGCGCTCGAGACCTTCGAAAGCGGCGCCGCTCAGCTCGGGCGCAGTGCGGATGCGCTCGCTTTCATCCTCGGCGGCGACGTCACCATCGTCCAGGAACGCATAGCCGTGGCCAGCTCCAGCATGCCCCGGGTGCAGACGGACGAGACGACCCTCGTAATGGCGGCGCTCACCGCGATGGTGGAGGCCGAGCAGGCCAAGGGGACGGGCTGGTGCACGGGGGCGCGGCGTGGCGACTTCTCCGGGGCTGTGGGTGCCGAGGCCGCCGAAAATGCCTTCGCCGCAGTGGGCGGACGGAAGATCGAATCGGGCAAGTACCGCGTCGTGCTGGGTCCCCAGGCGGTGACGGACATCCTTACGCACGTCGTGCTGCCGTCGCTTGACCTCGGCAGCATCTATGCCTCCAGCTCGTGCTACCTCGGCAAGCTCACGCAGCAGGTGATGGACACGCAGCTCTCCCTTTACGACCACGGTGCCCTGGCCGGGCGCATGGGCTCGAAGGGCATCACGTGCGAGGGCCTCCCCACCGGGCGTACGGACCTGATCCGCGGCGGTGTGATGGTGGGGACGCTGGCCGACCACTACGACTCGCGCCGCATCCTGAAGGACCCGGAGGGACGCGAGAAGCTGGGCGTCGAGCCCGCCGACTACCCGCAGGCCTTCGTGCCGCGCAACGGCTTCCGGTTTCGGACCGGCGGCGGCCGCGGCCACGCCGGCACGCCAGGCACCGCCCCGACCAACGCGGTCATCGAATCCGCCGAGCCGATGGAGCGCGACGAACTCCTCTGGGCCGTCGGCGATGGGATCTATGTCGGCCGGATATGGTACACTTACCCAGTGAACGGCCTGAATGCGGGGGACTTCACCTGCACCGTGATCGCCGACAGTCACCTGATCCGCGGCGGTCGAATCGTCGAGCCGCTCCTGCCGAACGTGGTGCGCATGGATGACAATGTTGGGCGGATGTTCAACAGCGTCATCGGCGTCGGGGGCGAGCATCGGGGCGTGATCGTGTGGGCGGCGGACGAGGTCGTCTACGCGCCCGAGATCGCAATCGACGGCGTCCCTCTCACCGCCATCGCGGGCTTCCTGAGCGGGGGCGGGTGATCTGGTGCGGCTGGGAACCGGGGTAGGAAAGGTGACGCCGCGCTATATGACCCGCTCCAGCAGGCGTCTGGACTTTGGATCGAGGTGCCGCCAGTCGGCGATGCGATAGCGGTTGCCGTCCACATCCGGCAGTAGCAGCGAGCCGTCGCCCAGGTCCTCGATGCCGTCGCGGATGCCCCGGGCCACGAAGTGGCCCGGCCCCCGGTCGGTTTCCGCCTCGATGTAGACCGCCCCGAACTCTTCTTTAAGGCTTGCGACCCGGGTGATTGTCGGGATGAAGTGGTGGTGTTGAAGCGCCCCTTCGGCGGCCTGTTCGGAGGTGGCATCCATCTTGGCAGGGTCCACGACGATGCCGATGACCTTGTCGCCCGCGCGCGCATCGAGGGGGCCGAGGTCGCCGTGCGGCTCGCTGTGAGGGAACGCCTTCACGGCCTTGATGTATAGGTAAGAGCGGTCGCCAGCGATCGTCAGGCGAAGATGGCCGCGACCGTCCCGGCGCAGCTTGATCCACCGCTCGTCCAGGAAATCAAAGGCCGGCTCACGCTCCAAAGCGGGGGGCTTCTTCCGGTCCGGGTCCTTCATGGTTGGGGCCTCGCGAGCGGCCTGCCAGCTTCCTTCCCACCGCGATCCGCTACCCGCCCACGGCCGTGACAGATGAGAGTTCGGGCTGTATCTGCACGAGTCGGTGGTAGGGGCCTTCTTGCTTCATCAGCTCTTCGTGCGAACCAAACTCCGACACCTCGCCCTCTTCCAGAATCATGAGGCGGTCTGAGTTCCTGAGCGTTGAGAGCCGGTGCGCTATGGCGAACGTGGTGCGGCCCTTGACCAGCCGAGCAAGAGGCTCCTGAATGGGCTGCTCGGTTTCGGAGTCGACTGATGAGGTGGCCTCGTCCAGGATTAGTATCTTCGGGTCATGCAGAACGGCGCGGGCGATGGCGATGCGGGCAAGCTTCTCGTTGTACGAGTTCGTGTAGCGCACCAGTTCAACCTTCCGGCCGTCAAACTGGGTCTCCAGCGCCGCACGGCCCACGCGGTGCACGCAGCGCGCTTCCTTCAGGTCCGCAAGCGCCGCCTCCACCAGCGGGACGCGGACTTCCCCGTCGCCGAAGGTCATCACACGCTGATCGCTCACCGCGAGCCAGCTTCGGCCGAACGTCCCATCCGACGCAATATCGCTCTCGGTCAACAGCACGAGCTGCTCACCGGGACGGAGCAGGCGCTCTATCTGTGCGCGTTTCTCGTCCGTGGGAGCACGACGGGGAAATTGGAATGAACGGGCCAGTGCTGCCCCCGGACCCCAGGGCACCCCAAACCACGTTCCGACCGCCCTGACGGAAGGCCCCGATTCTCTCACATTCCGCCCCCTCCGCAAGAGGTTTCTTTTTGGGGCCGTGCCGCCGCCGAGAAGGACCGTCGAGGATAGCTCGGCAGGCAAACCGGATCCTTGTCCGGCTCTGGTTCATCTGCTAACATGGGATGGGCGAAGTGCTTCTTCCCCCTTGAAGCGACCGTCAAGGTTCGGGGCTGTCAGGGCGGCGGACCCGCTATACCTGAAGGCTATACACTCATGCGCAACGGTTCAGCAGGGCGCCGGGACGGTGTAGCGCGCGGGCACTATCTGCCCGTCTTGAGCCTGTTGCTTGTCCTCTTTGTCGCCGTCCGGCTGACAGTTCAGTCCTGGCCCAGCGAACACAAGAGGCGCGTGGCCGCTTACAGTGACGCGCTGAAGCACATTCCGGAGAACTTTGTCAAGGAGGTCGACGAGGAGAAACTCCACAAGGGGGCCATGGAAGGCATGCTTCGCAGCCTGGGTGACCGCTACAGCGGGTACATGGATCCGGACGAGATGCTGAGGCTCGCGGAGATTGCTGAGGGCGAATACGGGGGCATCGGCGTTATGATACGTCCCCATCCGGCCGGTGCCGTCATAATGGAGGTTTACGATGGGCCGGCGAAGGAGGGCGGTATCGAAGTGGGCGACATCATCGTGGGGGTGAACGATCAGAGCACCGAAGGCATGGCGATTGAAGATCTGGTCAAACTGACAAAGGGCATACCGGGCACAGACCTGGCGCTGAAAGTTCTCAAGGGCCGCACGGGCCGCAACGAAACGATCCCGTTGACGCGCTCGAGGATAAGGGTCGAAAACGTCAGCCACGAGGTCGCCGAACCCGGCATCGGCATCATCCGTATCACAGTTTTCAATGGGCACACGGCAGAGGACGTCTTGGCTGCCTTGAAAGCCCTGAAGGCGGAAGGCGCCCTCGAAGCCCTCATCATCGACCTGCGGGGCAACGGCGGCGGGCTGTTGGATCAGGCCGTCCAGTTGTGCGACCTGTTCGTGGCGGAGGGTCTGATCGTGAAGCTCCAGAGCCGGCTGGATCAAGAGCGCCTGGAGATGGATGCCGGGCCGGCGGTTGCCCTGCCGGTGGAGGTGCCGGTCGTCGTTCTGGTTGACGGCGGTTCCGCCAGCGCGAGCGAGGTTGTGGCCGGCGCGCTGCAGGCCCTGGGCAGGGCCACTGTGGTGGGCACGAAGACCGTGGGCAAGGGGTCCGTCACCAGGAATCACCCCTTGCCGGACGACTCCGGCGTGAGACTGACGGTTGCGCGCTACACGGTGGCTTCTGGCCAGGTGATCGAGGGCGAAGGCATTGAGCCGGACGTCAAGGTGGGCGAGATTCAGCCGCTGCCCAAGTCCGCTGACGGCGAGGATATCGCCGAGTGGATAGAGGCCCTCGTGAAGGCCAGAGAAGCTCAGCACGCCAGGGCGATCGAGGTGCTGAAGCAGCCGCTCGCGGCCGACCCCTCGGCCTTCCATCCAAAGGCGCTTGCACCGCCGCCCGCGACCGAGCCTTCCGGGGACTCATGAACCCAAGAAGACGGACGGCCGACCACGTGCCCACGGAACGCACGGAAACGCGCGGAAGAGGAGCACTACAGAACGCCCCGTCCTTCCGTGTATTCCGTGGATCAGAATGCCTTGTTCTGCCAGCCTTTCCGCAGTCCGGGCGCCGACCCAACGGATGGCAGAGACCATTGCGCATCGTTGGGAGGGGCCTTTCGTGACCGAGCCTCGCACGAAAATCGTGGCCACCGTCGGGCCGGCTTGCGACGATGAGTCGACGTTGGCGCGCATGGTCCTGGCCGGGGCGGATGTGCTGCGGCTGAACTTCTCGCATGGCACGCATGAGCAGCACGCCCGGACCATCGAGCGCATCCTTCGCGTGCGCAGGGACCTGGACTTGCCGCCCCCTCACGGGCCCGATGGACCTGGGCGGTTGCACCGCCCAGTTGCCATACTGCAGGATTTCCAGGGGCCTCGCATCCGCACCGGGCGGCTCCGTAACCCCGAGGGCGTGCGTCTTGTCGCCGGGCGGCGGCTGACGATTGCCGCAGGCGACTTCCTGGGCGACGAGGACAGGATCGCGACGGGCTACGAGCGTCTGGCGGAAGACGCCCGGCCGGGCAACGTGATCCTGCTGTGCGACGGCGCCATCGAACTCAGGATTCTGGCCGCGGAGGCCGGTGAGGTCCACTGCGAGGTGGTGGCGGGCGATATCCTGGGCGAGCGTAGGGGCATGAACCTGCCGGGCGTGGACCTGTCGATCCGGGCGCCAACGGACAAGGACCTAGCCGATCTGGCATTCGGCGTGGAGACTGGCGCGATCGACGTCGTGGCGCTTTCGTTCGTTCGTTCGGCCGAGGACGTGCTGCGGCTGAAAGGCGAGCTGGAGCGCCTCGGCGCGCCCGACATGCCGGTGATCGCCAAGATCGAGCGGCCCGATGCGGTCGAAGGGCTCCCGGCGATCCTGGAGCACGTCGAGGGACTGATGGTCGCACGGGGCGACCTGGGCATCGAGATGCCGCCCGAGAGCGTCCCCGCCGCCCAGAAGCGGATCATTGCGGCGGCCAACCGCGCCTGCGTGCCGGTGATAACGGCCACGCAGATGCTCGACTCGATGGTGCGTAACCGCCGGCCTACGCGCGCCGAGGCCAGCGACGTGGCCAATGCTATCCTCGACGGCACGGACGCCGTGATGCTCAGCGCCGAGACCGCCATCGGCCGCTATCCGGTGCGGACGGTGGAAACGATGGTACGTATCGCCCGGGAGGCGGAGGAACTGCTGCGCCAGGAGCCCATCGGTCGCGCGGCGGCCCTTACGGGCCCCAAAGCCGTGCGCGAGCAGGCCCTTGCCGAGGCGGCTTGCGCGGTTGCGCGGCGGGTGGGCGCCGGCGGGGTGGTGGCCTTCACGACGACGGGCGCCACGGCCCGGTACCTCTCGCAGCGGCGGCCCGAGTTCCCCATCTATGCCCTCACTCCGGTGGAGGCCACCTACAGGCGGCTGGCCGTTGTGTGGGGGGTGCAGCCGGTGCTGTTCCCCGTGTTCGACAGCACCGATGAGATGATCGAGCGCGGCGAGGCCCGGCTCCTGGAACTTGGCTGCGTCGAGGTTGGCGAGACCCTCATCTGCGTGGCTGGCGCCGCCACCCATACGCCCGGCGGCGCGGACATGCTGAAGATACACTGCTTCGACGGGAAGAACCCCTACGTGAACGATGCCTGAGACCCAGGCGGGCCGTTCCGATACCAGTTGCGGAGTGAATCAAATGAGGAAGCAGACCCTTGCAATGCTGAAGGCCCTGTCGGAGCTTGGCGGCGTTCCCGGTTTCGAGAGCAGCGTGCGCGACTTCATCCGGGCGGAACTCGACGGGCTGGTGGAGTTCGAGTCCGACAACCTCGGCAGCCTGATCTGCAAGAAGGCCGGCAGCTCGGACGGGCCGCGCATCATGGTGCCTGCGCACATGGACGAGATCGGCTTTGCAGTCAAGGACATCGCCGAGGGCGGCTGCCTGCGCTTCGTACCCCTTGGCGGGTGGCTGGACCAGACGTTGCTAGGCCATGAGGTGGTGGTGAAGACCCGGAGGGGGGGGGTGCGGGGGGTTATTGGCTGCACGCCGCCCCATATGACGCCGCCTGAGGAACGTGGGAAGGTCATCAAGATGAGCAAGATGTTCATCGACGTGGGCGCGAAGAATAAGAAGGAAGCCACCGAGAAGTTCGCCGTCCGCATCGGCGACCCCATCGTGCCCTCGCAGGAATTCGCGCAGCTCAAGAACCCCAAGTACCTCATGGGCAAGGCCTGGGACGACCGGGTGGGCTGCGCGCTGATGGTGGACCTGATCAAGTCGCTCAGGAATGTCGCGCATCCCAACACCGTATACGGAGTGGCCACCGTGCAAGAGGAGGTGGGCACGCGCGGGGCGACCACGAGCGCAGAGGTGGTGGGGCCGGACTTCTGCGTCGTGCTCGATGTGGGCCTCGCCACGGACGTGCCGGGGATCGAGGGCGAGGTCAAGGTATCGCTGGGCAGGGGGCCGGCCTTTTACATGCTCGATGCCGGCACGATCGCGCATCAGCGCTTCCGCGACTTCGTGCTGGATGTGGCCGAGAAGAAGGAGATCGACCTCCAGCTCTCGCTGATCGAACGCGGCGCCACCGATGGCCGCGCCATCCAGCTTCATTCCCGGGGCGTGCCGTGCGTGATGCTGGGCCAACCCGCCCGCTACATACACTGCCATGCGGGCATAATCCACACCGATGACTACGATGCCGCGCTCAAACTGCTGGTCGAAATCGTCAAGGCCCTCACGCCCGAGGCGGCCGAAAAGCTCATAGACCGGATCTGAGGCGGTTGGAGACAGAGGCGAGGCAGAAGCACATGAGGCAAAAGGGGGAGGCACTGGAGAGGATTGGCCAGTAGCGGTTCGTCTGAAAAACGCTTCCTCTCTCCCCGACGCCAATCGTGTCCAGCACGGCGGCTTTTACGGCGAGGGGAAGGGGTCAGCGGCTCAGGGCGTGCTGCGCCCTGTCACTTCAGGATGATCTCGCCGCCGCGCATCACGCGCTCACAGTATAGGCACCGCAGCACCGGCGGCGATGGCTCGATCACCTGCAGGCGGGTGATTACGGTCTGCTGGTTGGTGATGCAGCGGGGGTTGAAGCACGCAACGACGCGCTCGATGATCTCGGGCAGTTGCACCCGCGACTTCTCCACGACCTGGAAGTCGCTGATGATGTTCACCGTGGCCTCCGGCGCCAGCAGGGCAATCTTGTTCACCTCGTCGGGCGTCAACTCGCGGTTCTCGATCTTGATGATGCCCTTCTTGCCCAGGTGATTGCTCGCCAGGTTGATGCCGACGGTCACCATGTGCTGCTCGCGCTCGACCTGGAGGATCTGGGCGACGTGGAAGGTGGCGTCGCTGGGGATGTGGTCTATGACGGTGCCGTTGCATATCGCCGTTACGCGCTTCTCCTCGGGGTTCTGCTCTGCCTGCGGCATCGTCACACCTTTCCCAGAACCATGGCGAGCAGGGCCTGCCGGACGGGAATGCCGTTGCGGGCCTGCTGGAAGTAGACCGCAAACGGGGTGTCATCCACGTCCTCGCTAAGCTCGTCCACACGCGGCAGGGGGTGCATGATCCTCAGAGTATCGCGCACGCCGCTGCCCTCCAGCAGCGCTCTGTCCACGCGGTAGACGCTCTTGACGCGCTCGAACTCGATCCGATCCGCGAACCGCTCCTCCTGGATGCGCGTGCAGTAGAGGACGTCGAGCTGCGGAAGGACCGCCACGATGTCGCCGGATTCCGAATACTCCACCCCGTGGGCCTGCAGGTCGTCCAGCAGGTGACCCGGCGCGCGGAGCGACTCGTGCGACACGAAGAACTGCTTGCATCCGAAGTGCCCGAGCGCCTCGGCCAGGGAGTGCACGGTGCGGCTGTAACGCAGATCCCCCAGGAAACCCACGTTCAGGCCCTCGATCGTGCCGTGGGTCTTCCTGATCGTGTAGAGGTCCAGGAACGTCTGCGTCGGGTGCTGGTTGGCCCCGTCGCCGCCGTTGATTACCGGCAGGCCGCTGATCTCCGCCGCCAGGCGCGCCGCCCCCTCCCAGGAGTGGCGCATGGCGATCACGTCGCAGTAACCCGCCAGCATGCGGATCGTATCGGTGAG
Source organism: uncultured candidatus Brocadiaceae bacterium (assembly GCA_964534775.1). Taxonomy (GTDB): domain Bacteria; phylum Planctomycetota; class Brocadiia; order SM23-32; family SM23-32; genus CAZHPE01. The sequence continues at coordinate 13,045 of CAZHPE010000072.1, forward strand.
GCTCTCGCCTTTCTTGAACGAGGATGCCTCGGCGGTGCCGAAATCCAGCACCTCCCCTCCTAGCCGCATCATGGCCGATGCAAAGCTCAGGCGGGTCCGCGTGGATGGCTCCATGAACATCAGCCCCAGCACGCGCCCCTGGAGCAGGCCGAATTGGCTGCCAGCCTCCATGTCGCCCGCCACTTCGAGGACGTGCAGGATCTGGTCCCGGCCGAAGTCCCGCATGCTGATCACGTTACGGATGGGTTCGCTCATCTGCCACGGCCCCACGAGCTTGAAGGCATGTTGGCTCCCCGCGAAAACCCGCGCGCGCGTCTCAATGCTGGATTATAATGGTTCCGGAGACGCTTGCAAATGCATTCCCCGCACGGGGCGGGGCGGCCGTGGCAGAGCGAAGAATGGTGCCCCAGAGGGCGTTCTGGGCGTGTTTCGG
>CAZHPE010000073.1:0-1123 GCA_964534775.1 uncultured candidatus Brocadiaceae bacterium
GCGAAACGCACGCAATATCCAGCACCTGCGGACCTTTGGGATCGACCCTCACACTGCGCTCCTTCAACGCGCGAAGGACAGGGGTCTCAGGGCGATTGCCAGCATCAGGATGAACGACGCCCACTACGCCTACTCGCCACAGGGCCCGGAGAAGGTCCCGACCGTCGCCGCGTTCTGGCTCGAGCATCCGGAATATCGCATAAACCCTGAGATAGACACATCGAGGGTTCTCCGCGAAACGCAGGATTGGAAGAAGATCCTATACGATTATTCGCATCCCGAGGTGCAGCAGTACGTCCTGGAGAGAATCGACGAGTTCATGGAGAGGACGGACGCTGACGGGCTGGAGCTGGACTTCATGCGTCATCCCTTTTACTTCAGGCCGGAGGAAGCGCCGGAGAAGCTGGGACGGATGACGGAGTTCGTAAGGCGCGTGAGGGATCGGCTGGACGAGATCGAAAAGGCAACCGGCCAACACAGGGAGCTTGGGGCGCTCGTGCCAGTTACGGTGGAGGCCGGCCGCAGGATCGGGCTTGACGGTGTCACGTGGATCAAAGAGGGTCTTCTGGACTACATAGTCCCGAAGCATTTCATCGAGTTCGTGATGGATGCCCGGCTGGATGAGTTCGTGTCCGCCGCACGGAACACCAGGACGGAAGTGTATGCTTGCCTGGAGAACTGGCCGACCGGAGAGGCGGGGGAGCGGCCAATTGAGAGTTTCAGGGGCGCCGCTGCCCATTACTGGGATGTCGGCGTGGACGGCATCTGTGTCTATAACTATTTCAACCACCGGCCTCACCCGTTCTCCAAGGAAGATCGCCAAATCCTGGAGGAAATCGGTGACCCCGATGTGCTCATGTGGAAGGACAAGCGCTACGCGTTGGTGTCCGTCGACTTCATTTTCGAGGACGAAGGTTGGCAAATGCCGTTGGAGGTGTCGGGAAGCCACGTCATTCGTTTCTCGCTCGGAGGCGAGACTCCAACCGGGGCCGGGGAATGGCCTTTGAGATCGGATCTGTTGAGGCTGACGTTCGAGAAGATCGTTTTGGAAGAAGATGTCCTCGAGTTCAAGCTCAATGGTACGGTGATTCCTTCCGAGAGCTTCAACGCAATGTTCGACCCG